>DATIFE010000019.1:0-25599 GCA_035455425.1 Anaeromyxobacteraceae bacterium | reverse complement strand
CGGCGCCGGCCTGGGCGCGATTCCCGGGGGCGCCAGCCTCCAGCCGGCGCCGCGGGGCGGAGCCGGCCGCACCGCGTGCCCCCAGTACCCTCCGTAGACGTTCCCGTGGCTCACCGGCCGGTAGCCCCAGCCCCATGGCCGGTAGGCCCAGGGCATCGGGCCCCACCACGGCCGCACGCCGCCGGCGTACCAGGGCCAGGGCCAGTCCCAGCCGAACCCCACCGTCCAGCCGTCCCACGGGCTCCAGGTCACGTTCCAGCCGAAGCCGTAGGTGAGCGGCGGCCCGTACCAGTACGTCCCGATCCACGGCCGGTACCACCAGCCCGTTCCATAGACCACCACGTAGTCCGGCGAGACCACCGTGCCCAGGTAGCCGGGCGTGTAGCCGACCCGGACCGCCTCCGCGTCGGCGCCGTAGATCCGCACGTAGGTGACGTAGTGGAGCGGCGAGCTGGGCGGGATGGTGTAGATCACGGCCGGCACCCGGTCGGCGACCGCCCACGGCCCGCGCGGGCCGGTGGCGACGAACCAGACCCCGTTCACCACCGCGTACCAGCTCTGCGCGTCCACGCGGATGATGGGCGTGGCGCTGTTCACCACGTAGGCGAGCGGCGTGCCCTCGATGGGCGCCAGCTGCGGCTCGCCGTCGAAGGCCGGATCGAGCCGCGCCTCGCCGCGGTTCACCACCGCGGTCTGGGGGATGGAGTTGGCGATCACCGCCTCGCGGGCCTGCGGCGTCCCGGGAACGGCGGTGAGGAGGCTCGCCTTCTCGTGGCCCTCCGGCACGCGGGCGAAGTCGCGGGGCAGCTTCTTCCCCGGGACGAACTGCCATGGCCCGGCGGTCGTCCGCGAGCGGAACCATCGCCCGGCGAGGAGCGCGTAGAGGTCGCCGCTCGCCTGGTCCACCACCACCGTGGACCCGGTGTTCCTCCAGTAGAGGAGGCCCGTGCCCGCGATGGCCTCGAGCTCGGGCGGCCCCTCGGTGACGACGAGCTCGGTGGGCCTGGTCGCCACGATGATCTCGGGCACCGGCCCCTGCGCCAGCGACGGCAGCGCGGCCGCCGGCTCGCCCTCCTCGGGCTCCGGCGGCTCGGGCTGCAGGAGGTCGGCATCGCCCGCCCTGCGCGAGGCCTCCAGCGCGGAGGCGAGCGCGGTCGGCGGCAGCCGCGACACGGCCCACGGCCCGGCCAGGGCGGGCGCCTCCATCCAGCCGTCGAAGAGGTGCAGGTAGAAGCGCTCGCCCCCGCGGAGGACCAGCGCCCGGGTGTTGACGAGCCGCATCAGGCCCGTGCCGGCGACCGCCCGGAACACCGGCTCGCCGTCCACGTAGACCAGGAGGGCCGGCGCGGTGCGGAAGAGGATCGCCGGCGGGTCGTTCTTCACCGGCACCGCCTTCTGCCGCTTCTCGGCCGTGCGGATGGCGAGGCTGGTCTGCAGGCGCTCCAGCGACACGTCGGCGTCGTCGGGGAGCTTGCGGTCGAGCACCTCCGCCCAGTTTGTCCCCTTCGGCGCGGAGGGGAACGACGACCGGACCACCCTGATGTCCGAGAGATGGACGCGGCCCTGCTCCTTGTCCACGTCGGTGCGGGCCTGGGTCCAGATGACGCCGTAGAAGGTCTCCTCCTGCCCGGCGCGGTTCACGGCCACCGCGAAGCGCGAGGTGATGCGGTCGCCCTCCCACTTCTCGACCTGCGGCTGGTAGACGGCGAAGTCGAAGCCGTCCTCCTGGTAGGTGCGCGGCCAGGGTCCGTCCACCGGCCCCGCCGCCGACGGCTCCGGGTACGGGTCGTCGGCGCGGACGGGTGCCGCCGGGGCCAGGAGCAGGGCGGCGGCGGCGAGACGGAGCAGCGAGGGGGCGGGACGCAGGAGGGCGGTGACCATGGCGCCGATCGTAGGCCTTCCGGCGCGCCCGGAACGCGCACTTCGTCCCAGGTACGAACGGGTGAGGCCCCCAGGATCCCCGGCATCTCGGCCACTTGGAAGCGCTCACCGGAAAGGCGTGACCGGGTGTCGATCCCGCGGACCGCCGTTCGTCGCCACGGTAGAGCCAGGGCTCGCACCCGGTCGACAGGGCCGGGAAGCCCGGCCTCCAACCGAAGGAGACATGGGAATGCGCTTCATGATGCTGATGATCCCCAGGGACTACGGAAACGCCGCCGCCGACGCCATGCCGGACGAGAAGGCGGTGGCGGCGATGATGAAGTACAACGAGTCCCTCCAGAAGGCCGGCGTGCTGCTCGGCCTCGACGGCCTGCGCCCGACGTCGATGGGCGCGCGCGTCTCGTTCTCGGGCGGCAAGCCCCGCGTGACCGACGGGCCCTTCGCCGAGGCGAAGGAGGTCCTGGGCGGCTACTGGATGATCCAGGTGAAGTCGAGGGAGGAGGCCGTCGCCTGGGCCACGCGCTGCCCGGCGGCGGACGGCGACGTCATCGAGATCCGCCAGGTGTTCGAGGCCTCGGATTTCGGCCCCGAGATCGAGCGGCAGGAGAAGGCGCTGCTCGAGAAGACGGGGAAGCGGCCCGCCTAGCTGCCCCCGGCTTGCGCCGGCGGGGGAAGGTGCTCTGATCGGGGGCCGTGGCGGCCCCCGACGCGCACCGCGCCATCCATGCGGTCTTCCGCATCGAGTCGGCGAGGCTCATCGCCGGCCTGGCGCGGATGGTGCGCGACGTGGGCACCGCCGAGGAGCTGGCCCAGGACGCCCTGGTGGCGGCGCTGGAGCAGTGGCCGGAGTCGGGCGTCCCGGAGAACCCGGGCGCCTGGCTCATGGCCGCGGCCAAGCACCGCGCCATCGACGTCCTGCGCCGCAAGCAGCGCCTGGAGCGGAAGCACGAGGAGCTGGGCCGCGAGCTCGAGGACCGGGAGGGCGTGGCGCCGGACCTGGACGCCGCCCTGGACGACGAGGTGGGCGACGACCTCCTGCGGCTGGTGTTCACCGCCTGCCATCCGGTCCTCTCCACCGAGGCGCGCGTCGCGCTCACGCTGCGCCTGCTGGGCGGCCTCTCGACCGAGGAGATCGCCCGCGCCTACCTGGTCTCCGAGCCCACCGTGGCCCAGCGGATCGTCCGGGCCAAGCGGACGCTGGCCGAGGCGGGCGTCGCCTTCGAGGCTCCGCGGGGGCCGGAGCTCGCCGCCCGCCTGCCGTCGGTGCTCGAGGTCGTCTACCTGGTCTTCAACGAGGGCTACTCGGCCACCGCCGGCGACGACTGGATGCGGCCGGCCCTGTGCGAGGACGCGCTCCGCCTGGGACGCATCCTGGCCGGGCTCCTCCCGGGCGAGCCGGAGGTCCACGGCCTGGTGGCGCTGATGGAGATCCAGGCCTCGCGCACCGCGGCGCGGACCGGGCCCTCGGGGGAGCCGGTCCTGCTGCTCGACCAGGACCGGGCGCGCTGGGACCACGCGGCCGTCCGCCGCGGCCTCGCGGCGCTGCAGCGCGCCGGGACGCTCGGCGGCGCCCCCGGCCCGTACGCGCTCCAGGCCGCCATCGCCGCCTGCCACGCGCGGGCGCGGACCGCGGCCGAGACCGACTGGGCGCGCATCGCGGCGCTCTACGGCGAGCTGGTGCGGCTGACTCCGTCGCCGGTCGTGGAGCTGAACCGGGCGGTGGCGGTGGCCATGGCCCAGGGGCCGGCGGCGGGGCTGGAGCTCGTGGACGCCATCGCCTCGGAGCCGCGGCTCGAGGGGTACCACCTGCTCCCGGCGGTGCGCGGCGACCTGCTCTCCCGGCTGGGCCGCCTCGACGAGGCCCGCCCCGAGTTCGAGCGCGCGGCTTCGCTGACGAAGAACGCGCGCGAGCGCGACCTCTTGCTGGCGCGCGCCGCGGCGTGCGCAGCTCCCCGGCCCGAGCCCTAGCCCGGGCTTCCGCCGCCCGTGGCTTGCGGGCGATGCTGGGCGTGCGCCCGGAGCTTGGTGCCCGCGAACGCCGTTCGAGTATCATCGCTGCCCGAAATGGACGAGAGGCGAACCTCGAGCGCGGCTCCAGCCGGGGAGGTGGTCACGAGCCGAGCCGGCCTCGGCTTCCTGATGGCGACGTCGTTCGTCTGCGGCGCGATGGTGATGGTCGTCGAGGTGCTCGGCTCCCGCGTGATCGGGCCGTACTTCGGGGTGTCGCTCTTCGTCTGGACCGCCCTCATCACCGTGACGCTGGTGGGGCTCGCGGCCGGGTACGCCGTGGGCGGCTGGCTGAGCGACCGCCGGCCGAGCGCGGACTGGCTCTACGGGCTCATCTCGCTGGCGGGTGCGTGCGTGCTCGCCATCCCGTACGTGAAGTCCCCGATCCTCCAGGCCAGCCTCGCCCTGGGCCTCCGCGGCGGCTCCCTGGCCGCTGCCGCCGCCATCTTCTTCCCGTCGCTCTTCCTGCTCGGCTGCGTCTCCCCGTACATCGTCAAGATCGCCGCGCGGGAGATCCGCAGCATCGGGCGGGTGGTCGGAGCGCTCTATGCCATCTCCACGCTGGGGAGCTTCCTCGGGACGGTGCTCACCGGCTTCGTGCTCATCGCCGCCTTCGGAGTCGGGCGCATCTTCCAGGTCGTCGGCGTGCTGCTCCTGGGCCTCGGGGGCACCTACTTCGCCGTGTTCCGCCGCCGCCTCTGGCTCGTGGCGCCGGCGCTCCTGGCGCTCCTCCTGCCCCAGCAGGTCGGCCTCCGCTCCGGGATCACCGCGAACGGCACCCTGGTCCAGGAGATCCACAAGTCGGACGGCTTCTACGGCCACCTGGACGTCGTCGACCTCCACGCGCGGGGCAGCACCACCCGTGCCATCATCGTCGACGGGGCCTTCCAGGGGGGAATGGACCTGGCGACGGGCCTCAGCGCCTTCCCCTACCCGTACTTCCTCCAGTTCCTGCCGTACGCGCTGCAGCCGTCCGGCAAGCGCTGCCTCGTCGTCGGGCTCGGCGCCGGGGTCGTGCCCACCTGGTACGAGCGCATGGGCGTGCGCACCGACGTGGTCGAGATCGATCCCGAGGTGCTGGAGCTGGCGCGGCGCCACTTCGGCTTCAGGGTCTCGGGGCGAACGGTGGTGGACGACGCCCGCCACTTCCTGAACGTGAATGACCAGCAGTACGACTTCGTGGTCCTGGATGCCTTCAGCGGGGACACCTTCCCCGGCCACCTCCTCACCCGCGAGGCTCTCTCCCTGGTGGCCCGGGCCATGACGCCGGGAGGCGTGCTGGCCCTGAACCTCGTCGGCGGGCTCGGCAGGGGCGACCGAATCGTGCCCTCGGTGGTGAGGACGCTCGCCACGCTCTTCGATCGGGTCGAGGTGAGGCCCATCTTCGACCCGCAGCGCCACGCCTTCGGAAACGTCGAGATCGCGGCCTACTGGGGACCCGCGCGGAACCTCCCGGAGGCGTTGCTGAGGGGCCTGCCGGTGGTCCCCGGGGCGCAGTGGGCCATGTCCTACCTGTGGGGGAGCTACCCCGTCCCCCGGGAGAACGGCGTCGTCCTCACCGACGACTTCGACCCCATGGAGACCTGGGACCTCGAGATCAAGGAGGCGCTGCGCCGCCGGCTCGCCGAGAGCCGGGCCGAATGGGACCTCTCGGCAGGCGCGCTGTAGCGCCTCCGCCGCGCCTCGGCTTCGCCGCCGCGCCGGGCATGCCTTCCGGAAGCGGCGTTGCGCTATCCTCTCCCGCCGTGTCCCGGCCGCCCGCCATGCCCTCGACGCCGGCCGTGCGCCTCCTGCGGGAGATGGGGGTGGCCTTCACCGCCCACCCATACCGCTACGAGGAGCACGGCGGCACGGCCGTCTCGGCCCGCGAGCTCGGCGTGGACGAGCACGCGGTGGTGAAGACGCTGGTGATGGAGGACGAGGCCGGCGCTCCCCTGGTGGTCCTCATGCACGGCGACCGGGAGGTCTCGGTGAAGGCGCTGGCCCGGCAGCTCGGCAAGCGGTCGATCCAGATCTGCAAGCCCGAGGTCGCCAATCGCCACAGCGGCTACCAGGTCGGCGGCACCAGCCCCTTCGGCACCCGGAGGGCGATGCCGGTGTGCCTGGAGCGGACCATCCTCGATCTGGACAGGATCTACGTGAACGGCGGCTCGCGCGGCTTCCTGGTGGGGCTGGCGCCCCGGGAGCTGGTGCGGCTGCTCGCGCCCACCCTGGTGGACGCGGCCATCGAGGAGTGAGCGACGGGCGGGAGCCGGAGAGGCGCACGGACAGGAGGATGCCCATGCAGGTCGGATTCGTCGGTCTCGGGATCATGGGGAAGCCCATGGCGCTGAACCTCCTCAAGGGAGGGCACGCGCTCCACCTCCACTCGCGGAGCGGAGTCCCGCCGGAGCTGGTCTCCGCCGGCGGCAAGGCCTGCGGGAGCGCCCGGGAGGTGGCGCAGGCGGCCGAGGTCGTCGTCACCATGCTCCCCGACACCCCGGACGTGGAGAAGGCCCTCCTCGGCCCGGGCGGCGTGGCCGAGGGGCTCTCGCCCGGCAAGGCGGTGGTGGACATGAGCTCCATCTCGCCCATCGAGACCCGGCGCTTCGCCGAGAAGGTGAAGGCGCTGGGCTGCGAGTACCTGGACGCGCCGGTGTCCGGCGGCGAGGTGGGGGCCAAGAACGCCGCCCTGACCATCATGGCGGGCGGGAGCGAGGCGGCCTTCGCGCGCGTGAAGCCGCTCTTCGAGCTCATGGGAAAGAACATCACGCTGGTCGGCGGCGTGGGCGACGGCCAGACCTGCAAGGTGGCCAACCAGATCATCGTGGCGCTCAACATCGAGGCGGTGGCCGAGGCGCTCCTCTTCGCCTCCAAGGCCGGGGCCGACCCGGCCCGGGTGCGCCAGGCGCTCCTCGGCGGCTTCGCCTCGTCCCGGGTGCTGGAGGTCCACGGCGAGCGGATGCTGAAGCGCACCTTCGACCCCGGCTTCCGCATCGAGCTGCACCAGAAGGACCTGGGCCTGGCCCTCGCCGGAGCCCGGGCGCTGGGGGTGTCGCTCCCCAACACCGCCACGGCCCAGGAGCTCTTCAACGCCTGCGCCGCGGCCGGCGACGGCAAGCGCGACCACTCGGCGCTGGTGAAGGCCCTCGAGCGCCTGGCCGACCACCAGGTCGGCCAGAAGGGCGGAAAAGCCTGAGGATCGGGCACGCCCTTCGCGTGACCTTGCCTTTCCGGAGCGCGGCGCGCTCCAATGCCGCTCCACCTCGGGAGGACGGAACATGCCGCGAGCCACGGAGCTCAAGATCCGAGTCGACGACCGCCCCGGGATCCTCGGGGAGATCGCCACGGCGCTGGGAGCGAAGAAGGTCAACCTCCGGGCGGTGAACGCCTGGGTGGAGGGCTCGCAGGGCATCCTCCGCCTGGTGGTGGACAAGCCGGCGGCGGCGAAGAAGGCGCTCGCCGCCAAGGGCTACTCGGCCGAGGAGCGGGACGTGCTGGAGCTGACGCTGGCCGACAAGCCGGGCGAGCTCGGCAGGGTGGCCCAGAAGCTGGGCGAGGCCGGCATCAACATCCAGTACGTCTTCGTGGGCTCGGCGGCGGCGCGGAAGGTCTCCGTCTTCATGGGCGTACCCGACGTGAAGGCGGCCATGGCCGCCGCGCGGTAGCCCAGCGTTCGCCCTTCGACCGCTGGGCGCTGCGCGCCCCTGCGCTCGGGGCGAGCGGTCCCCCGCGCCGCGCGCACCGTTCCACGGGCGGAACGCACAGGTGCGCCAGGTGGGATTGCGCGCGGCGGGGGCCGGCGGCAGATCTCCGGGCCAGCCGTCCCGTCGGACGCGCCCGAAAGGAAACGACATCTCATGAGGAAGCTCGCGGCATCGCTCCTGGCGCTGGCCCCCGTCCTGGCCCTCGCCGCCGACTGGAACATCGACCCGGCCCACACCCAGACCTCCTTCGCCGTGAGGCACCTCGTCATCAGCACCGTGAGGGGCGAGTTCGGGAAGACCAGCGGGACCATCCACCTCGACGACTCCGACCTCACCCGGTCGAGCGTCGAGGCCACCATCGACGCCGCCACCGTCAGCACGCGGAACCCCGACCGCGACGCCCACCTGCGGTCGCCCGACTTCTTCGACGTGGCGAGGTACCCCACCGTCACCTTCCGGTCCACCAAGGTGGAGAAGGCGGCCGCGGGCGCCCTCGAGGTCACGGGCGATCTCACCCTGCGCGGCGTCACCCGCCCGGTGACCCTCCACGTCGCCCTCTCCCCCGAGGTGAAGGGCATGGGCGGCGAGACCCGGCGCGGCTTCTCCGCCACCACCCGGATCAACCGCCAGGACTACGGCCTCCGCTGGTCCAAGATGGTCGAGGCCGGTCCGGTCGCAGGCGACGAGGTGACCATCTCCCTCGACGTCGAGGCGGTGCGGGAGCAGCCGAAGGCTGCGTCCAACTAGCCGGGAAGCCCCATGGCCGGACCCACGCGGCGCGACTTCGTCAAGGCGGTGCTGGGGCTCGCCGCCGCCGGAGGCTCGAAGGCCATGGCCAGGCGGGGCGACCAGCCGAGGCGCGACCCGGGCCGCATGCCGGTCCTCTTCGTGGGGCACGGCTCGCCCATGAACGCCATCGAGGACAACCCGTGGAGCCGCGGCTTCCGCTCGCTGGCGGGGCTCCTGCCCCGCCCGCGGGCGGTCGTGGCCGTGTCGGCCCACTGGTACGTGGCCGGCACCTTCGTCACCGGCAACGCCCGGCCCGAGACCATCCACGACTTCGGCGGCTTCCCCGACGAGCTGTACCGGGTCCAGTACCCGGCGCCGGGCGATCCCGCCCTGGCGCGGCGGGTGGCCCGGCTGGTGGGCGAGGGCCGCGCCTCGCTCCGCGACGACTGGGGCCTGGACCACGGGACCTGGTCGGTCCTGCGCCACCTGCTCCCCGCCGCCGACGTCCCGGTGATCCAGCTCGCCATCGACGAGCGGCTTCCGCCGGCGGACCACCTGGCCATCGGCCGGGCCCTGGCGCCCCTGCGCGACGAGGGAGTGCTGGTGATGGGCAGCGGCAACGTGGTCCACAACCTGCGGCACGCCTTCACCGCCTGGAGCCGCGGCGAGCGCGCCACGCCCGGCTGGGCCACCGCCTTCGACGCCCTCGTGACCCGGGCCCTGGAGCGCCGCGACGGCGCCGCCCTGGCCGGTGCGCTCGACACCGAGGAGGGGCGCCGGGCCCACCCCACGCCCGACCACTACCTGCCTCTGCTCTACGTGGCCGGCGCCGCCGGCGCCGGCGACCCGGTCCGCTTCCCCATGACCGGGTTCGAGATGGGGTCGCTGTCCATGCGGGCGGCGATCGTGGGGTGACCCCCCTGCTCGCGCCGCTCGCCCTGAAGCAGGGGCGCGCAGCGCCCCGAAGTCGAAGGGTCACCTCCGGAACAGGCAGGGCGGCCGATCCTCGTAGCGCCGCTCGAACGGGACCCAGGTCATGCAGGCGCGGTCGGCGCCCTCGCCCACGCAGACCTCCTGGCAGACGCGGTACACCTCCTGGTGCGGGCGCGGCTCGGTCGTCCCGGTGCGCGTGTCCACGATCCGGTCGTAGGCGCCCTTCTCCAGGCCCGGCTCGTCGGCCGAGTGGACGCTGGAGGGGATGAGCGGCGGCACGCCCTTGCGCCACATCCCGGCGCCGCGCGCCTGGGCCTTCCGCTGCAGCGCCAGCAGCTCCGGGTCCGGCGGCTCGCCCACGGCGAAGACCATGGCCAGGCCGGCCCGGACCAGCATGCGGGCGGCGTCGGGGCAGGTGGCCAGGATGCGGCCGTAGGCGTCGTCGCCGGCGCTCGCCTGGCAGTGCCACTCGCCCACCTTCACCCGCCGCGTCGCCTCCCTGGCGATCCCGAGCAGCTGCGCCGGGCGCCACCGGCCCCAGCGGTGCACCGGCCCGTAGCTCTCGAGCGAGTTCACGCCGACGACGCGCGCCGAGCGCCCCTTCTGCGGGCCGTCGAGGACCCGGAAGGTGTCGCCGTCGATCCAGCGGACGGGCCGGCGGGTGCCGTCGAGGAACAGCGCCGAGCCCTGCGGCCGGGCGCGCGGCGCGGACGCGGCCGGCGCGGCGGCGAGGACCGCCAGCGCCGCCAGCGCGGCGCGCCACCCCATGCGCTGCCTCACCTGCCCTTCCACCTCGCCGCCCGCTTCGAGAGGAAGGCGTCGATCCCCTCGGCCGCGTCCTCGTGGAGCATGCCGCAGGCCATGGTCTCCCCGGCGGTGTCGTAGGCGCCGGCCAGGGGCTGGTCGATCTGCTCGTAGAAGGTCCGCTTGCCGGTGGCCACGACGTAGCCGCTGCGGGCCAGGATGACGTCCGTGAAGCGGGCGATCTCGGCGTCGAGCTTCTCCGCCTGCACCACGCGGTTCACCAGCCCCCAGGAGAGCGCGGTGCGGGCGTCGAACATCTCGCCGGTGAGCAGCATCTCCATGGCGCGCTTGCGCCCCACGTTGCGCGCCACCCCGACGGCGGGTGTGGAGCAGAAGATGCCCACGTTCACGCCGGGGAGGGCGAAGCGCGCCTCCTCCGCCGCCACCGCCAGGTCGCACATGGAGACGAGCTGGCAGCCGGCGGCGGTGGCGATGCCGTGGACCCGGGCGATGACCGGCTGCGGCAGGCGGGTGAGCTTCAGCATCACCCGGCTGCAGTCGGCGAAGAGCTTCTCCTGCCAGGCCTTGTCGCCGTGGTGGGCCCGCATCTCCTTGAGGTCGTGGCCGGCGCAGAAGCCCCGGCCGGCGCCGGCCAGGACCACCGCCCGGGCCGACTCGTCCCGGGCCACGGCGTCCATCTCGGCCTCCAGGGCCGCGATCATCTCCGAGGAGAGCGCGTTGAAGCGCTGGCCGCGGTTCATGGTCAGCGTGACCACCCCCGCCTCCGACCGCCGGGTGACCATCGGCCCCTCGGCAACCGCCTGCACGTTCGCGCCCATGTCCTCTCCTTGCCGCCCCCTCCGGCGGCGCTGGTCACTCGATGGCCGACCTCGACTTCGCCTGCGTGCGCAGGACGAACTTCTGCACCTTGCCGGTGGAGGTGCGGGGCAGGGACCCGAACACCACCTTGCGCGGGGCCTTGAAGTGGGCCATCCGGGCGCGGCAGTGCTCGATGAGCTCGGCCTCGGTCACCGGGCTCCCCGGCCGCGTCTCCACGAAGGCGCACGGGCTCTCGCCCCACTTCGCGTCGGGCTGCGCCACCACCGCCGCGGCCAGCACCGCCGGGTGCCGGGAGAGCACCTCCTCCACCTCCACCGAGGAGATGTTCTCGCCGCCGGAGATGATGATGTCCTTGGCCCGGTCGCGGATCTTGGCGTAGCCGTCGGGGTGGAGCACCGCCAGGTCTCCGGAGTGGAACCAGCCGCCGGCGAAGGCCTGGGCGGTCGCCTCGGGGTTCTTGAGGTAGCCCTTCATGGTGATGTTGCCGCGGAAGACGATCTCTCCCATGGTGGTCCCGTCGGCCGGGACCTCCTTCATTGTCCCGGGGTCCACCACCGTCATCCCGTCCTGGAGCAGGTAGCGCACCCCCTGCCGCCCGTTGCGCTCGGCGCGGGCCGGGACGTCGAGCCCGGCCCACTCCTCCTGCTTGGCACACGCCGACGCCGGCCCGTAGACCTCGGTGAGGCCGTAGACGTGGGTGAGCTCGATCCCGATGCGCTCCATTGACTCCAGCAGGGCCGCCGTCGGCGGCGCCGCGGCCACCATCCCCTTCACCGGGTGGGAGATGCCGGCGCGCAGCTCCGGCGGCGCGCTCGCCAGCTGGGCGTGGACGATGGGGGCGCCGCAGTAGTGGGTCACCCGGTGCTCGCGGACGAGCTCGAAGATGCGGGCGGCGTCCACCTTGCGCAGGCAGACGCTGGTTCCGGCGTTGGCCGCCATGCTCCAGGGGAAGCACCAGCCGTTGCAGTGGAACATGGGCAGCGTCCACAGGTAGACCGAGTGGTGCGGCATGGCCCAGGTGAGGATGTTGCCCAGCGCGTTCAGGTACGCGCCCCGGTGGTGGTAGACGACGCCCTTGGGGTTGCCGGTGGTGCCGGAGGTGTAGTTGAGGGCGATGGCCTGCCACTCGTCGCGGGGCTCGGCGCGGGCGAAGTCCGGCGAGGCGCCCGCCAGGAAGGCCTGGTAGTCGAGCTCGCCGAGCCTCTCGCCCGGGCCCTGGTACTCCGGGTCGTCGATGTCCACCAGCGGGAGCTTGCGCCCCAGCTTCCCGAGCGCCTCCTTCACCGTGGGAGAGAACTCCCGGTCGGCGAGGAGCAGCTTCGCCTCGCCGTGCTCCAGCATGAAGGCGATGGCCCCGGCGTCGAGGCGGGTGTTGAGCGCGTTCAGCACCGCGCCGGTCATGGGCACGCCGAAGTGCGCCTCCAGCATCTCCGGGGTGTTGGAGGCCATGACCGCGACGGTGTCGCCGGTCCCGATGCCGCGGGCCGCGAGCGCCGACGCCAGGCGCCGGCAGCGCTCGGCGGTCTCCTTCCAGGTCTGGCGCCGCCGGCCGTGCACGATGGCCAGCCGCTCCGGGTAGACCTCCGCCGCCCACTCCAGGAACACGAGCGGCGTGAGCGGCGCGTGGTTGGCCGGGTTCCGGTCGAGGCCGACCTCGTAGGGGCTGGTGCGGCTCACCCGATGGCTCCTCCGCCTCCCGGGGGAAGGAGCCGAGTATAAGGCGAGCCGGGGGAGGGGCGCGATCGCCCCTCCCTGGGATCGGGTCCGCTAGGGCCGGTAGAGCACCCCGAACATCAGCGTCAGCTCGGTGGTGGAGCCGTCCTTCATGTAGATGCACAGGGCCGGCTCGCCCACCAGCGACAGCTGCGGGTTCAGGTCCCAGCCGACGCCGCCGCCCAGCTTCAGCAGGAAGGCGGTGTCGGAGGCGGTCTGCGTGCCGAAGCCGGGGATGTTGACGCTGGCCCGCGCCAGGCCGATGCCCATGCCCACGTCGCCGTAGGCGAAGAGCCGCTGGTCGAGGCTCATCCGCGCCCTGGCCGTGGGCAGGATGTCCCAGAAGGTGAAGGAGCCGTCGAAGGGCGCGGAGTGGTAGGTCCAGCCCAGGTTGCCGCCGAGCTGGAGGATGACCCGGGGCGCGAGCGGCATGACGCCGTAGAAGACGGCGCCGTTCAGCTTGAAGCCGGTGTCGATCCCGGACTCGAAGGGGATGGCGAGGCCCAGGGAGCCGCCGAGCTCGATGCGGCCGAGCAGCGCGGCGGAGGGATCCTCGGGAGGCCGCGGGGCCTGGTGGGCCACCGGCGCCGGCCGGTGCGCGGGCGCGGCGGCCACCGTCCTCTTCGGCCTGGACGCCTGGGCGACCTCGATCTCCTCCGCCCGGGAGGGCGAGGGCATGAGCGCGAGGCACAGCGCGGTGGCAGCCATGCGGACGATTCCGGTCGAGATGGGGCTCGTGTGCATGCCGGCAAGGAGACACCGAATGGCCGGCCTCGTCCAAGAAAATTCGGGGCCCGCGGTAGGGCGAGGTGCGCCTCCCGCGCCACGTCCCGCGCAGGTCGTTGCGGCGAGCCCGCCGCCGCGGCAAGACCGGACACCCGAGGAGGTACTCCATGACGTCGTCCGCGAAGCTCGCCGTCGCAGCGATCGCCTGGGCCGCGCTGGCCCGCGCCGCCCAGGCCGAGGTGGTCACCCAGGAGATCGAGTACCGGCAGGGCGACACGGCGTTGCAGGGATTCCTGGCCTACGACGGCGCCGCCAAGGGAAAGCGCCCCGGCGTGCTGGTGGTCCACGAGTGGTGGGGTCACAACCAGCACGCCCGGAACCAGGCCATCCGCCTGGCGCGGGCCGGCTACGTGGGCTTCGCCCTCGACATGTACGGCAAGGGCAAGGTGACGACGCACCCGGCGGACGCCGAGGCGTTCGTGAAGGAGGCGACCAGGGACCCGGCAGTGGTGCGCGCGCGCTTCGACGCCGCCCGCGAGCTGCTGGCGCAGCAGCCGCAGGTCGATCCCTCGCGCATCGGCGCCATCGGCTACTGCTTCGGAGGGGGCGTGGTGATCGCCATGGCCCGGGCGGGCGAGGACCTGAAGGCGGTCGCGACCTTCCACGGCGCGCTCACCCCCGGCGACGGCGCGGCGGAAGAGGGGAAGATCAAGGCCCCCCTGCTGATCCAGACCGGCGGCGCCGACCCCATGGTCCCGAAGGAGAAGGTCGAGGCCTTCCGCAAGGAGATGAAGGAGGCCGGGGCCAAGGTCCGGATCGTCGTCTACCCGGGCGTGAAGCACAGCTTCACCAACCCGGACGCCGACAAGGTCGGCATGGACGGCCTCTCCTACGACGCCGCGGCCGACAGGAAGTCCTGGGCCGCACTCCTCCGCTTCCTGAAGGGCGCCCTCCGCGGCTAGTATCGCGCGCCATGAAGAGCACGCTGCGCGCCGGGCTGGCGCACGAGTTCCGCTACCGTGTGCCGGAGAGCAAGACCGTCCCCCACCTCTACCCGGAGTCGGAGACCTTCCGGGCCATGCCGCCGGTCTTCGCGACCGGCTTCCTGGTGGGCCTCGTGGAGTGGGCCTGCATCGACGCCATCCAGCCCCACCTCGACGCCGGGGAGCAGTCGGTCGGCACCGACGTGCGCCTGACGCACTCGGCGGCCACCCCGCCCGGCCTCACGGTGACGGTGCGGGTGGCGCTGGACCGCGTCGAGGGGCGCAAGCTCTCCTTCTCCGTCTCCGCCCACGACGGCGTGGACGAGATCTGCCGGGGCACCCACGAGCGCTTCGTCATCGACCCCGTGCGCTTCCTCCGCAAGGTCGAGGAGAAGGCGGCCGCAGCCCGCGGCGCCGGGAAGAAGTAGGATCGCGCGCGCCCTCGACCGGGCGCCACACCTCGGAGAGACCAGACCATGTCGAGAGCGCACTTCGCGGGGCTCGCCGCCCTGCTCCTCCTCGAAGCAGCCTGCGCCGGCGCGGCCGGGGCCCCGAGGGGCCGGGAGGAGAAGGTGGAGAACCCCCTGCTCGCGCCCTGGGCCGGGCCCTACGGCGGAGTCCCGCCCTTCGACCGGGTCGAGGTGGCGCAGTTCCGGCCGGCGCTGGAGGTGGCGATGGCCTCCCAGCTCGCCGAGGTCGAGGCCATCGACGCCGACCCGGCCCCGCCCACGTTCGAGAACACCATCGCCGCGATGGAGCGCTCGGGCCGGGCGCTCGGCCGCGTCGGCGCGATCTACGGGGTCTACTCCTCCTCGATGAGCTCTCCGGCGTTCCAGGCGGTGGAGCGGGAGATGGCTCCCCGGCTGGCCGCGTTCCGGGACCGGATCGCCCAGGACCAGAGGCTCTTCCGCCGGGTCGAGGCGGTCTACCAGGCGCGGGAGAAGTCGGGCCTCACGCCCGAGCAGCAGCGCCTGACCTGGGTGTACTGGCGGCGGCTGGTGCGCGCCGGGGCGCAGCTGGACGAGGGAGCCCGCAAGCGCGTCGCCGCCATCAACCAGCGCCTCGCCTCCCTGTTCACCGCCTTCAACCAGAACGTGCTGGCCGAGGAGAAGGACCAGGTCACCCTGCTCGGGGCCCCGGCCGACCTGGCCGGCCTGCCGCCGTCGGTCGTGCAGGCCGCGGCCGCCGCCGCCGAGGCGCGCGGCGCGAAGGGCAAGTGGGCCGTCCTCAACACCCGCTCCAGCGTGGAGCCGTTCCTGACCTACTCCTCCCGCCGCGACCTGCGGGAGAAGGTCTGGCGCACCTTCTACAGCCGCTGCGACCACGGGGACGCGACCGACAACAAGGCGATCATCGTCGAGATCCTGCAGCTCCGCGCCGAGCGCGCCCGGCTGCTCGGCTACCCGACGCACGCGCACTTCCGGCTCGAGGACACCATGGCCCGGACTCCGGAGCGGGCCATGGCGCTCATGGAGGCGGTGTGGAAGCCGGCGGTGGCCAGGGTCCGGGAGGAGGTGGCCGACATGCAGGCCATCGCCGACCGCGAGGGCGCCGGCATCCGGATCGAGCCCTGGGACTACCGCTACTACGCCGAGAAGGTCCGCAAGGCGAAGTACGACCTGGACGAGAGCGAGGTGAAGCCCTACCTGCAGCTGGAGCGGCTGCGGGAGGCCATGTTCTGGGTTGCCGGCCGCCTCCTCGGCCTCCGCTTCGAGCCCGCCCGCGGCGTCCCGGTCTACCACCCCGACGTCCGGGTCTGGCAGGTGCTGGACGCCTCCGGCCACCACGTGGGGCTCTGGTACTTCGACCCCTACGCCCGGCCCGGCAAGCGCTCCGGCGCCTGGATGAACGCCTACCGCGCCCAGGAGCGCTTCGACGGCGAGGTCTCCACCATCGTCTCCAACAACGCCAACTTCGTGAAGGGCGCGCCGGGCACTCCCATCCTGGTGAGCTGGGACGACGCCGACACCCTGTTCCACGAGTTCGGCCACGCCCTGCACGGCCTGTCCTCCAGCGTCGACTACCCCTCGGTGTCGGGCACCGACGTGGCCCGCGACTACGTGGAGTTCCCCTCGCAGCTCCTGGAGCGCTGGCTCTCGACGCCCGAGGTGCTCGACCGCTTCGCGCTCCACGTCGAGACCGGGAAGCCCATGCCCCGCGAAGTGGTGGCCAGGATCGAGCGCGCCGGCAAGTTCAACCAGGGCTTCGCCACCGTCGAGTACCTGGCGGCGGCGCTGGTCGACATGAAGCTCCACCTCGAGGGCGGCAAGCCGCTCGACCCGGACGAGTTCGAGCGGCGGACGCTCGCGGCCCTGGGCATGCCCCGGGAGATCGTGATGCGGCACCGCACGCCGCACTTCAGCCACGTCTTCTCGAGCGACGGCTACTCCGCCGGGTACTACAGCTACCTGTGGTCGGACACGCTCTCGGCCGACGCCTTCGAGGCCTTCACCGAGGCGGGCGGCCCGTACGACCCGGCGGTGGCGAAGCGCCTTCGCGACAAGGTCCTCTCGGTGGGGAACACCGTCGATCCCGCCGAGGCCTACCGGACCTTCCGCGGGCGCGACGCCGGCATCGGCGCGCTCATGCGCCGGCGCGGCTTCCCCGAGCCGCCGGCCTCCGCCGGGACCGCCCCCGCCGCCGGCGCGGTGAAGAGCGGCGGGTAGCGCGCCCCGTCACCAGCGTTCGCTCCCGTGGCAGGCCGGGGCGCAGGTGAGCGTGGCGGCGTTCCAGCTGTTCACCTGGGACCCGGCGCCGCCCACGTTCTTCACGCCGTTCGGGTGATCTGCCGCCCGGGCCGTGCTGCTGGAATAGCCGGTGCCGTGGCAGGCCACGCAGCCCGCCGAGACGTGCTCGCGGCGCTGGTGCTCTCCGGTCGAGGGAGCGTTCCCGTGGCACGAGGTGCAGGCCATGGCGCCCCCGGTCCAGGAGGGGGCGGCGCTCGAGCCGCCGGTGAAGCCGCCGTGGCAGTAGCTCGCCGAGCAGGAGGCCCCGTCGTAGGCCGGCGCCCTGCCCCCGGTGGTCGCGAGGGGGCCGAAGCGGAGCTGCACCGCCCCGTCCACGTGGGCGATGTCGGTGATGCCCCCCACCGCGTGGCACTCGGTGCAGGCCACCGGCGCCGCGTTCGCCGATCCGGAGAGGTGGCGCTGGTGGGCGCCGACCGCCGCCTGGGCGGACAGCGTCTCGCCCTGCGTCCCGACCGGCGGCGCGAACCGGTTCTCCGGCAGCGCCGCGGCCCGCGCGGCGTCCCCGTGGCAGAAGGTGCAGGTGGTCCTCCAGGCCGCCGTCCCCCCGGTGTGGCAGGCGTCGCAGGAGACCCCGGCGGAGCCGCCGGTGAGCGTCGCCCCGTGGCAGGTCCGGCAGCTCGCCAGGTCGCGGTTGGCGGCGTAGCCGTGCTGGGCCCTGTCGCTCCAGCCGGCGGGGTGCGTGCTCTGGACCTCCACCGTCCCGTTCACGTGCTTCCCGGCGGCCACGTCGATGGTGCCGTCGGCCTTCACCGTCTGGGGGTGGCAGGCGGCGCAGGCCGTCGCGCCGCCCGACACCGCGGGGTGGACGCCCCCGCCGGAGAGGGCCGTGGGAGGCAGGCCGTGGCAGGCGCCGCAGGCGGCCTGCGTCCCGTCCACCCGGGCCCAGGTCGGCGCCGACACGCTCCCGCCCGAGAGCGTGGCGCCGTGGCAGTAGACGGCGCAGGTGGCGCCGTTCCACACGGGCGCCGCGCCCTTCGAGGCCAGCGCCCCGAAGGCGACGTCCACCGCGCCGTTGGGATGCGTCCCGACGGGCGGGTAGACGTGGCACTCGGTGCAGGCGACGGCGCCGGCCATGGGCCCGGCGACCAGGTGGCTCTGGTGCGCGCCCACGCCCCGCGCCGTGGTGGCGACATTGCCGGCGGTGTCGCGCGGCGGCGCCGGCGCGATGGCCGGCGGCTGCCGGCTCGCGTCGCCGTGGCAGCTGGTGCAGCTGTAGCCGCCCGGCGGCCCCTGGACCACGCCGTCGATGTGCTTCCCGGCGGCCACGTCGATGGTGCCGTCGGCCTTCACCGTCTGCGGGTGGCAGGCGGCGCAGGCGGTCACGCCGCCGGGGACGGCAGGGTGGACGCCCCCGCCCGAGAGCGTCGTCGGCGGCAGGCCGTGGCAGGCGCCGCAGGCGGCCTGCGTCCCGTCCACCCGGGTCCAGGTCGGCGCCACCACGCTCCCTCCCGAGAGCGTGGCGCCGTGGCAGTAGACGGCGCAGGTGGCGCCGCTCCACGTCGCCGCCCCGCCCCGGGAGGCCAGCGCCCCGAAGGCGACGTCCGCCTTGCCGTCCGCGTGCCCGGGCGCCGCGAGGCCGGGGCGGGCCGGGTGGCACTCCTCGCAGGCGATGGCGCCGCGCATCGGGCCGGCCCGCACGTGGGACTGGTGGGCGCCGACCGCGCGGGCGGTGGTGGCGGTCTCGCCGCCTGCCGATCGGGGGGGAGCGGCGTTGTCGGCCGAGCCGTGGCAGCCGTTGCAGGCGGCCGGGCCGGCGGCGGCCTGCGAGGCGGCGGGCTGGCGGGGCTGCCCGCAGGCCGAGAGGACCGCGGCGGCGATGGACGGCGCGAGGAGCAGTGGGCGCATGGAAGGCCTCCGCGATACCGACATGACCTCCGCTACGGGGAGAAGACCACGGTCTTGTTCTCGTGGACGATGATCCGGTCCTCGCAGTGCCAGCGGACGGCGCGGGCGATGACGCGCCGCTCCAGGTCCCGCCCGATGCGGCGCAGGTCGTCCACCGCGTGCCGGTGGGAGACGCGGGCCACGTCCTGCTCGATGATGGGCCCGGCGTCCAGATCGGCGGTGACGTAGTGGGCGGTGGCGCCCACGATCTTGACGCCGCGGTCCCAGGCCTGCCGGTAGGGATCGGCGCCGGCGAAGGCGGGGAGGAAGGAGTGGTGCACGTTGATCATGCGGGGGAAGCGGGCCACGAAGCCCGGGCTCACGATCTGCATGTAGCGCGCCAGCACCACCAGGTCGGCCTTCCCCTCGAGCAGCTCCCCCATCCGCTCCTCGGCCCGGGCGCGGATCTCCCGGGTGTTGGGGACGAGGTGGAAGGGCACGCCCAGGCCCTCGGCCGCCGGGCGCAGCTCCGGGTGGTTGGAGACCACCTGGGTCACCTCGCAGGGCAGGTCGCCGCGGCGCCACTCCCAGAGGAGCTCCAGCATGGCGTGGTCGTGCCTCGACACCAGGATGGCGACCTTCTTCCGCTCGGCCGCCCGGGAGAGGCTCCACTCCATGCCGAAGGGCCTGGCCACCCTCTCGCCCAGCTCCCGCCGCAGCTCCCCGAGCGGCACGTCGAGCGCGCCGGTCTGGAGCTCGAGCCGCATGAAGTACACGCCGGGCGTCTCCTCGGAGGAGTGCTGGTCCAGGTCGGTGATGTTGGCGCCGTGGGCGAAGAGGAAGCTCGAGACCGCCGCCACGATGCCGGGGCGGTCGGGGCACTTGATGAGCAGCACGGCGAGGTCCCGGTCCACCGGGCCACGTTACCACCGGTGCGCCGGCACTTGCCGCCGGGGGCCGGCGCCTGCGAGGATTCCTCGCCCCCGGGGACCCGCCGCCCTTCGCGCCCGCCATGACGGAACCTCCACGCGTCCCCTGGCTCGTCCGCGGCGACGTCGACGGGTTCTTCGGGCTTGCGCTCGACAACCTGGTCCAGCTCCTCCTCATCGACGCCCTGTGCCGCGGGGTGCTGGGCTTCCCGGCGGACCTGGTCCACGGGCGCATCCTCCCCGGCGCCGCCCTCTCCATCCTCTTCGGCAACGTCTTCTACGCCTGGCAGGCCCGGCGGCTGGCCGCCCGCACCGGCCGCTCCGACGTCTGCGCCCTGCCCTACGGCATCAACACCGTCTCGCTCTTCGGCCACGTCTTCCTGGTGATGCTGCCGGCCCGGGCCGCGGCCCAGGCGGCGGGCGCGGCGGACCCGGCGGCGGTGGCCTGGCAGGCGGGCCTGCTCGCCTGCCTCGGCTCGGCGGCCATCGAGACCGGCGGGGCCTTCGTGGCCGAGCGGCTGCGCCGCGCCACCCCGCGCGCCGCGCTCCTCTCCACGCTGGCGGGCATCGCCCTGGGCTTCATCTCGCTGGGCTTCCTCTTCCGGACCTTCGCGCGCCCGGTGGTGGGCCTCACCACCCTGGGCGTGGTGCTCCTCACCTACTTCGGCCGGGTCCGCTTCCGGGGCCGGCTCCCCGGGGGCCTGGTGGCCATCTCGCTGGGGACGCTGCTGGCCTGGATCGTGGGCCTGGCGCCGGAGGGGCCCGCCCCCGCCTGGGCCGGGCTGGCCCCGCCCTCCTCCGCCCTCGGCCCGCTCCTGGCGTCGATCCGGCCGGACCTCCTCGCCGCTTCGATCTCGGTGATCGTGCCCATGGGGCTCTTCAACGTGATCGGCTCGCTCCAGAACATCGAGTCGGCCGAGGCGGCCGGAGACGCCTACGCCACGCGCCCCTCGCTCCTGGTGAACGGGCTCGGCTCGCTGGTGGCGGCCGCGCTCGGCTCGCCCTTCCCCACCACCATCTACATCGGCCACCCCGGCTGGAAGGCCATGGGGGCGCGGGCCGGCTACTCGGTCCTGAACGGCGCCTTCGTCACCGCGGTGGCGCTCACCGGGACGCTGGCGCACATCGCCTGGGCCGTCCCCGTCGATGCCGGCATGGCCATCGTCCTCTGGATCGGCCTGGTGATCACGGCGCAGGCCTTCCAGGCGACGCCTCCGGCGCACGCCCCGGCGGTGGTGGTCGGCCTCCTGCCGGCCATCGGAGCCTGGGGCGCCCTGATGGCCAAGGCCGGGCTGCGGGCCGCCGGCGCGGGGGGCCCGGGGCGGCCCTTCGGCGACGACCTCCTGGCCGGCTTCCGGGCCTCCGACACCTGGATCGAGGGCGCCTTCGCCCTGGAGCAGGGCTTCATCCTGGCATCGATGATCCTGGCGGCGGCGGTCGTGGCGGTGGTGGAGCGGCGCTTCCGGCTGGCGGCCGCCTGGATGCTCGCGGCCTCGGCCCTCTCGGCCCTGGGCCTGATGCACGCCTGGCGCTTCACGCCGGGAGACGTGGTGGCGCGCCTCGAGCCGGCCTGGCCCTTCGCCGCCGGCTACGCCGCGGTGGCCGCCATCTTCTTCGTCGCCCCGTGGGTGACGGAGCCGGGCGAGGGGCACGGATGACCGCGCTGCGGCCGTCGGAGCGCCTCACCGTCGCGACGCTGGTGGCCCTCTCGGCGGCGGTGGCCGTCTTCCAGCCCGCGGGCGCGGCGCCGCGCCTGCTGCTCCTCGCCGCCCTCCTGGCGGCGGTGCTGCTCCTCACCCGGGTCCGTGGGGGAGCGTCCGGCCTGGTGCGGGACTTCTTCCCGGTGCTGGTGGTGTTCGGGGTCTTCTCCGTCCTGCAGCCTGTCATCGAGGCGTCGAACCCGCGCCGCTACGACGCGCTCTTCGCGGCCGCCGACCAGCGCTGGCTGGGCCCGCTGGTCGACGCCTGGCGCGGCGCCTTCGGGCGCGCCCGGGCCTTCACCGACGGCGTCTACCTCGTCTACGCCAGCTACTACCTCTACCCGGTGGCGATCTGCGGCGCGGCGCGCCGGCGCGGGCCGGCGAGCCTGGAGCGGGCCATCTTCCCCCTGCTGCTCGCCTACTACCTGTCCTTCGTCGGGTACTTCCTGTGGCCCACCTCGGGGCCGCGGGTGCCGGCGGCCCAGGAGGCGGCGCTCGGCGGCGGCGCCGCCGCCGACGCGGTCCGCGCCTTCCTCCGCTCCGTCGAGTCCACCTCGCTCGACGCCTTCCCCAGCGGCCACACCGCCATCACCCTGGTGGCGGCGGTGGTCGGCGCCCGGCTCCACCCGCGGGCGGCGCCGCTCCTCGCCGCCTGGGCCGCGGCCATCGTCTTCTCGACGGTCTACATCCACGTCCACTACGCCGTGGACGTCCTCGGCGGCCTGGCCCTGGCGGCGCTGACGCTCGCCGCGGCGGCGCCGCTCTCGCGCCGCCTCGGCGGCTCGCCCGGCCCGGAGGCGTGAGGGCCGCGCGTGCCCCGGGCGGGGGATGAGGCGCGGCCGATGGCAGCCCCTCCCGTGGCGA
The DNA here is from genome assembly GCA_035455425.1 of Anaeromyxobacteraceae bacterium. Classification (GTDB taxonomy): domain Bacteria; phylum Myxococcota; class Myxococcia; order Myxococcales; family Anaeromyxobacteraceae; genus JACRMN01. The sequence continues at coordinate 3,293 of DATIFE010000019.1, read as the reverse complement.
CGATGGTTTAGTCTGTCCAGGGTGTTCTCTCTCCGCTCACCCCGGGGGAGGCGATGGATCTCTTCGAGAAGTGCGCCGCCTGGACCGACGTACAGGTGGTGAAGCTGGCCGGACGCTATCCTTACTACCGGGTCATCGAGGAGAGCGGCGGCACGGAGGTGATGAGCGGCGGGCGCCGGCTCATCATGGCCTCCTCCAACGACTACCTGGGGCTCTCGCACGACCCCCGCGTCCGCGAGGCGGCGGCGGAGGCGGCGAGGCGGTGGGGCTCCTCCACCTGCGGCTCGCGCCTCCTCAACGGAACGCTGGCGCTGCACGACGAGCTGGACCGCCGGCTGGCCCGCTTCTTCGGCAAGGATGCCGCGGTCTGCTTCTCCACCGGGTTCCAGACGAACCTCGGCGCCATCTCCTCGCTGGTGCAGCGGCGCGACGTGGCCTTCGCCGACCGCATGGCCCACGCCTCCATCGTCGAGGGCCTCCAGGCGAGCCCCGGCGAGGCGCGGCGCTTCCGCCACAACGACCTGCAGGACCTGGAGCGGCTCCTCTCCGCCGCCGCCCCCGAGGCCGGGAAGCTGGTGGTGGTGGACGGCGTCTACTCGATGGAGGGCGACCTGGCCGACCTGCCCGGGCTGGTGGGCGTGGTGGAGAGGCACGGGGCCCGCCTGATGGTGGACGAGGCCCACGGGCTGGGCGTCATGGGGCCGGGAGGCCGCGGCGCCGGGGAGCACTTCGGGCTCCTGGACCGGGTGGACCTGGTGATGGCCACCTTCTCCAAGTCGCTGGCCTCCATCGGCGGGGTGATCGCCGGCCGCACCGACGTCGTCAACTGGATCCGGCACAAGGCGCGCGCCCTCCTCTTCTCGGCCTCGATGACGCCGGCCGCCGCCGCCGCCGCGCTCCGGGCGCTCGACATCCTGGAGCAGGAGCCCGAGCGGCGCGAGCGCCTGTGGGCCATCTCGGAGCGGCTGCACCGCGAGCTGCGGTCGATGGGCTTCGACACCCGCCCGTCGGTCACCCCGGTGATCCCCATCGTGGTGGGCGACCAGTTCACCGTCTTCGACTTCTGGCGGCTCCTCACGGAGGCGGGCCTGTTCGTCTCCCCGGTGGTGAAGCCGGCGGTGGAGCAGGAGCTGGTGCGGGCGGTCTTCATGGCCACGCACACCGACGAGCAGGTGGACCGGGCCCTGGAGGCCTTCCAGCGCTGCGGCCGCAAGGTGGGCCTGATCCCGTCGTCGCGGCCCCACGCGCGGGTCGAGGTGCGGCTCGCCCGGCCCGGCTCGAGCGGGCTCGTCACCTCGGCCCCGGCCGGCGGCGGCGCCGGTGGGGCGGCCGTCTCCTTCGACGTGGTCGCCATGCTGGGGAACGCCGCCCGGCCGCTCTCCCGGAGGCTCTCGGACGCCGCCGAGTACCTCACCTGGCGCGCCGTCCAGGCCGGACCCGAGGACGTGCGGCGGATCGCGAAGCTCCCGTCGGCGCTCTGGGCCGGGCGCCGCCGGTTGCGCAACCGCCTGCTCTCCGCCGGTGCGGAGTGGGTGAGCCGGCGGCAGCTCCCGCGCGCCAGCGCGGCGGCGCGGTCCGAGGAGGATGCCGAGCCATGACCAGCAAGCCGGAGGGCGCCCCCCTCGCCACGCCGATGCACGCCAGGCCCCCGGGCGACGTCGAGGTCGCCCCGGTGCTCGACGGCCTGGACAAGGACCTCTTCGTCAGGTTCCCGGAGCGGATCTACCGGGACGACCTGCACTGGGTGCCCCCGCTGCTGATGGAGCGGCACGACTTCCTGGACCCGCGGAAGAACCCCTTCTTCGCCCACGCCGACGTGGCGCTCTTCCTGGCGCGCCGCGGCGGCGAGGTGGTGGGGCGCATCGCGGCCGTGGAGGACCGGAACTTCAACGCCTTCCAGCACTCGCGGACCGCCTACTTCGGCCTCTACGAGTCGGTGAACGACCCGGGGGTGGCCGCCGCGCTCTTCGCCACCGCTCGCGGCTGGGCGAGGGCGCGCGGGCTCGACACGCTCCTCGGCCCCATGAACCTCTCCACCAACTACGAGGTGGGGCTGCTGGTCGAGGGCTTCGACTCCGACCCCTACTTCATGATGCCCTACAACCCGCGCCACTACGCCGCGCTCTTCGAGGCCTGCGGCCTGCGAAAGGCCAAGGACCTCTTCGCCTGGGAGCGCTCCGCCGCCTCGCCGCCTCCGGAGCGCTTCGCGCGCATCGCCGACCGCATCCGCAAGGCCGAGGGCATCACCATCCGCAGCGTCGACCTCTCCCGCTTCGACGCCGAGGTGGCGCGCATCAAGGAGGTCTACAACGCCGCCTGGGAGCAGAACTGGGGCTTCGTCCCCATGACCGAGGCCGAGTTCGACAAGCTGGCCCGCGACCTGAAGCAGCTGGTGGTCCCGGAGCTGGCCCTGATCGTCGAGGACGGCGGCGAGCCCGTGGCCTTCTCCCTCACCCTGCCGGACCTGAACCAGGCGCTCAAGAAGGTGGGCGGCCGGCTCACCTGGTACGGCCTGCCGCTGGGCCTGGCCAGGCTGCTCTGGCACCAGCGCAGGATCGACCGCGTCCGGCTCATGGCGCTGGGGGTGAAATCGGGGTGGCGCCGGCGCGGCCTGGACGCGGTGCTGATCGTCGAGTCCATCCGCCGCACCCGGGCGCTCGGCTACCGGGGCGGCGAGGTCTCCTGGACGCTCGAGGACAACGAGCTCATCAACCGGGCCATCGAGTCGGTGGGCTGCAGCCGCAGCAAGGTCTACCGGGTGTACCAGTCGCCCACGGAGTAGCCGTGCGGGTCCTCCTCACCGGCGCCACGGGCTTCATCGGCGGCGCCCTGGCGGAGCGCATGGCCGCCCGCGGCGACCGCGTGCGCGCGCTGGTGCGCCCGGCCTCGGCTGCCGACGGCCTGCGGCGCCTCGGCGCCGAGGTGGTCCCGGGCGACCTCGGCGATCGCGCCTCGCTCGACGCGGCGGTGGACGGCTGCGAGGCGGTGATCCACGTCGCCGGGGCCGTCAAGGCGCTGCGGGCGCGCGACTTCCTCCGCGTCAACGGCGAGGGCACCCGCCGGGTGGCCGAGGCCTGCGCCGCGGCGACCCCGCGCCCGGTGCTGCTCTACGTCTCCTCGCTGGCGGCCGCCGGCCCGGCGCCGGACGGGCGTCCCCGCACCGAGGAGGATCCGCCGGCGCCGGTGAGCCGCTACGGCGAGAGCAAGCTCGCGGGCGAGCGCGCGGTGCGCGAGCGCGCCCCGGCCCTCGAGGCCAGCATCGTGCGCCCGCCGGTGGTCTACGGCCCGCGCGA
>DATIFE010000018.1:0-30082 GCA_035455425.1 Anaeromyxobacteraceae bacterium | reverse complement strand
CCACAGGTCCTCGGCGAACTGGGAGAAGACCTCCCGGGCCTCGCCGGGATCGTGCAGCAGGGCCGCGAGGAAGCCCAGGACCTCGGGGCCGAGCGTGCGGATGGCGAGCGTGGCGGCAGCCTCCAGCTCGCCCCGGCGGCGGAGCTCCGCCACCTCGCGATCGAGCGACATGCCGGGAGTCTAGCCGGGCCCTCCGGCAGCCGAAAGCGCGCCCGGCCCGAAAGCCTTGCCCGGGATTCGCCGAACGTGCCACCATCCGCCTCCCCTTCGGGGCGGATTCGCCCGGTCCGGAGCCATCGATGCCCAGCGCCCCCATGCACCCTCTCGCCCAGGCCGCCAACGAGGCGCTCCGGCGCGACACGCCGGTGGTCTTCGACCTGCTCTCGGAGCGCGGCAAGCGGTTCTTCTTCCCGGCCAAGGGCATCCTGGCCCAGGGCGCCGAGGCCAAGCAGAAGGCCAAGACCGCCAACGCCACCGTGGGCATCGCCACCGAGAACGGCATGCCCATGCACCTGGCCTGCGTCCACAGGTACTACCAGGGCCTGGCCCCGGCGGAGATCTACGACTACGCGCCCAGCTACGGGAAGCCGGAGCTCCGCGCCGCCTGGGCCAGGAAGCAGCGCCTGGAGACGCCCTCGCTCGGCGACCACCCGGTGTCGAATCCGGTGGTGACCAACGCCCTGACCCATGGCCTGGGGCTGGCCGGAGACCTGTTCCTCGATCCCGGAGACGAGGTCCTCTCCAGCGACCTCATGTGGGAGAACTACAACCTGAACTGGGAGACGCGCCTCGGGGCGCACTACAATTACTATCCCTTCTTCGACGAGAGGCTCTCCGGGTTCAACCTCGCCGGCTTCGCCCAGGCCCTTTCCCGCCACCGCGGCCGAAAGCTGGTCGTCTCCCTCAACTTCCCCAACAACCCGTCCGGCTACACCCCCACCCGCGCCGAGGCCGAGGGCATCGTCCAGGCGCTCCGGGCCGAGGCCGAGGCCGGCACGCGCATGGTGGTCGTGGTCGACGACGCCTACTACGGGATGTTCTTCGACGAGGCCTGCGAGCGGGAGTCGTTCTTCGGCCGGCTGGCGCGTGCCTCGGAGAACCTCCTGGCCATCAAGATCGACGGGGCCACCAAGGAGGAGTTCGTCTGGGGCCTGCGCGTGGGCTTCATCACCTTCGGCGTGAAGAACGGGACCGCCGCGGCCTACAAGGCGCTCGAGGACAAGACCGCGGGCCTGGTGCGCGCCTACGTCTCCAACGTCTCCCACCCCGGCCAGTCGATCGTGCTCAAGGTCCTCGCCGACCCCGACTTCCGCGGGCAGCAGGCGGAGAAGGTGGCGGTCCTCCGCTCCCGCGCCCAGGCGGTGGCCCGGGAGTGCCGCAAGCCCGAGTACGCCGACTGCTGGGACGTGTACCCCTTCAACAGCGGCTACTTCATGTGCCTGCGGCTCAAGGACGCGGACGCCGACGCGGTGCGGCTCCGGCTCCTCGAGGACCACGGCGTGGGCGCCATCGCCCTGGGCCAGCGCGAGGTCCGGGTCGCCTTCTCCTGCCTCACCGAAGCGCAGATCCCGGGCGTGTTCGCCGCGGCGGCCAAGGCGGTGCGCGCCGTCCGGGGGCGCTAGCTCGCCGGCTACTTCCGGACGAAGCGAGCCCGCAGGGCGGCGTTGACGTTGGGGGGCACGAGCCTCGAGACGTCGCCGCCGAAGCTCGCCACCTCGCGCACCAGGCTCGAGGCCACGTAGAAATAGTCCTCGCCGGTCATCATGAAGACGCTCTCGAACTCGGGGTCGAGATTGCGGTTCATGTTGGCGATCTGGAACTCGTACTCGAAGTCGGAGACGGCGCGCAGGCCGCGCAGCACCGTGTGCACGCCCTGCTCCTTGGCGTAGTCCACCAGGAGCCCGTTGAAGCTGTCGATGCGGACGCGCCGGTCGCCGTTGGTGGCCTCGCGGATCATCCGCGTCCGCTCCTCGACGCTGAAGAGCGGGTTCTTGGCCGGGTTGTTGGCCACCGCCACGATGAGGGCGTCGAACACCTTGAGGCCGCGCTGGATGAGCGAGAGGTGGCCGTTGGTCAGCGGGTCGAAGCTCCCCGGGTAGATGGCGCGCCGGTTCATGGGGCCCGGAGTATGAATCACCCACGCCGATAGATCGAGATCCCGGTGCGGCCCCAGGCGCGCCGCTCCACCAGCTGGAGCCCCGGGATCCCGGCCGCGGGAGGGCGCCGCGCGTCGTGCTCCGCCGCCGCCGTGCCGCCCGGGACCAGCAGCGGCGCCGCCGCCCGCAGCGCCTCCTCCGGCCCCTCGGCCCAGGGCGGGTCGAGGAAGGCGAGGTGGAAGCTCGCCGCCGGAAGCCGCCGCAGGGCCGCCGCCACCGGCTCGCACCGCACCTCGACGCGGTCCGAGAGGCCGCAGGCGGCCGCGTTCCGGCGAATGCACTCCGCCGCCCGGCGATCGCCCTCGACGCAGACCGCCGAGTCGCAGCCGCGCGACAGCGCCTCCAGCGCCAGGGCCCCGCTCCCGGCGTAGAGGTCGAGCACCCTTCCCCCCTCGAAGAACTGGCCCAGGACGTTGAAGAGGGCGCCGCGCACCTTGTCCGAGGTGGGGCGCGTCGCCAGGCCCGGCGGCGCGGCCAGCCGCCGTCCCCGGGCGGTGCCGGCGACGACCCGCATCAGGAGAGGCCCGCCTCCACCGCCTCGCCCGTCCCCTCCGATCCCAGCGCCTCGAGCACCGCCTCGGCCTCGGCGAAGGCCAGGCCCTCGAGCCGGGCCGCGGCCTCCTCGGGGATGCCGGGCAGCACCCCCTCCTCGAGGCGCCGGGCGACGTCCGCCCGCTCCCCCGGCGCCAGGGCCGAGAGCCCGGCCTCCAGCATGCGCCCGCCGTCGTCCACCGCCGTCAGGCCGGCGGCGCGGGAGATCCGGAAGAGCAGGCTCGTCGCCGGCCCCCGCCGCACCAGGCGCGTCTCTCCGAGCGCGGCCGCCGCCTCCCCCAGGAGCCTGGCCTGCGCGCGCGTCTCCTCGATTCCCTCCGGGGCGAGGCAGCGCACGCCGATGGCGTCGGGGGCCAGGCCCCAGCCGTGGAGCTCGTCCCGGAACGCCGCCGCCTCCTCCGGGTCGGGCCCCGCGCCGCCGTCCGGCCCCAGGCACTCGACGGCCACCTCCCGCTCGACCGCCGGCGCCGCCACCTCCGCCGCGGCGCGGGCCCGGTCGGCCGCGGGCACGAGCGACACGTCCACCGCCAGGTGGGTCAGGCCGGCCTCCACCAGCCGGTGGGAGAGCCTGCGGGCCCGCTCCAGCGCCCCCTCGCCCCGGCCCACCGCCACCTCCCCCGAGAGGAACAGCGGCAGGCGCGGCGCCAGCTCGTCCGCGGCCCGCGCCACCGCGTCGAACCAGCGCTCCGGGTGCTGGCCCGGCGCCGGCGCCAGGCCCACCGCGCTCCGCGCCTGCCGGGCGGCCAGCAGCGCCGCGCGCGCCAGCGCCGGAAGGGGCGCCCGGAAGATGGGGAGCGGCCGCCTACCCGGGAGCGCGCGCAGCACGTCCCGGAGCGAGAGCGGGCAGGCCTGGCTGTGCGGCGGCAGCCGGTGGACGGCGGCGACCGGGCGGAAGGCGAGCAGCGGACGGCCGGCGCTCAATGGGTGTGGACCTCGTGGCGGTGGTCGTACTCCAGCGACTCGATCTGCAGGGTGGTGTGGTCGATGCCGAAGGAGCGCGACAGGCGCGACTTGAGGTCGTGGAGGATCTCGTCGTTGCGCCCCACCGAGGCGGCGCGGACCACCACGTGGGCCGACAGGGCGTGCAGCCCGCTGGAGATGGTCCAGATGTGGACGTCGTGGACGCCCTCCACCCCCTCGGCGGCGCACATGGCGCGGCAGACCTCGGGGAGATCGAGGTGGCCCGGCACCGACTCCATCAGGATCCCGGTGATCTCCCGGATGAACCCCCGGACGCCCCAGAGGATCAGGCCCGCGATGGCCAGGGAGAGCAGCGGATCGAGGAAGCCCAGCGACCGGTCGAGCGCCATGGCGCCGGCCCCGCCCAGCACCGCCACCGAGGAGACGGTGTCGGAGAGGACATGGGCGAACGCCGAGCGGACGTTGATGCCCCGCTCGTGGCGCAGCGTCCAGAGGATGACGGCGTTGCCGACGAGGCCCGCGGCGGCCACCCCGCCCATGAGCCCGAGCCGGATGGGCTCCGGGCCGTGGCGCAGGCGGTCGATGGCCTCCCAGGCGATCCACAGCGAGAGGGCCACCAGCGCCCCGACGTTGACCTGGGCCGCCAGCACCTCGGCCCGGCGGAAGCCGAAGGTGCGCCGGGGATCGGCCGGGCGGGCCGCGAAGATCATCGCCAGGAGCGAGAGCCCCAGCGAGGCGGCGTCGGTCAGCATGTGGGCGGCGTCGGAGAGCAGCGCCAGCGATCCGGAGAGCCAGCCGCCGAGGGCCTCGGCCAGCATGATCCCCGCGGTGAGCCCCAGGGAGAGGGCCATGCGCCAGACGGTCTCCCGCCCGGGCCCCTCCTCGCGCGGGTGGTCGTGGCCTGGGTCCCCTGGTGCGCTCGCCTTCACTCCGCCGCTCCGTTGCCGAAGTCTACTCCACCGTCCTATACATCCGGCAAACGCCGGGCGCGCCGGGAGGGACATGGAGGTCCGCGAGAGCTTCGTCGCCGCACGGGACGGCACGCGCATCTGGTGGCGCTCGGCCGGCGCCGGGGGACCGCCGGTGCTGTTCACCGACGGCATCGGCTGCGCCGGCTTCATCTGGGACCGGCTCTTCCCGGCGCTGGCCGCGAGCCGCCGCGTGCTCCACTGGAACTACCGCGGGCACGGGAAGAGCGAGCGCCCCGCCGACCTCGGGCACTGCACCGTCTCCGACTGCGTGGACGACCTCCTGGCGGTGCTCGACGCCGCCGGGGAGCGGACGGCGGTGCTGGCGGGCCACTCCATGGGCGTCCAGATCTCGCTCGAGGCCCACCGCCGCGCGCCGCACCGGGTGGAGGGGCTGCTGCTGGCCCTGGGGAGCCCGGCCCAGCCGCTCGAGACCTTCCACGGCAGCCGGGCCCTGGCGCAGATCTTCCCGGTCCTGAAGCAGGCCATCGTCGCCTTCCCCGCGGCCGCGCGCATCTTCTTCCAGCGGCTCTTCCCCACCGAGCTCTCGCTGCAGCTCGGGATCTGGCTGGAGGTGAACCGGCAGCTGGTCCGGCGCGAGGACGTGCGCCGCTACCTCGAGGACCTGTCGCGCGTCGACCCGGAGGTGTGGGTCCACATGCTCGACTCGGCGGCGGCGCACGACGCCACCGACCACCTGCCGCGCATCGCCGTGCCCGCGCTGGTGATCGGCGGCGAGAAGGACACCTTCACGCCGGTCGAGCTCTCCCACCGGATGCACCGCGCCATTCCCGGGTCGGAGCTCCTGGTCCTGGCGGGGGGAAGCCACATGGGCCTGCTGGAGCACGCCGAGCTGGTGGAGCTGCGGGTGCAGAAGTTCCTCTCCGAGCACCTGCCCGTCCGCCCGGCCGCCGCTCCCCCGGCCCAGGGCGCGGCGTGATCCCGGCGGCGACCCTGGCCGCGCTGGCGCTGGCGGCCGAGATCCTGCCGGCCCAGGGATACGACCCGCGCTTCGACTGGCGCACCATCGACACGCCCCGCTTCCGGGTCCACTACCACCAGGGCCTCGAGGCCCTGGCCCAGCGCACCGCCCGGGCCTGCGAGCGGGCCCACGCCGCCCTGGCTCCGCTGCTCGGCCACGAGCCGCGGGGGAAGGTGGACGTGGTGCTCTCCGACGACACCGACGACGCCAACGGCTCGGCGGCGGTGGTGCCGCGCAACGTGGTCCGGCTCTTCGCCGTGCCGCCCGCCTCGCTCTCGGAGCTCGACGACTACGGCGACTGGCTCGACTCCCTGGTGGCGCACGAGTACACCCACATCCTCCACCTCGACTCGGTGAGCGGCCTGCCGGCCCTCTTCGACGCCGTCTTCGGCAAGGTGCTGGCGCCGAGCGGGATGGGGCCGCCGTGGATCACCGAGGGCCTGGCCGTCCTGCACGAGTCGCCGCCCGGGGCCGGGCGGAACGACAGCGCCCTCTTCGACGCCTGGGCCCGGGCGCTGGTCCTGGACCGCGGCGGGCTGCCGGGGATCGACGTGGTCTCGAGCCAGCCGCTCGACTGGCCCCTGGGCAGCCTCTGGTACCTGCTCGGCGGGCGCTTCCTGGCCTTCCTCCAGGATCGCCACGGCGCCCCAGCCGTGCGGGCCTTCGTGCAGGACCAGGGGTCCCGCATCTGGCCCTACGCCCTCAACGGCCTGGCCGAGGCCCATTTCGGCAGGAGCTTCGACGCCCTGTGGGCCGACTTCGGCGCCTCGCTCCGGGCGCGCTACCGGGAGCAGCTCCGGGCGGCGGGCTCCCGCCCGCTCACCGAGCCCCGGCGCCTCACGCGCCGCGGCGCCCGGATCGCCAACCCCCGCTTCGCGCCCGACGGCCGGTCCCTGGTCTACTCGGACCAGGGGCTCGACGGGCGGCCCGGGCTGCGGCGCGCCGGGCCCGCGGGCGAGGACCTGGGGCGCCTGGCGGTGGTGTACGGGAACGGCAGCTTCGCCCTGCTCTCCGCGGACCGCGCGGTGGTCGCCGCCACCGACCTCCTGGGCGAGTACCGCTCGGTGGACGACCTCTACCTGGCGGACCTGGCGACGGGCCGGTTCGAGCGCCTCACCCGCGGCGAGCGGGCGACCGATCCCGACCTCGTCCCGGGCGGCCCGGCCGTGGTCTACGTGGCCCGCCTCCCCGGCGGCGAGCACGCCCTGCGGCGCCTCCGGCTCGACCGCGGCCGGCCCGAGACCCTGCTCCACCGGCCCGGGGCGCAGCTCTTCCTGCCGCGCGTCTCCCCCGACGGCCGCCGCATCGCGCTCGAGGTCCAGGAGGGAGGGCGGAGGGACGTGGCGGTCTGGGAGGACGGCCGGCTCCGCTTCGTCACCGACGACGACGCGCTCGACCAGGCGCCCTGCTGGTCGCCCGACGGACGGACCATCTACTTCTCCTCGGATCGGAGCGGCATCTTCAACCTGTACGCCTTCGAGATCGATCCCCTCGCGGCCGCGCCCGCTCCCGGGCCCGATCCGACCCCGGACCCGACGGCTGCCCACCCGTCGCGCGATCGCCTCCCCGGGCGGCTGCGCCAGGTGACCAACGTCGTCACGGCCGCGCTCGAGCCCGAGGCCTCGCCGGACGGCCGCACCCTGGCCTTCGTCGGCTACTCGGCCGAGGGCTACGACCTCGCCTCGGTCCCCGTCGCCCCGGCGACCTGGCTCGAGCCGCCCGAGCCGCCGGAGCGCCCGGCGCACCGCGCCGCTCCCCCGCCGGAGGAGCCGTCCCTCCCCTCCCGCCCCTACTCCGCCTGGGAGACGGTGGGGCCTGCTTGGTGGCTGCCGCTGGTGATCGGCGACGGCGCGGGCGCATCGGTGGGAGCCATGACAGGGGGCGCAGACGTCGTCGGCCGGCACGCCTGGGGCCTCTCCGCGTCCTGGGGCCTCCGGAGCGAGGAGGCCTCGTACGACCTGGCCTACGCCGCCGGCTGGATGCACCCCATGCTCACCCTGGCCTCGAGCCGCTTCGCGGGCACGGCGCCCGACGACCGGCTCGAGATCCAGTGGGTCCCCCTGGACGCGGCGCTCACCTGGACGCGGACGCACCTGGACCGGGCCCAGGCCGTGTCCCTGGGGTGGCGCTCGCTGCTCCTGCGCCCCCGGGGCCTCCCCGATCCGCTGGATCCCGCGCCCTACCGCGGCGGAACCTCGAGCGAGCTCGCCCTGGGAGCCGCCTACGGCTCCGCGCAGCGCTTCGTCCGCTCCATCTCCGCCGAGGAGGGCGGGATCCTCTCGCTGCGGGTGCGCTACGCCTCCCCCGACCTCGGCGGCGACCAGCGCTACGCCACGGCGCGCCTGTCGGCCTCGCAGTACCTGCGCCTTCCCTTCACCCGCCACGGCGTGCTGGCCCTCCGCGGGACCCTGGGCGGGTCCAGCGGAGCGCTGGCCGGGCGGCAGCCCTTCTCCCTCGGGGGCGTCTCCGCCCCCGACCTCGCCGGCATCGTCGCCGGCGCGCTCGGCGGCGGCTTCCCCAACCTGGCGGACGAGCTGCGGGGCTACCCACCGGGCGCCTTCGAGGGGCCGACGCTGGTCTCGACCACCACCGAGCTCCGCTTCCCCCTCCTCGCGCCCCAAGCCGGCTTCTCCACCTGGCCCGTCTTCCTGCGGAGGCTGCACGGGGCGATCTTCCTGGACGGGGGCGCCGTCTTCGGGACCCGCGACGGCTCCATGGGGCGGCGGCTCGGGGCCCTGGACCTGCTCCGCTTCGGAGCCGGCGCCGAGCTGCGGCTGGAGGTGGTCCTCGGGTACTACCTGCGGACCGACGTCCGCCTGGGCTTCGCCCGGGGCCTGGGGCCGCTCCTGGCGCGGGCGCCGAGGCCGGCCGATCCCCTCCAGGAGACGCAGATCTACCTGACCGTGGGAGAGGCGTTCTAGACGGGGCGTGCCGCCGGAGGCCGGCCCCTCGCGTGCTAGCATCCCGGCGCGAGAGGGGAATGGAGCGCCCGCGCCGCATCGCCGCCCGGCTCGAGAGCGCCCTCGGGATCCATCCCGGGGAGCTCCGGCTCGCCCTCCTCCTCTTCCTCCAGTGCCACATGCTGGTGGGCGCCTTCGTGGTGGGGCGCTCGGCCCGCGACACGCTCTTCCTGGCCCGGGTCTCGCCGTCGGCGCTGCCCTGGGTCTACATCCTCGCCTCGGGAGCCGTGGCCGCGGCGGGCTTCGCCTACGCCCGCCACCTCGCCCATCGCCGCCTCGACGTCATGCTGCCGGTCACGGCCCTGCTCTTCGCCGGCAGCTACGCGGCTGCGCGCCTGGCGCTCCCGGCCGCGGGCGGATGGCTTCCCGCCGCCCTCTACGCCTGGGTGGAGGTGACCGGGGCCATCACCCTGATCCAGTTCTGGAGCTTCGCCTCGGTCCTGTGCGACAGCCGTGCCGCGAAGCGCCTCTTCGGCATCGTGGCGCTGGGAGGCACGGTGGCGGCCGTGGCGGCGGGCTTCGCCGTGGGAGGCCTGGCCCGCCGGGGCGGGACGCCAGCGCTGCTCTGGCTCGCGGCCGGGTACCTGGTGGCCGCCGCCGCGCTCGCCGACCTGGCGGTCCGGGCCGCCGGCCCGCGCACCTGGAGCGCCCCGCCGCTCCTCCGGCCCGGCGGGCCGGAGCGGCCGGGCGCCCCCGACGATCACCTCCGGGCGCTGGCCCTGCTCTCGGCGCTCACCTTCCTGGCCGTCACCTTCGTCGACTACCAGTTCAAGATCGCCGCCGCCGCCCGCTTCGGCCGCAACGCCCAGGAGCTGGCCCGCTTCTTCGGGCTCTTCACCGGCGTCACCGGGCTCGCCGGCCTGGCGCTGCAGCTCGCGGTGGTGGGGAGGTTCCTGCAGCGCTCCGGCGTGGCCGCCACCCTGTCGCTCCTCCCGGCGGTGCTGGCGCTCTTCTCGGCGGGCGCGGCGGCCTTCGGGGGGTTCTGGACCGCCATCTTCACCAAGTCGGCGGAGCAGGTCCTGCGCTACACAGCGAGCGACAGCGCCACCCAGCTCCTCTACGTGCCCCTGACGCCGCTGCGGCGCACCCGCTCCAAGGCCCTGGTGGACGGCGTGGTCCGCCCCGCGGCGATGGCCGCCGCCGGAGCGGTCCTGCTTCTCCTCCCGCCCGGCGCGCCCGCGGCGAAGCGGCTGGCATTCGCCACCCTCCTGCTGTGCGCGCTCTGGCTGCTGGCGCTGCGGATCGTCCACCGGCGGCACCTCGACGCCCTGCGCGAGGCGCTGCGCCGGGCCCGCCTGGACCTCGGCGTCGCGCCGCGGCGCTTCGCCCCGGAGGCGGCCCGGGCCGTCCGGCGCGCCCTCGCCTCCGGGGACGCCGCCGAGGTCGAGGGGGCGCTCTGGCTGGTCCCGCGCGTTCCGGCCGACCTCTCCACGTCGGTGGCCCCGCTGCTGGGCCACCCCTCGGCCCGCATCCGCGCCCTGGCCTGCGAGGCGCTGGGCCGCGACCCGGGCGCGGCCGCCGAGGTGGCCCGGCTGCTCGGCGACCCCGAGCCGGAGGTGCGCTCCGCCGCCGCCGGCGCCACCCTTCGCCTCGGCGGGGCGGCGCCCGCCCGGGAGGTGGTCGAGGCCCTGGCCGGGAGCGGCCGCACGTCGGATCGCCTTCTCGCGGCCCGCGCGCTCGCCGCCGCCGGCGGGGGCGCGCCGGCCCAGCTCCTGGGAGAGCTGCTCTCCGACCCCGATCCGGCGGTGCGCCGCGCGGCGCTCGGCGCCGCCGGGGAGGCGCGGATCCCGGCGCTCCTGCCGGCGCTGGTGTTCCGGCTCGGCCGGCGCGACACGGCCCGCGCCGCCGCCGAGGCCCTGGCGGCCTGGGGTCCGGGCGCCGAGCCGGCGCTGGCCGCGGTCCTGGCCGACGCGCGCCAGGACCCGGGCCTGAGGCGCCGCGCCCCGGGGCCGCTCGGGCGCATCGCCTCCGCGGAGGCGCTGGCGATACTGCAGCGCCACGTCGACGCCGAGGACGAGTCCCTGCGGAGCGCCGTCGACGAGGCGCTGGCGCGCGCGTCGCGGCACCGCCCGGGGGTGGCCCTGGACCACGCCAAGCTGCGCCGGGTCCAGCGCGTCGAGCTGGCGCTCGCCTGGCGGGCGGTGGCGGCGGCCGAGACGCTCTCGCTCCCGGATGGAACGGGGGCCCCGCCGGCCGAAGGGGAGGCCGCGGCGCGCCACCTCCTGGCCGCGGCGCTGCGGGAGAAGGTGTGGCGGGCGGCCGACCGGGCCCTGCTCCTGGCCGCGGTCCTCCAGCCCGGCGCCGACGTCGACGTGGCGCGGGCCCGCCTGTCCGACGGCTCGCCGGAGCGGCGCGCCGCCGCCCTCGAGCTCCTCGACACCGTGCTCGACGACTCCGTGCGCGGCCTGGTGATCCCCCTGCTCGACGAGCGGCCGCGCGCCGAGAGGCTGCGCCAGGCGGAGGGCATCGCCCCCCGGCCGCGGCTCTCGCCCGAGGAGTGGCTGGCGGAGCTGGTCTGCGACGAGAGCCCCTGGGTGGTGGCCACCACCTGCCACGCCGCCGGCGCCCTGGAGATCCGGGGGGCGGCGCGCGGCCTGCGCCGGCTGCTGGCGCACCACGTTCCCTGGGTCCGCGAGGCGGCCCTGGCGGCGCTCTCGCGGCTGCTTTCCCCGGCCGAGCTGGCGGGCGCAGCCCTCGAGCTGGCCGCCGATCCCTTCGAGCCCGTGCGGCGCCTGGCCCGTTCCCTGACCGGAGCCCCGCGGGCCGCGGCTCTCCCGGAGGCGCAGCCGTGATCACCACCGTCGAGAAGGCGCTGTTCCTCGCCGGCGTGCCCCTGTTCGCCGGCCTGCCCGGGGAGGAGCTGGCCGAGATCGCGCTCATCGCCGACGAGGTCCGCGGCGAGCCCGGCGAGGACCTGGTGCGGGAGGGGGACCCGGGCGACGCCCTGTTCGTGGTGGTGGAGGGCGAGCTGGCCGTGCTGCGGGGCGGCCGCGAGGTCTCGCGCCTCGGCCCGCGGGAGGTGTTCGGCGAGATGGCGCTGCTCGACCCCGGGCCGCGCAGCGCCACCGTGAGGGCCGCCGGAGAGGTGCGGCTGCTCCGCATCCAGCGCGAGGACTTCACCGAGGCCCTGGCGGAGCGCCGCGAGATCGCCCTCGGCGTCATCCGGGTGCTGGTGCAGCGGCTTCGCCAGCCGGCGCAGCGGTAGCCGTCCCTTGCGAAGGCCCGCCGCCGATGCTAGAAACGCCGCGTTTTCCGGCCCTTCGCCGACATAGCTCAGCCGGTAGAGCAGCTGATTCGTAATCAGCAGGTCCCCGGTTCGAATCCGGGTGTCGGCTCCAGATAGTCCCGCAAGCGCCGCGAGCCTGGCCCCGACGATCGCGCCGGGCGCCTGGGCTCCCGGGATCAGCGCCCGCGCCTCCACCCGGCCCACACCGGGATCCCCGCCGCGTCCCTCAGCTGGAGGACGCTGTCGCCCTTCCGGACGGAGGCGGCGAGGACCACCGGCTTCCCGGCGATCGCCACGCGGGAACCATCGACCTCGACGCTGTCGCCCTTGGCGATCCGGATCTCCTGGTTCTCGACGAACCAGGCCGGGCCCAGGTGGACAGCGACCCTGTCCGTCGCGGTCCGGACGACGATCGCTACCCCGTAGGACATGCCGCGCATCGGGGTGACCTTCCGCACCTCCAGCACCTGGCCCGCGAGCTTCTCGGCCTTGGCAGGGTCGTAGAGGCGGCCGTAGGCGCCGCCGGGCCCCCACCCCTGCGGCCCGCGCCAGCGTGGACCCTGGGCCATGGCGCTGGCCGGCACGGCGAGCAGCGCGACCAGTACGGACAGGAAAGCGATCTTCTCGAAAGCGCGCATGAGGCGTCTCCCTTCTCCTGGCCAATTGGACCCGGCTCGACCGCCGAGGTGAGGTGCCTCATGGGGCACCGCGGAAGAGTGCGACCGATCCCTGCCCTCCCTCCCCCCGGGGAGGCGCGCCAGCGTGACCTCTCGATGACGCCGTTGCAGACCGCGCTGTTGTCACTTGCGAGGGAACCCGGTTCATCGTAGATGTACGATTATGCCTGCACCCGTGAAGATCGCCCCGGCCTGCGGTCCCGCCGAGGCTCGCGAGAAGCCCGACCCGCGGCCGGTCGAGGGGAAGGACGCCGACGAGGAGCTGGCGCTGCTCGCCAAGGCCGTGGGCCACCCCGCCCGCGTGCAGATCCTCCGGCTCCTGGTGCGCCGCGAGGCCTGCATCTGCGGAGACATCGTCGACGAGCTGCCGCTCGCCCAGTCCACGGTCTCCCAGCACCTCAAGGTCCTGAAGGAGGCCGGGCTCATCCGCGGCGAGATCGACGGCCCGCGCGTCTGCTACTGCGTCGAGCCCCACGCCATGCGGCGGCTCAAGGCGCTCGTCGGGAGCCTCTAGGACGGGACATGGCCGAGGTACTCCCCGCCCCCGCAGCGCGCCGCGGCGTCGCCCGCAAGCTCTCCTTCCTCGACCGCTACCTCACGCTCTGGATCTTCCTCGCCATGGGGCTCGGCGTCTCCCTCGGCGCG
Organism: Anaeromyxobacteraceae bacterium; assembly: GCA_035455425.1. Lineage (GTDB taxonomy): Bacteria > Myxococcota > Myxococcia > Myxococcales > Anaeromyxobacteraceae > JACRMN01. Next base: position 16,995 of record DATIFE010000018.1, on the reverse strand, counting down.
CTGGTCTCGGGGACCGAGGCCTTCATCCAGCGATTCCAGGTCGGCACGACGAACATCCCCATCGCCGTCGGCCTCATCCTGATGATGTACCCGCCGCTGGCGAAGGTCCGTTACGAGTCCATCGGGATCGTGTTCCGGCATCGGCGGGTGCTGGCCTTGAGCCTCTTCCAGAACTGGGTGGTGGGCCCGATCGTCATGTTCGCGCTCGCCATGATCTTCCTGAGGAGCCACCCGGAGTACGCGGTGGGCCTCATCCTGGTGGGGCTGGCCCGCTGCATCGCCATGGTGCTGGTATGGAACGACCTGGCCGATGGCGACAGCGAGCTGGTGGCGGGCCTCGTGGCCCTGAACGCCCTCTTCCAGATCGCATTCTACGGCGCCATGGCGTGGCTGTTCGTCACCGTCCTGCCGCCGCTCTTCGGGATGGCCGGCAGGGTCGTGGAGGTAGGCGTCTGGGAGATCGCCCAGAGCGTGCTCGTGTACCTGGGCATCCCCTTCGCCGCCGGGCTCGCCACCCGGCTCGTGCTGCTGCGCGCCAGGGGACGGGAGTGGTACGAGCAGCGCTTCGTCCCGCGCATCTCTCCCATCACCCTGGTGGCCCTGCTCTTCACCATCGTGGTGATGTTCTCGTCGAAGGGACGGCTCATCACCCAGCTGCCGCTCGACGTCGTGCGCGTGGCGATCCCCCTCGGGCTCTACTTCGTGCTGATGTTCGCCGCGACCTTCTACTTCTCGAAGCGCCTGGGAGCGCCCTACCCGCCCACGGCGACGGTCTCGCTCACCGCCGCCTCGAACGACTTCGAGCTCGCCATCGCGGTGGCGATCGCCGTCTTCGGCATCGGCTCGGGCGTGGCCTTCGCCACGGTGATCGGGCCCCTCGTCGAGGTCCCGGTGCTCCTCGGGCTCGTGAAGCTCTCCCTGTGGTTGCGGCAGCGCTACTTCGCCAGCGAGCAGCCGGCCGCCGCCCTGGGGCCTGCCCCGGCGCGGCAGGCGCGGTGAAGGCCATGGGAGCGAGCGAGAGGACGCGCCGGATCGGTGGGAGCCTCGGCCGGGCGGCCATGGACGGGGGGGGAGACGACATGAGCACCGAGACTGCCTGCTGCACGCGAGACGGCGCAGCCACCCGGCGGGAAGCCGCGGCTCGCACCCCGCGGCTCATCGCCTGGCTCGCCCTGGGCCTGGCGGCCTGGACCGGCCTGTACCTCGTCATCGAGCCCGGGGCCGCCTGGGTCACCCACCGGCTCCTGGGCCTCCCGGCCGGGACGCGGATCGGCTCGGCGGTCGCCTTCTTCCTCTTCGAGGCCCCGAAGGTCCTCCTGCTCCTCGCCCTGGTCGTCTTCGGCGTGGGGATCGTCCGCTCGTTCTTCACCCCGGAGAGGACGCGGGCCATCCTGTCGGGGAAGCGGGAGTCGGTGGGCAACGTCCTGGCCGCGCTCCTCGGCGTGGTGACGCCGTTCTGCTCCTGCTCGGCCGTTCCGCTCTTCCTCGGCTTCGTCGAGGTCGGCATCCCCCTCGGCGTCACCCTCTCCTTCCTCGTCTCGGCTCCCATGGTGAACGAGGTCGCGCTGGTGCTGCTCTTCGGCCTCTTCGGCTGGAAGGTCGCCGCCCTCTACCTGGCCACGGGCCTCGCCATCGCCGTCGTCTCGGGCTTCGTGCTCGGCCGCCTCCGGCTCGAGAGGTGGGTCGAGGGCTGGGTCTACGAGTCGATGCGCCAGGGGGCGAGCTACGAGGGCGAGCGCCTCGGCTTCGCCGGGCGGGTGGACAAGGGCGTCGAGTCCGTCCGCGACGTCGTCGGCAAGGTCTGGCCCTACGTGCTCGCCGGGATCGCCGTGGGCGCCTTCATCCACGGCTACGTCCCCGAGGGGCTCATGGCCGGGATCATGGGGAAGCAGGCCTGGTGGTCGGTGCCGCTGGCGGTGGTCATCGGCGTTCCCATGTACTCCAACGCCGCGGGCATCATCCCGGTGGTGCAGGCGCTCCTCGGCAAGGGGGCCGCGCTCGGCACGGTGCTGGCCTTCATGATGTCGGTCATCGCGCTCTCGCTCCCGGAGATGGTCATCCTGCGCAAGGTGCTCCGGCCGCAGCTCATCGCCACCTTCGTCGGCGTCGTCGCCGCCGGCATCCTGGTCGTCGGCTTCCTGTTCAACGCCGTCCTGTAGGGGGAAACGTGAGGATCCAGGTCCTGGGAACCGGCTGCGCCAAGTGCAAGCAGCTCACCGCCAACGCCGAGCAGGCCCTCCGCGAGCTGGGCCTCGACGCCCCCGTCGAGAAGGTGGAGGACGTCCGCGAGATCATGAAGTTCCGCATCCTCTCCACTCCCGCGCTGGTCGTGGACGGAGCGGTGAGGTCGGTGGGGCGCGTCCTCTCGCCCCAGGCGATCCGGGAGCTGCTCCGGGTCTGAGGGTCGCGCCGCCAGGCGCCCGCACGAGCGCGCCCCGCGTCGCCCGGACGTTGGCTCGTCCGGGTCCCGCAGGGCGCGCCCGATGGCGCCGCGGCCGCCTACTTCCCGCAGACCGGCGCGCAGACCAGGGTCCCGTCGGGAGCGGCGCGGCAGGCGCCGCTGACGGTGTGCCCCTTCCAGTCGAACGAGCAGGCGTCCCCGGCCTTGCCGGCGGTGCAGGCGTCCACCGCCTGCTGCGGCGGAGGCGGCGGCGGCAGCAGGCAGATCAGCGGACCCGAGCCCCGCAGCTGGCGGCAGGTGCCGTCGTGCGACTGGCCGTCGACCGGGACGCTGCAGGCGTCCCCGCTCGCCTTGCCGGTGCACGCCGCCAGCGGCGGCGGGGGCGGAGGCAGGCAGGCCAGGGTCGAGCCGTGCCAGATGGCGCGGCAGATGCCGTCCCGGGTGGCGCCGTCGTCGGCGAAGGAGCAGGCGTCGCCGGCGGTCATGCCGTCGCAGGCCCGCACGATCGGCGGAGGCGGCGGGGGCGGCGGCAGGCAGGCCAGGACGCCCCGGTCGTCGAGCTCGCGGCAGGAGCCGTCGAAGGTGTGGCCCAGCAGCGTCACCGAGCACGGGGCCCCGGCCGCCAGCCCGCTGCAGGCCGCGACCGGCGCCGGGGGAGCGGGCAGCGGAGGCAGGCAGGCGAGCAGCCCGCCGGGGCCGGCGGTGCAGACGCCCTCGAACGACGGGGCCATCATGCCCGGCATGGTCACGGAGCAGGTGTCGCCGGCGGCCTTGCCGCCGCAGGCCGCCAGGATGGGCATCACCAGGGTCGGCATGGCCGGGACGCAGGCCAGGACTGCGGTGGGAAGCAGCGTGCAGGCTCCCGAGAGCGACATGTCGCCGGCCATGAAGGAGCAAGCGTCGCTCGCGGCCTTCCCGCTGCACGCCGCGATCGGCGCCGACATCGGCGGGGTCATCCGTGCCGGGACGCAGACCAGCGTCCCGTGGGCGTCGAGGCAGGTGCCGTCCACGCTCTGGGAGTCGTGGGAGGCGCTGCAGGCGGCGCCGGCGGCCATGCCGTCGCAGGCCTGGACGGCGGGGGCGGGAAGCTGCGGGCTGCAGCTCACCCCGGAGAGGAGCAGCTGTGCGGCCGCGGCCGAGTCGGCGCTTGCCGCCGCGGTGCCGCTGCCGCTGGAGCTACCGCCGCAGGCGGCGAGGACCATGGTGGAGAGCGCGGCCAGGAGTGCGAGACGTTTCATGGGTTCCTCCCCGGCATCGGGGGATTGTGGGACGGCTTGCCCGACGAACCCGCCCGGAAGGCGGGGGTTGCGCTCGGGAACCCATCTGGCGCTGGGGCTATTCCACCGGGATGTCCGGATGTTGCGTCGGTTGCCCCGGCCTCGAACGCGCGATGGCGGGGCGGCGCGCGTCCTCGGCGCCGTCGGTCGCCTCGGGGCGCCAAAAGCGCCGAGTGGAACGGGCGGGCGCGCGCCTCTCCCGTCGCGCGCCCGCCCGGACCTTCGAGGACGGCGGAGCCAGCGGCTCCGAGGTCTGGCAGCGTATCGGGTGGAAGGGCGGCGCCACCATCGCCGGACCGGGGGACAGGATCGGCCCGGACCGTCGAATATCTCAACGCTATTTTCGTGCCTGGGCGGCCGGAGCGCGGTAGAAACCTGCTTGCCGGCGCGGCCCCGGGACGCCCAGTCCCGGTCGGGCAGCGGATGCCGGACATCGCCGCCCCGCCGCCCACGAAGGCTCGCCCCCCACTCCCCCTTCGAGGAATCCATGCGCAAGGAATCCAGCCCGAAGCGGACCGTCTACACCGACGCGATGGACCGCTTCCATCGCGCCGCCGACCTCATCGGCATGCACCCGCGCGTCCGCCTCGAGCTCGAGGAGCCCGACTTCGAGCACATCTTCTACGTCACCATCGACCTGCGCGACCGGCTGGTGCCGCTCGACAAGGAGGACGAGGCCAAGTTCAAGGACCTGCCGGCCTCGGGCGTCAAGGCCGGCGAGGCGCTCGAGCCGCTCGCCAACGGGAACTTCGTCCTCCACCGCCGGGCCCTCCTCAGCGCCGACATCACCATCCGCGACGGCGTCATCCGCATCCCCAACAAGGGGCTCTTCCGCTTCGTCAAGGGCGAGCCGCGCAAGTTCAAGGCCTACCGCGTCCAGCACAACATGGCGCGCGGGCCGTACAAGGGCGGCGTCCGCTACCACCGCGAGGTCTCGCTCGACCTCTTCAAGACGCTGGCCGCCGAGATGACCTGGAAGACGGCCATCATGGAGATCCCGTTCGGCGGGGCCAAGGGCGGGATCCGCATCGACCCCTTCGCCTTCTCCCGGGAGGAGATCGAGCACCTGACGCTGCGCTACATGTACAAGCTGCAGAACCTGGTGGGGCCGTTCCGGGACATCCCGGCACCGGACGTGAACACCAACCCCGAGATCATGGCCATGATGCTGCGGCAGTACACCGACATGCAGCACGACCGGCACGCGGCGCGCGGCGTGGTCACCGGGAAGGACGTGCGCATCGGCGGGTCGGAGGGGCGCCTCAAGGCCACCGGCCAGGGCGTGTTCTACTGCATCGAGGAGTGGGCCAAGGAGAAGGGCTTCGCCCTCTCCGGCGCCCGGGTGCTGGTGCAGGGCTTCGGCAACGTGGGCTCGGCGGCAGCCGAGATCCTCCACGCCGTGGGGGCCAAGGTGGTCGCGGTGAACGACGTGCAGGCCACGGTGGCCAGCGAGGCCGGCCTGGACGTCCCCGCCCTCATCGCCTGGGTCCACGGCCGCAAGGAGAACCTGCGGCGGACGGTGGAGGGCTTCCCGGGCGGGAAGGCCGTCTCCAAGAAGGACTTCTGGACCATCCCGGCCGACATCCTGGTCCCGGCCGCGCTGGGCAACGAGATCACCGGGAACGTCGCCGAGCAGCTCAAGGTGAAGCTGGTGGCCGAGGGCGCCAACGGCCCCACCGACGACGAGGGAGACCGCATCCTGGGGGCGCGCGGCATCGACGTCATCCCCGACATCATCGCCAACGCCGGCGGCGTGACCGTGTCCTACTACGAGTGGCTGCAGAACCAGCGCCTGGAGAAGTGGAGCGAGCAGGACGTGCTCGGGCGGCTGGAGCGCGCCATGAAGGTGAACTACGCCATCTGCCGGGACATCGCCGAGGACCGCACCCGGCGGACCGCGCTCTACGACTCCCGCCCCTACGCCGTGGGCCGCAAGGTGGACATGCGCACCGCCGCCATGGTCCTGGCGCTGAAGCGCATCGAGGCCCACTACCTGCTCGAGGGCTTCAGCCAGTAGGAACTAGAGGTCGTCCCCGCAGACCGCCGCCAGCAGGTGCTCCCGGCGGCGGTGGAGCAGCGCCCCCGCCAGCGGCAGGGTGCGCCGGTAGACCGCCACGGCGCCGAGCCCGATGGCCGCCCAGCCGCCTGCCAGCGCCCAGGGGTCGTCGAGCCGGACGGCGAGGATCACCGGCGCCGCCATCAGGCCCGTCCCGGCCGAGAAGATGCCCATGCCCGCGAGCGAGGACAGCGCCGCCGCTCCCTTGCCCCGCTGGTAGGAGAAGGTCCCCGGGCGCGGGTTCAGGACCGCCACCAGGTTCCCGAGCCCGAGGAGCACCGGGGCGAGCGCGCCCTGCAGTGCCAGCACGGCGAGGAACGCCCAGGCGGGCGGGCGGCCGGCGATGAGGAGCCAGGGGACGGCGGAGGCGAGGAGCAGCGCCGCGGCCAGCGCCGCCATGGCCGCGTTCTTGGCCAGGAGCAGCCGGTCGGCGGGCAGCGGTGCCAGGAACAGGGCGCGCGCCCCGCCGCGGTCGAGGCCGAAGGAGTTGAGCCACAGGTCCTGCACCACGAGGTAGGAGAGCGCCGGGAGCCCGAAGAGCGGCAGTGCCCGGAGGACCGGCGCCGCCTCCTCGGGCAGCGCCGGCGCCACCTTCCAGGCCAGGGCCGCCGCCAGGAGCGGCATGAAGAGCAGCGAGACGCGCGGCACCGGGTGGCGCACCAGGTAGCGCACCTCCTTCCCGAGCAGCGGCCCGAGCCGGTCGGTCCAGGGCGGACGGGCGCTCGCCGCCGCCCGCGGCGAGGCCGCCCGCCCCTCCTCGCCCGAGAGCACGCCGCGGAGCGCCAGCCTCCAGGCGACCCAGGCGGTGGCGGCGCCGGCCGCGAGCAGCAGCGCCAGGGAGGGCAGCGCCGCGCCGACGCGGCCGGCGTACAGGTGGCGGGCCGCCAGCGAGGCCAGGGCCGGGGGGAAGAAGGCCCACTGCGCCTTGCCCAGGATGGCGCCCACCTGCCGGAGCGGGAGGCGGCTCGCGCCCAGGAGCAGCAGCCACCCGGCCACGCCGGCCAGGATGGCCAGCTCGCGCGCCAGGCGGAGCCGGAGGAGGCGCGCCAGGACCTCCTGGAGCAGGGCCACCAGGGCGGCGGTGGCGACGGCGAACAGCGCCATGTCGAGCGCCAGGGGCAGGAGCCAGAGGCCCGGGCGGGCGGCGGCGGCCCCGACGAGCCCGCCGCCCAGCAGGAGCAGCCAGAAGAGGGCGAACGGATCGGCGGCGATGCTGCTGGCGAGGCCGAAGAGCCAGACCCGGCCCAGCGGCAGCGGGTACCCGAGGAAGCGGCGCAGGTCGAGCCCCTCGCGCTCGGAGAGCACGAGCGAGACCGCGGTCCAGGTCTGCCACAGCCCGAAGAAGATGGCCGACACCGGGATGGCCACCTGGATCCCGACGCCGATGCGCGCCGCCCGGTAGCTGCCCGCGGCCACCAGGGCGGCGAAGGCCAGGCCCAGGGGCACCGCCATGGCGTACATCACCACGCGGGCCACTCCCTCGGCGGTGCCTCCCGGGGCGCGCAGGCGCCGCCAGGCGAGGAGAAAGCGGAGCTCCACCACGGCGGCGAGCCCGCTGGCCGGGCGCGGCCGGGAGCCGCTCACCCCGTCACCGCCTTGCTCCCGTCCAGCCAGGAGAGCGGCTGCGGCGAGGCCCGCTCCTCCCCCACCGAGGCGAGGAAGCTCTCCTCCAGGGTGCCGGAGGCGCGGATCTCCGCCAGGGTTCCCTGCCGCACCAGCCTCCCGCGGTGGATGATGCCGACGTGGGTGGCGAGCCGCTCCACCACCTCGAGCACGTGGCTGGTGAGGAAGATGGTCATCTGGCCGCGCGAGACCAGGTCCTGGAGCATGGCGCGGATGCCGCTCACGGCGAGCGCGTCGATGCCCTCGAAGGGCTCGTCGAGGAAGAGGAGCCTGGGGCCGTGGATCAGGGCGCAGCCCAGGGCCAGCTTCTTCTTCATCCCGTGGCTGTAGTCCTGCACCAGCTTGCCGGCGTCGTCGGCCAGCTCGAGCGCCTCGAGGAGCTCCTCGGCCCGGAGCCGCGCCGTGGCCCGGTCGAGCCCGTAGAGCTGGCCGGAGAGGCGCAGCTGCTCCGCGCCGGTGAGCCGCTCGAACAGGGCCAGCCCGTCCGGCACCGAGCCGACCAGCCGCTTGACCGCGATCCCGTCCCGCGACAGGTCGCGGCCCAGGATCAGGGCGCCGCCGGCCGAGGGCGCCAGCAGGCCGGTCAGCATCCTCATGGTGGTGCTCTTCCCGGCGCCGTTCGGGCCCAGGAAGCCGTAGAAGGCACCCTCCGGCACCCGGAGGTCGAGCCCGTCGACCGCGGGCTTCCCGTCGAACAGGCGCGTCAGCCCGCACGTCTCGATGGCCAGCATCCAGGGGGTCGCGTAACACGGCGCCCGGGCCGCGGCAATCCGCGGTCATAGGGTCGGGTTGGCGCTGACCCGCGAGCCTGGGTCAGTGCACCACGCGAGGCGCCTGGCCCGCCGCCTCGAAGTACAGGAAGCGGACCCCCATCCCGCGCACCGCGGCGCAGCCGCCGCTCGCCGGGGCCCCGTCCGCCAGGCGCCCGAGCAGGTGGCAGACGTAGCGCACCTCGCCCACCGCGATCATCTCGGCCCCCTGCGACGGGAAGCTCACGCGCACCTGGCTGCCCAGGGGGAGCGGGTCCCGGGTCTCGATGAACATGCCGCCCTCGGAGATGTTCCGGGCCACGCCCAGCGCGCCCCCTCGCTCGCCCTCGAGCCAGACGGGGAAGACCTTGTCTAGGCGCGGCTGGCTGCGGCGGTCCAGGCTGGCGGCGGGCTCGTCGGGGCTTCCGGGCTCTCTCCGTTCGGCCATCGACGCCTCCTTGGGACCGCGCGAGGATATCGGGTGCGCTGATGTAGTCAAAGAAACGACCTTCGCCTACCCCGGCCGGGATGGCATCATCCGCACCCATGACCGCCCCCGTCGCCCTGCTCCTCGCCGCCCTGGCAGCCTCCCCCTCCCCGGCCGGCGAGCGCTTCGAGTCGCTCCGCCAGAAGGCCGAGCCGCTCGACAGCCTGCCGGGATTCGCGGAGCGGTTCGTGGGCGTCTGCAAGGACCCGCTCCAGCGGGCCGCCTGCGAGGAGAACGTCAAGGCGGCGCGCAAGGCCGCCCTGGGGCGCCTGTTCGCCACGGTGATCTCCGAGCGCGCCCGGGAGCTCCTCAAGGTGGAGCGGCGCGGCGGCGGGTTCCGCTTCCTCCTCACCCCCTTCATCGACGCCGACGGCCTCGGGCTCACGCACGGCGAGCCGAAGCTCGACGCGCACGGGCGCCCGTCCATCGGCTACCTGATCCTCGACTCCGTGCCGGACGTGGAGGAGGCCACGGTGGACGCGGCCCTCCGGACCGGCCGGGTGGAGCTCGAGATCCTGTTCCGGCCCGAGGGAGTCTGGAAGCTCCGGCGCCGGGGCGAGGGCGGCTTCTACGAGGGCGTGCGGGCCCGCTTCGCCGCGGTGCGGCTCGTGGACGGCCGCACCGGGACGGAGCTGGCGGTGAAGCTGCTCGAGGGAGGCTAGCCCGCCTTCTTCTGCTCCTTCGCCTCCCCGCCGATCTTGACGGGCACGAACTGGGTCTGCTCGCCCCGGCGGATGCGCAGGTTCACCACGTCGCCCGCCTTGAGCTTCGCGATGGCGGCCTGGAGCTCGGACACCCGGGCCACGGGCTGGAGGTTCACCTCGAGGACCAGGTCGCCGCGCCGGATGCCGGCCTTGGCGGCCGGCCCCTCCTCGCTGACGCCGACCACCACCACCCCGGTGTCCCCCTGGACCCGGAGCTCGCGCGCCATCTCGGGGGTGAGGTCGGCGACCCGGACGCCCAGCTTCTCGTCCTTCTTGCGATCGCCGCTGCCCGGCCCCTCCTCCTCGGTGCCGCGCGCCAGCCGCTCCTCGTCGGGCCGCTGGGCCACCGTGGCGGTCAGGTCCTTCTTCTGGCCCTTGCGCAGGACCTCGAGCGAGACCTTGCCCCCCGGGCGCACCGAGGCGATGGCGCGGGTCAGCTGGCCCGAGCCCTCCACCTTCTTGCCGTTCACCGCCGTCACGATGTCGCCCGCCTGCACCCCGGCCTTCCCCGCCGGCGAGTCGGGCAGCACGTTCTGCACCAGCGCCCCCTTGGTCGCCGCCGCCACCCCGAACCCCTGGGCCAGGTCGGGCGTCAGGTCGCTCACCGAGACGCCCAGGTAGCCGCGGGCCACCTTCCCCTTCTCCAGGAGCTGGGGGACGATGTTCTTGGCCATGTTGATGGGCACGGCGAAGCCCAGCCCCTGGCCGATCTGCGGGGAGATGATGGCGGTGTTGATGCCCACCACCTCGCCCCGTAGGTTGAAGAGCGGGCCGCCCGAGTTGCCCTGGTTGATGGCGGCGTCGGTCTGGATGAAGTCGTCGAACGGGTTCCCGGTGTTCAGGGTCCGGTCCTTGGCCGAGACGATGCCGAAGGTGACGGACTCGCGGAAGCCGAAGGGGCTGCCCAGGGCCATGACGAAGTCGCCCTGCTCCAGCGCGTCGGAGTCGCCGAGCGCCACGGTGGGCAGCCCCGAGGCCTTCTCCAGCTTGATGATGGCCACGTCGGTGGAGGCGTCGCGCCCCACCACCCGGGCCTCGAACTCGCGCGCGTCGGCGAGCCGCACCTTGATGTCGGTGGCGTTCTGGACCACGTGGTTGTTGGTGAGCACGTAGCCGTCGGCGTTGACGATGAAGCCCGACCCGAGGCTCTGGCCGCGGAACTCCCGCGGCTGGCGCTGGCCGAAGAACTGGAAGAAGTCCTGCTCCTCGTCGTCGCCGCCGGGCATCCGCAGGCCGCTGTGGGGGTTCTTGACCACCGTGGTGCTGGAGATGTTCACCACCGCCGGCTTCACCGCCTTCACCAGGGGCGCCAGGGAGCTGGCGCTCGGCACGGCGATGGCGCTCGGCAGGGGCGCCCCGCCGTCCCGCCAGATCTGCTGCCGGGGCGCGCTGGACTCGGCGCGCCCGTCCCGGGCGCAGCCCAGGGCGATGGCGATGCCGACGAGGAAGACACCTGTTGCGATGGCGAGACGACGCATGACCCTCCCTCCGATGGTTCGTCAGGCTGGAACAGCCTCTCAACCCTAGGTATTCCCAGGGAACCCCGCGATCCAGCAATTCCGCCGGCCGCGGGGCCGGCTCACAGGTCCAGCAGCCGGGCGATGGTCTTCTCGTCGGCGGCCGGGAACTCGTACGCGTCGAGCTCGTCCGGCCGCACCCAGCGGTGGGCGTGGACCTTCAGGTCCTGGATGGCGCCGCCGCGGAGCCGGCAGCGGTAGACGCAGAAATCGATGTCGTAGTGCTCGTAGGCGTGCTCGACGTGGATGACGCGCTCGGCGACCTCCACGGCGATGGCCATCTCCTCGCGGAGCTCCCGGGCCAGCGCCTCCTCGTCGGTCTCCCCGGCCTCCACCCTGCCGCCGGGGAACTCCCACAGGAGCGGCAGCGAGGCCCGGGGCGGACGCTGGGTGATGAGGTACTTCCCCTCGCGCTCGATCATCGCCCCCACCACCCGGATCTTCGGCCTCATGCCCGTCTCTTCCCCCGTTCGCGGCTTCCGGCGCGCATCGCCGGACCCCGCATTGTAGAATCCGGGGCGTCATGGCGTCCATCCGCTTCCTCGGCGCGGCCGGCACCGTCACCGGCTCCCGCTACCTCGTCCGGGCCGCGGGAGCCCAGGTGCTGGTGGACGCCGGCCTCTTCCAGGGTGCCAAGGAGCTCCGGCTCCGGAACTGGGCGCCCTTCCCCGTCCCCGCCGAGAGCCTCGACGCGGTGGTCCTGACCCACGCCCACATCGACCACACCGGCGCGCTGCCCCTCCTGGCGCGGCAGGGGCTCCGGGCCCGGACGTGGTGCACCCCGGCCACCCGCGACCTGTGCCACCTCCTCCTCCCCGACTCCGGCCGGCTCCAGGAGGAAGAGGCCCGCTACGCCAACCGGCGCGGCTACTCCAAGCACGCGCCCCGGGCGCTGCCCCTCTACGGCGAGAGCGACGCCCTCTCCGCCCTGAAGCTGCTGCACCCCCTGCCCTACCTCTCCCGGCGCGAGATCGCCCCGGGCCTGGCCATCACCTTCCGGCGCGCCGGCCACATCCTGGGGAGCGCCACGGTGGAGATGGAGATCGACGAGCCGGGCCGGGCGCCCGCCCGGATCCTCTTCTCGGGCGACCTGGGGCGCTACGGCATCCCCATCCTGGCCGATCCCGATCCGGCGCCGGCCGCGGACGAGCTGCTGGTGGAGAGCACCTACGGCGACCGGCTCCACACCGAGTCGGCCCGCGACGTCCTCAGGGACGAGATCCGGGCGGCCGTGGCGCGCGGCGGCGCGGTGGTGATCCCGGCCTTCGCCATCGGCCGCACCCAGGAGATCCTCTACGACCTCCGGGCGATGGAGCAGGCGGGCGAGATCCCCGAGCTGCCGGTCTTCGTCGACTCGCCCATGGCGGTGGACGCGACCCCCATCTACCTGGCCCACCGGGAGGACCAGGACGAGGAGATGGCCCGGATCCTGGCCGAGGGGGGGGAGCCGCTGCGGCCGGCGCGGGTGCGCTTCGCGCGATCGCCGGAGCAGTCCAGGGCCATCAACCGGGAGAGCGGCCCCTGCATCATCGTCTCGGCCTCGGGCATGGCCACCGGGGGGCGCGTCCTCCACCACCTGGCGCTCCGGCTCCCCGATCCGCGCTGCACCGTGCTCCTGGTGGGCTTCCAGGCCGGGGGAACGCGCGGGGCCAGGCTCCAGGCGGGCGAGAAGGAGATCCGCATCCACGGCGAGATGGTGCCGGTGCGGGCCCGCGTCGCCTCCATCTCCGGGTTCTCCGCCCACGCCGACCACGCCGGCGTGTCCCGCTGGCTCACCACCCTGCCCCGCCCGCCGCGGCGCGCCTTCTGCGTCCACGGCGAGCCCGCGGCCCTGGAGGCGGAGGCCGGCCGGCTCCGCGGCATGGGCTGGAACGCGGTGGTGCCCCGGTACCTGGAGGAGTTCCCCATCGGTGCCTGAGGTGCTCCTCCTCGACGGCGCCATGGGCACGGCCCTCCTGGCCGCCGGCCTACCCGCCGGAGCCCTGCCCGAGGAGTGGGTCCTGGCCCGCCCCGCCGAGGTGGCGGCGGTGCACGCCGCCCACGCCGCCGCCGGGGCGAGGATCCTGCTCACCTGCACCTTCAACGTCGCCAGCCCCCGGCTCGGGGACCGCGGCCTCGCCGGGGCCGCCGGGGCCATCGCAGCGGCCGCGGCCGGGCTCGCCCGCACCGCCGGCCCGGGCCTCCGCATCGCCGGGGCGGTGGGGCCGACCGGGCTCGTGACCCCTGGGGGCCCGGAGCGGCCGCCCGCGTCGGAGCTGCGCGGCTGGTACGCCGCCGCCTTCGGCGCGCTGGCCGCCGCCGGGGTCGAGCTCCTCTGGGCGGAGAGCCAGTGGGATCTCGACGAGGCGCGCGCCGCGCTGGCCGCCGGCCGGGCCGCCGGCCTCCCGGTGGCGGTGACGGTCACGCCCCTCCCCGACGGGGAGATGCGACTCCCCGGCGGCCCTCCGGCGGCCGAGGCGCTCCGCGCCCTGGCGGCCGACGGCGCCGCCGCCGTGGGCGTGAACTGCGTGCCCCCCGGCGCCGCGCTCGAGGCGCTCGCGTCCTGGGCCTCCGCACACCTGGGGGTGCCGCTGGTGGCCAAGCCCTCGGCCGGGCTGCCCGGCGCGATCCTCGGCCCCGGGCCCTTCGCCGACCGCGTCGCCGCCGCGGCCCGCGCCGGCGCGCGCTGGATCGGAGGCTGCTGCGGCACCGGGGCGGAGCACCTCGCGGCGCTGGCCGCCCGGGCGGAGGCTCAGTCGCCGCGGGGGTAGGACCCCAGCAGGTGGAGGCCGTGGACCCGCTCCAGGACGCCCGCCAGCGCCTCGGTGCCCGGGGCGTCCTGGCGGTGGCCCTCGAAGTCCAGGAAGAAGATGTAGTGGCCCATGGCCTGCTTGTTGGGGCGGCTCTCGATCTTGGAGAGGTTGATGCCGCGGCTGGCGAAGACCCCCAGGACCTCGTGGAGCCCGCCCGGCCGGTCGCGGTCGAGGCTGAAGGCGATGCTGGTCCGGTCGCGCCCGGTGGGACGCTCGTCGTCCCGGGCCACCAGGACGAAGCGCGTCACGTTGGCCTCGCCGTCCTGGATGCTCTCGCGCAGGATCGCCAGGCCGTAGCGCTCGGCGCCGGCGCGCGACCCGATGGCGGCGGAGCCGGGGCGAGCCGCCGCCTGGCGCGCCGCCTCGGCGGTCGAGGGCATCACCTCGTGCGGGATCCCGGGAAGGTGCGCGCGCAGCCAGCCGGCGCACTGGCCCAGCGGCTGGGGGTGCGAGAGCACCACCTGCACCGCCTCGAGGGCGGTGCCGGGCCGCGCCAGGAGGTTCTGCCGGATGGGGAGGAAGACCTCGCGGCGGATGCGCAGCCCGGGCCGGTGGACCAGCAGGTCGAGCGTGGCGCTGATGCTGCCCTCGAGGCTGTTCTCGATGGGGAGCAGCCCCGCGTCGCACTCTCCCCGGAGCACCGCCTCGAAGACGTCGGCGAAGGAGGGGTAGTCCTTCCGCTCGGCCTCGCGCGCCAGGTCGCAGTGGCCCAGGGCCTCCTCGCTGAAGGTGCCCGGGGGTCCGAGGTAGCCGACGCGCATGGGGGCCGGAATCTATCAGGGGGCGGCGCCGGGCTCCACGTCGCCCCCCTCGGCCTCCAGCGGCAGCCGCACGGTGAAGGTGGCGCCCTGGCCGGGCCGGCTCTCGACCCAGACGGCGCCGCCCAGCCGGGTGACGATCTCGCGCGCGATCCACAGGCCGAGGCCCAGGCCGCCGAAGTGCCGGGCCGGGACCGCGCGCTCGAAGCGGTCGAAGATCCGCTGCTGCTCCTCCGGCGCCACGCCGATGCCCCGGTCGGCGACCGACAGGAGACCCCAGGGCCCGTCGCGGCGGACCCCGATCTCGACGGGCTTTCCCGTCCCGTACTTGATGGCGTTCGAGAGCAGGTTGCCGGCCACCTGCTCCAGCCGCAGCCGGTCCCAGGGGCCGACCACCGGGCCGTCGCCCGAGACCCGCAGCTCGCAGCCCGCCTGGGCCGCCTCGGGGCCGAACCGCTCGGCCGTCTCCCGGGCCACCTGCTCCAGGTCCACCGGCTCGAGCCGCAGGTCCAGGCGCCCGGCGCGGATGCGGGAGACGTCGAGGAGGTCGTTCACCAGGAGCGACAGGCGCCGCCCCTGCCGGCCGATGGCCACCAGCTTCTCGGCCAGCGCCGGCGAGAGCTCGAGCCCGCCTCGGGCCCCCGCGCGCAGCAGCCCCTCCACCATCAGCTGGAGCGCGGTCAGGGGGGTCTTGAGCTCGTGCGAGGCGACCGACAGGAACTCGTCGCGCGCCTCGATGGCCTCCTGCAGGCTCACCACCAGGGACTCGACCTGCTCGAGCAGGTGCTCGCGCTCCCGCAGCGCCTCGGCGCCGGGCGGCGAGGTGGCGGACCTCGGATCGGGCATCTCGCCGTGGATTCTCTCGCGTTCCCGGTCCCGGGCCAACGACCCGCCGGACCGCTCCGTCACGCCCGGGCCCGCAGGCGATCCCACTGCGGCTCGGTGGACCCGGGCGGCACCTCCACGACCTCGTACTGCACGCCGCCCTTGCCCCCCCGCTTGGTGCGGTACATGGCGCCGTCGCTGGCGCGCAGCAGGTCCACCGCCGAGCGGGGTGCGGTGCGGAAGGTGGCCACGCCGACGCTGACGGTGGCCCGGAAGCCCTGGCCTCCCAGGTCCTCGGCCAGGCGGCGCCGGAGCCGCTCCACGGCAAAGCGGGCCTGGTCGGGGCCGGTCTCGGTGAGCAGCAGCACGAACTCGTCGCCGCCGACCCGGGCCGCCAGGTCGTGGCCGCGGATGGAGCGGCGCAGGGACTCGCCCACGGCCCGCAGCAGGGCGTCGCCGGCGCCGTGCCCCAGGGAGTCGTTCACCTGCTTGAAGTCGTCCACGTCGAGGTAGACGGTGGAGATGGGCGTGCCGCGGCGGCGCGAGCGCTCCAGCTCCACGGCCGCGCCCTCGGTGAGTGCGCGGGAGTTGCCGATCCCGGTCAGCTCGTCGGTGCGCGACATCCGGCGCTCGTTCTCGAGGTGCAGGCGCAGGAGGGAGAGCAGGTCGCTCACGCCGAGGAAGACCAGGAGCTCGACCAGGATGCTTCCGCTGAAGGCCAGCGGCCGGGCCACGCCTCCGGTGCGCGCGGTGGCCACCAGCGCCTCGGCCGCGGCGGCGAGCGCGGCGATGAACCACCCGACTCGCCGGCCCGCTGCCCAGGCGGCCACCCCGACCGGCGCGATGTAGAGGGCGGTGACGGCGAAGTCGTACCCGGCCGCCCGGAAGGCGCCGTAGTCGATCGCCCCGGCGGCGACCACCCCGGCGATGCCCACCACCAGTGCCACCCGGGGGGACCAGCCGAGCACGCGCTCGGCGGCCCAGCGCTCCAGCGCCGTCAGCCGGGGGTGCGGGGATGTGCGCATGCCCCAGTATTGCGAAGGAGAACGGGTGGTGTCCACGGGGCTCCGGGCCCGCCCGCCGCCCGCGCCGGCGCCAGGATCCGCCGCACGGTCCCCGGGAAAGGGGCGCGGATCTGCCGCTGCGCCGACACCGGTCGATCGGCCGGCCAGGCGGTCCGCCAGCGCCTCGCGGCGCCGTACGCCCCAAAATGCCGCGGGGCGGTGCCCCCGGGACTACCCCGGCGGGAGCCGCCCCGCGCCCCGTCACCTCTTCAGCGAATCGCGGATCTCGCGCAGCAGGACGATGTCCTCGCGCGGCGCCGGAGGCGCGGCCGGCGGAGCCTCCTTCCTCAGCCGGTTGAACTGCTTCACCATCATGAAGATGATGAACGCCAGGATGAGGAAGTTGATGGCCACGGTGATGAAGCTGCCGTAGGCGAACACCGGGACGCCCGCCTTCTTCACCGCGTCGAGCGTCTCGACGGTGCCCGGGGGCACGCTCTTCAAGGGCAGGAAGTAGTTGCTGAAGTCGAACCCGCCGAAGATGCGGCCGACCACGGGCATCACCAGGTCGCCGACGATGGAGTCGACGATCTTCCCGAAGGCGCCGCCGATGATCACGCCGACCGCGAGGTCGATGACGCTGCCCCTCGACGCGAACTCCTTGAATTCCTTGATCATGGACATGGTGGGCACTCCTTGTTTCTTCCGGGCGGCGCATTTTGCCTCACGGGGGTGCGCCGCGCCACCGCGGCGGTCTCGACCTTCCGGCGGCCGCTGTAATCTGAATGCCATGAGAAGAGTT
>DATIFE010000017.1:0-2456 GCA_035455425.1 Anaeromyxobacteraceae bacterium | reverse complement strand
GAGGACCCCACGCCCCTCAACCCGCGAACCGCCCAGATGGCTGCCGAGGTGCTCGTCACCCCCGGGTACGCCCTGAACGACTCCTGGTTCGTCGAGTGGAACGGCCTCCTCCCCGGCTTCTCCGCGCGACAGGCCGTGCTGCAGGTCGACGCCGGCCGCTTCACGGTGGCCGTCCAGGGACGGCAGGACGCCAGCCATGACTGGGTCGCGACCGCGCGGATCTGGGACGGTTCCCTGGGCGTGCGCCGAGGGGACCTGGCGGTCGTCTCCTGCCTCGACGCCAGCCAGACCACGCAGTCCTTCGAGGCCCGGGTGACGGACTTCGTCCTCCCGGATGATCTACAGACCCCGCCGCCGGCCTTCCCCACCTACCCCGGGGGCGCCCTGGTCCTCGACGGCGACGGCGCCGGGGTCTGCCAGGAGGGCCCGGGCTCCCCGGCGACCGTCGTGCTCGGGCTGCGCGCGCAGGGGCTGCTTCTGCGCGGCGCCGCGTTCGGCTATGGCGGGCGGCCGGAGATCGACCAACCCTTCGAGCTCCGCTGGCAGGACGAGGGACCGCTCCTGCTCGCGGCCCAGGGCGATCCCCGGGTCGATCCGGACGGAGTCCGCCAGGCCCAGGAGACCCTGGCCATCGTCCGCAAGGCGAGGCGCAAGTTCTACCCCCACGACGGCCCCTGCGGCGCGACGGGCACGGCCACGGCCTGCAAGATCACCTTCCCGGCCGGCGTCGACCCGGCCGGCTACGACCCCATCGTCGCGGGGCCGGTGCTCCGCTTCCGGATCGGTGTCGCCTGTCCCGACGCCGAGCCGGATTGCAGGGCGCACCTCGACGCGCATCGCCTGGAGGCGGCGAAGCTGGGCTCGGAGCTGGGGCTCGCCATGAGCACCTCGGGCGCCCTCGTGCCCTCCGTGCGCCGCGCGGCCGTGGTACAGGCCATGCCCACGGCCGTGACCACCATCGACCGCAGCCAGTACGCCAGCACCCGGAGCTACGGAACCGAGGTCTACGTCTCCTTCCTCGACAACGAGGTCATGTACTTCGGGCCTGCGGCGACGACCGTGAGCAGCAGCCACTGACGGAGCCGGGCCTTGCCCACCCTCACCCTCATCGACGGCTCGGGGTTCGTCTTCCGCGCCTACCACGCCCTCCCGCCGCTCTCCAGCACCAAGGGCGTGCCGACCCACGCGGTCTACGGCTTCACCACCATGCTGCTCAAGGCGCTGCGCGAGCACTCGCCCACCCACGTGGCGGTGGTGCTCGACGCCAGCCGCCGGAGCTTCCGCAACGACCTCGACCCCATCTACAAGGCGAACCGGCCCGAGACGCCGCCGGACCTCAGGCCCCAGTTCCCGCTGGTCCGCGACGTGATCCGGGCGCTCCGGGTCCCCATCCTGGAGGAGGAGGGCGTCGAGGCCGACGACGTGATCGCCACCCTGGCGCGCCGCGCCCGCGCCCTCGGCTGGGAGGTGGTGGTGGTCACCGGGGACAAGGACTTCACCCAGCTGGTGGAGGAGGGGCTCGCGCTCTACGACCCCATGGCCGAAGCCAGCGGCCGGGGCGGCTGGACCGGCCCCGCCGAGGTGGAGAAGAAGATGGGGGTCCCGCCCGAGCGGGTGGTGGAGTACCAGGCGCTGCTGGGCGACAAGATCGACAACATCCCGGGCATCCCCGGCGTGGGCGAGGTCACGGCCGCCGCGCTGGTGCGCCGCTTCGGCACGGTGGAGGAGATGCTGGCCCGCGCCGACGAGATCCCGCAGGCGGTGGCGCGCGGCGGCGAGAAGCTGAAGGAGAAGATCGTGGCCGCGGCCGACCGGGTGCGGCTCAACCGCAGGCTGGTGGCGCTCCGCGACGACGTCCCCCTGCCGCTCGGGCCCGAGGACCTGGCCCGCGCCCCGCCCGATCCGGAGGAGGCGCGCCGCCTCTTCGCCGAGCTGGACTTCAACCGCCTGCTCAAGGACCTTCCGCCCCCGCCGCCCACGGCCCGGAGCGAGCGGGTCGAGACGCTGGCGACGCGCCAGGCGCTCGACGAGGCCGTGGCCGCGGCCCGGGGGGCCGGGCAGGTGGGGATCGAGCCGGTCCTGGACGGAGCGCCCCGCACCGGCCTCCTGGTCGGCCTGGCCCTGGGCGCTGCCGGGCGCGCCTGGTACCTCCCCCTGGGCCACCGCTACCTGGGGGCGCCGGCCCAGCTCTCGGCCGGCGACGCCGGCGCCGCCCTGCGGCCCCTGGTCGAGGACCCGGCCGCGGCCAAGCACGGGCACGACCTCAAGGCGCTGGACCACATCCTGGCCCGGCTCGGCCTGGCGCTCGCGGGGCCGGGCCTGGACACCGACCTCGCGAGCCGGCTCCTGCAGCCGGCGCGGCGCGAGCACGCCCTGGCCGACGTGGCCCGGGAGCGCCTCTCCTGCGAGCTGCCGCCGCTCCCTCGGGGAGAGGGGCGGCGCGCGGCGCTCCCCTG
>DATIFE010000016.1:0-25531 GCA_035455425.1 Anaeromyxobacteraceae bacterium | reverse complement strand
CGAGATCCTCGCGCGCGATCTCGGGGGCGTCGAACTCCGGCCGGGCGTCGTGATCGCCGCGGCCGTAGAGGCGCAGGCATCGCCCGGGCCGGGTGCGCCCGGCGCGCCCGGCCCGCTGCGCCGCCGAGGCGCGCGAGATCTTGCGGAGCTCGAGCCGGGGGAGGCCCGACCAGGGCGAGTGCGAGGCGACACGCGCCAGGCCGGAGTCCACCACCGCCACCACGCCGTCGATGGTCACCGAGCTCTCGGCCACGTTGGTGGAGAGGATCACCTTCCGGCGCGGCGAGGGGCGGACCGCCCGATCCTGCTCCTCCGGCGGGAGGTCGCCGTGAAGGGGCAGGACGTCGAGCCGGGCCGAGAGAGGCGTCAGCGCCTCGCGGCAGCGCCGGATCTCGGCGGCCCCGGGCAGGAAGACGAGCACGTCGCCGCCCGGCTCCCCGGCCGCCAGCCGGCGCACGGCCGCCGAGACGCGCTGCTCCAGCCGCACCTCGGGCCGGGCGGCCTCCTCGGGCGAGAGGTACTCGATCTCCACCGGGTGGGCCCGCCCCTCGGAGCGGATCGAGGGCGCCCCGAGGAAGCGCGCCACCGGGGCGGCCTCGAGCGTCGCGCTCATGACCACCAGCAGCAGGTCCGGGCGCGGCCCGCGCTGCAGGCGGCGGAGGAGCGCCAGCGCCAGGTCGCCGTGCAGGTGGCGCTCGTGGAACTCGTCGAGCACCACCGCCCCCACGCCGGCCAGGTCGGGTGCGGAGAGGAGGCGGCGCGTGAGCAGCGCCTCGGTCAGGAAGCGGAGCCGGGTCCGGGGCCCGGAGACGTCCTCGAAGCGCACCTGGTAGCCGACGGTCTCGCCGGCGCGCTCCCCCATCTCCTCGGCCACCCGGCGCGCCGCCATCCGGGCGGCGAGGCGGCGCGGCTCGAGCACCAGCACCTCCCCTCCGCCGGCCAGGCCGGCCTCGAGCAGGGCGCGGGGGACGCGCGTCGTCTTCCCGGCGCCCGGAGGCGCCTCGACCACCAGCGAGGGCGTCCGGCGCAGCGACGCCACCACCTCGGGCAGGAGCGGATCGATGGGCAGCGGCTGCATCGCCGCCTTGATACCACCCCTGGGTCAGATGAGCCCGTGGGCCACCATCGCCTTGGCCACCTTGATGAAGCCGGCGATGTTGGCCCCCACCACGTAGTTGCCCGGGGCGCCGAACTCCGCGGCGGTCTCGTGGCACATGGCGTGGATGTTGCGCATGATCTCGCCCAGCCGCTTCTCGGTGTACTCGAAGGTCCAGCTGTCGCGGGTGGCGTTCTGCTGCATCTCCAGGGCCGAGGTGGCGACCCCGCCGGCGTTGGCCGCCTTGCCCGGGCCGTAGGCGATCTTGGCGTCCAGGAAGACCCGGATCCCCTCGGGCGTGGTGGGCATGTTGGCGCCCTCGCCCACCGCGATGCACCCGTTCTTCACCAGCAGGGCGGCGTCCTTGCCGTTGATCTCGTTCTGGGTGGCCGATGGCATGGCCACCTGGCAGGGGATCTCCCAGATGTTGCCGCCCTCCCGGTAGTGGGCGTGCCCCCGGTACTCGGCGTAGTCCTTGATGCGCCGGCGCTCCACCTCCTTGAGCTGCTTCACCAGCGCCAGGTCGATCCCCTTCTCGTCGTAGATCACGCCGTTCGAGTCGGAGCAGGCCACCACCCGGCCGCCGAGCTGGTGGATCTTCTCGATGGTGTAGATGGCGACGTTGCCCGAGCCCGAGACGACGCAGCGCTTGCCCTCGAACGAGTCCTTGCGGACCTTCAGCATCTCGTCGACGAAGAAGGTGGCCCCGTACCCGGTGGCCTCGGTGCGCACCAGCGAGCCGCCGTAGTCCAGCCCCTTGCCGGTGAGGACGCCGGCCTCGTACTTGGAGGTGAGCCGCTTGTACTGGCCGAACATGTAGCCGATCTCGCGCCCGCCCACGCCGATGTCGCCCGCCGGCACGTCCGTGTACTCGCCGACGTAGCGCCAGAGCTCGGTCATGAAGCTCTGGCAGAAGCGCATGACCTCGTTGTCGCTCTTGCCCTTGGGGTCGAAGTCCGAGCCGCCCTTGCCCCCGCCGATGGGGAGGCCGGTGAGGGCGTTCTTGAAGATCTGCTCGAAGCCCAGGAACTTGACGATGCCCAGGTAGACCGAGGGGTGGAAGCGCAGGCCGCCCTTGTAGGGCCCGAGCGCGCTGTTGAACTGGACGCGGAAGCCGCGGTTGATGTGCACCTCGCCGTGGTCGTCCTGCCAGGGGACGCGGAAGATGATCTGCCGCTCGGGCTCCGCGATGCGCTCGATGATCTTGCGCTCGGCGAACTCCGGGTACTTGACCAGCACCGGGCCCAGCGACTCGAGGACCTCCCGCACGGCCTGGTGGAACTCGGTCTCCCCGGGGTTCCGCTTGAGGATGGTCTGGTAGATCGACTCCAGCTTCACGCTGAGCTGAACGGCCATGCGCGGCGCCTCCGGCTGCTGGGGAAGCGGGCATTGTGCCCGAGAAGCAGGGGGTCACAGCCCCGCGCGGGCTGCGGCGGATTGTCGCAGAGGCGGGAGGATCAGACGGTGACGGCGGGCTGCGCCGCGACCACCTCGAGCTCGAGCTTCCCGCCGCGCGCCAGGATGCGGACCTTCCCGCCCCCGGCCAGCTCGCCGAAGAGGAGCTTCTCCGCCAGCGGCCGCTTGACCTCGTTCTGGATGAGGCGGGCCATGGGCCGCGCACCCATGGTCCGGTCGAAGCCGTGCTCGGCCAGCCACTCGCGTCCGGAGTCGCCGAGCTCCAGCGTCACCTTCTTCTCGGCCAGCTGCCCGGCGAGCTCGGCCACGAGCTTGTCCACCACCTGGCGGATCACCTCGGGCGGCAGCGACTCGAAGGAGACCCAGGCGTCGAGCCGGTTGCGGAACTCGGGGCTGAAGGCGCGCTCGATGGCGTTGCGGGCGTTGCCCGGCTCCTGCCCGGCCGCGCCGAAGCCCATGCGCCGGGCCGACAGCTCCTGGGCCCCCGCGTTGGTGGTCATGATGAGGACGATGTGCCGGAAGTCGGCCTTGCGCCCGGCGTTGTCGGTCAGGGTGGCGTGGTCCATGACCTGGAGCAGGACGTTGTAGATGTCGGGGTGCGCCTTCTCGATCTCGTCGAGCAGCAGCACCGCGTAGGGCGTGCGGCGGATGGCGTCGGTGAGCAGCCCGCCCTGCTCGAAGCCCACGTAGCCCGGCGGCGCGCCGATGAGCCGGGAGACGGTGTGCTTCTCCTGGTACTCGGTCATGTCGTAGCGCAGGAACTCGACGCCCAGGATCCGGGCCAGCTGCTTGGCGAGCTCGGTCTTGCCCACGCCGGTGGGGCCCGAGAAGAGGAAGTTGCCGATGGGCCGGTCGGGGGTGGCCAGGCCCGAGCGCGACAGCTTGATGGCGCTGGCGATGGCCTCGATGGCGCCGTCCTGGCCGAAGATGACCTTCTTGAGCTCCGGTTCCAGGTTCCGCAGCGCGGTCTGGTCGTCGGCCGAGACGGTCCGCTCCGGGATCTTGGCCATGCGGGCCACCACCCGCTCCACGTCGCGGGCGGTGATGCGGCGGTGGCGCTTCGACTCCTCGCGCATCCGGTCGGCGGCCCCGGCCTCGTCGAGCACGTCGATGGCCTTGTCGGGCAGCATCCGGTCGTTGATGTGCTTGGCCGAGAGCTCGGCGGCGGCGCGCAGCGCCCGGGGCGTGAAGGCCACGCCGTGGTGGTCCTCGTACACCTTCTTCAGGCCCCGGAGGATCCGCACCGTCTCCTCCACGGTGGGCTCGTGGATCTCGATCTTCTGGAAGCGCCGCGCCAGCGCGTGGTCCCGGTCGAAGGTCTGCTTGTAGTCCTGGAAGGTCGTCGAGCCGATGCAGCGGAGCTCGCCGGAGGCCAGCGCGGGCTTGAGGAGGTTGGAGGCGTCCATCGAGCTGCCGGTGGTGGCGCCGGCCCCGACGATGGTGTGGATCTCGTCGATGAAGAGGATGGCGCCCGGCGTCTTCTTCACGCCGGCGATGACGCCCTTGAGGCGCTGCTCGAACTCGCCGCGGAACTTGGTCCCGGCCAGCAGCGCCCCGAGGTCGAGCGAGTAGATGGCCGTGTCGCGCAGCACCGCCGGCACCCGCTTCTCGTGGATGGCCAGCGCCAGCCCCTCGACGATGGCCGTCTTGCCCACCCCCGGGTCGCCCACGAAGATGGGGTTGTTCTTGCGGCGGCGGCAGAGCACCTGGATGGTGCGCTGGATCTCGGGGCGGCGCCCGACGAGCGGGTCGATCTGACCCTTGGCCGCCTTCTCCACCAGGTTGGTGCAGAAGGTGCGGAAGGGGTCGCGCACCGTGCGCGGCTGCTCCTCCTCGCCTCCCTGCCCGCCCTCGTGGTCCTCGCCCTCGCCGTCCTTGGAGATGCCGTGGCTGATGTAGGTGAGGATGTCGAGCCGCTTCACCCCCTGCTTCTCCAGCAGGTAGACGGCGTGCGAGCCGCGCTCGCGGGTGATGGCCACCAGCACGTCGCCGGCGTTGAGCTCGGTCCGGCCCGAGCCCTGCACGTGCCAGGCGGCCCGCTGCAGCACCCGCTGGAAGGCCGCGGTCTGCTCCGGGGTCCCGCTCCGGCCGGGGAGGGACTCCAGCGTCCGGTCGAGGTAGTCCTCGAGCTCCTTCTCCAGCGCCTTCATGTCGGCGCCGCAGGCGAGCAGGATCTCGGTCGCCACCCGGTCGCGGGTCATGGCGTGGAGCAGGTGCTCCAGCGTCACGTACTCGTGGCGGCGGCGCTGGGCCTCGCCGACGGCGTTCTGCAGCGTGGCCTGCAACTCCTTGGAGACCGTGACCATCGCTACTCCGGCTCGACCGTGACCAGGAGGGGAAACTCCGCGGCCCGGGCAAGGGACATCGCCTTCTCCGCCTTGGTCTCGGCGATCTCCCGCGGGTAGGTGCCGGCGAGGCCGACGCCGTTGTGGTGTACGTGAAGCATGATGCGCATCGCCTGGTGCTCGGAGTGGCGGAAGACCGACTTCAAGAGCTCCACCACGAACTCCATGGTCGTGTAATCGTCGTTGTGCAACAGAACCTTGTAGAGACGGGGTTTTCCGGCCTTCTTCCGGGTCTTGGTCTTCGGATCCAGGACCTCGGTCTGGCCGGGATTCCCGGTCTTCTCCGCCATGTCCATCCATTGTAGTGCGATCGCGGGCGCCGTGCCCTCCCCAGTGTCGGGGGCGGCCCCGGATCCGGGCCGGCCTCACGGGGGAGAGGCCATCTCCCACCGGCCCCGGAGCGTCGGGCGCTGGAGGGCCCGCCGCAGGTCGGCCAGGAAGGCGGCGCGGGGGATCTCCCGGGCGCCGAACCGCGCCAGGTGCTCGGTCCTCACCTGGCAGTCGACGAGCGAGATGCCCCGGGCGGCGAGCCAGGGCACCGAGGTGGCGAAGGCCGCCTTGGAGGCGTCCGGCCGCTCGGAGAACATGGACTCCCCGAAGAAGGCGCCGCCCAGCGAGACGCCGTAGAGGCCGCCGGCGAGGTCCGCTCCCTCCCAGGCCTCGAAGGAGTGGGCCAGGCCCATGCGGTGGAGCCGCTGGTAGGCCTCGACCATCTCGGGGGTGATCCAGGTGCCCCTCTGGCCCGGCCGGCTGGCCCGGGCGCAGCGCGCGATCACCTCGCCGAAGGCGGTGTCGGCCCGGACCGCGAAGCGCCCGCGCCGGAGGGTGCGGGCCAGCGAGCGGGGCACGTGCAGCCACTCCGGGCGCAGCACCAGGCGCGGGTCGGGCGACCACCAGAGGATGGGCCCCCTCTCGCTGAACCAGGGGAAGATGCCGCGCTCGTAGGCCGCCAGCAGCCGCCGCGGCGAGAGGTCGCCGCCCACGGCCAGCAGGCCGTCGGGCTCGGCTTCCTCGGGGTCCGGGAAGACCGGCTCCCTGGAGAGGCGGTACAGCGCCACGGGCCGCCCGCTACGGCGCGGCCAGCAGCCGCCGCAGCGCGTCGCGCACGCTCTGCTGCACCGGCTGCGGCACCTCGGGGGCCGGGGAGGACTTGCACAGGACCAGGGTGCGCTGCAGCGAGTCGCACTTGGCGCGGCACCGCGGGCAGGCGGCCAGGTGGCGTTCCATCTCTCCGCAGACGTCGGCGGAGATCTCGCCCTCGAGGTGCCGCGAGAAGAGCGTCACCACGTCGGGGCAGGTGGAGGCCAGCGGCGCCGCCGCCTCCGGCACCCCGAGCAGGGGGGCCACCTTCTCGCGCACCGCCAGGCGCGCGCGGTGGAGGCGGCTCTTCACCGCCTCCACGGTGAGGCCCATGACCTCGGCCACCTCCGGGGCGGTGAGGCCCTCGACGTCGCGGAGCACCAGGACCTCGCGGTACATGGGCTCCAGGTCCCCGATGGCGTTCTCCAGCGCCGACTCGATCTGGCGCCCGGCCAGGGACTCGTCCGGCGCCCGGCCCGGGTCTGCGATGCGGGAGGCCTCGCCCTCCGGGCCGAGGTCGAGCGGCTCCTCCTGCTCGGGCGCGAACTTGGAGCGGCGCCGCTTCTTGATGCAGAAGCTCCGGGCGATGGTGTAGAGCCAGGTGGAGACCGACGAGGCGCCGCGGAAGTCCTTCACGTTCCGAGCCACCGCCAGCAGGGTCTCCTGGAGGACGTCCTTCGCGTCCTCGGAATCCCGGCACATCTTGAGGCCGAACCGGTAGACCCGCGACTGGTGGCGGGTCAGCAGCTGGTCCAGCGCCGCCCGATCACCCGCGCGGGCCGCCTCGAGGAGCTTTTCGTCGGGGGTTTCCATGCCTGCAGGTCTCCCTGTTTAAGCGAACCGGGGGCCGGGCTCAAGCGCCGTAACTCGGAGAGTAAATGTGGATATGCAACCCATAAAGGCAATGCCGCGCACGAGATGCATCGCCATCTTGTGGCCCGCCGCGGGCCGCGGGCGCGACGGGCGCGCCAGAGGTGGGAGGCCGCACCCCAGACCGGTGCATGAGCGCACTCTTCCGACGACGCGCGAACTTCGTCTTCCGACTCGTCCTCCTGGCCGTCGCGGTAGCCGGGGCCGGCGTCCTCGGCGGGCTCATGATCTACGCCCGCGTCCCCGCGGGCAACCGCCAGTTCGAGGAGGTCGTGCAGCCGGTCCAGTTCGACCACCGGCACCACGTCGCCGACGACGCCATCGACTGCCGGTACTGCCACCAGGGCGTGGAGCGGGGCGCCAGCGCCGGGATCCCCTCGACGGCGCTGTGCATGAACTGCCACGCGCAGATCTGGAACAAGAGCCCGAAGCTGGAGCCGGTGCGGGAGAGCTACTTCACGGGGAAGCCCATCCCCTGGGTGCGGGTCCACCAGGTCCCCGACTTCGTCTACTTCAACCACGCCATCCACGTGAACAAGGGCGTGGGCTGCGAGACCTGCCACGGGCGCGTCGACAAGATGGGGGCCGTCTACCAGTTCGCGCCCCTGACCATGGGCTGGTGCATCGACTGCCACCGCGACCCGGCGCCCAACCTCCGCCCGCAGGAGGCCATCACCGCCATGGGCTGGACTCCCGATCGCCCCGGCCTCGGTCAGGAGCTCCACGAGAAGTACAAGGTCCACTCGCGCACGAGCTGCACCACATGCCACCGATGAAGCTCCCCATCTACGGACAGTCCACGGACGGCCGGGAGCACTGGCGCAGCCTCTCCGAGCGGGAGCAGCGGCGCGCCCACCCCTCCGAGTTCCCGGCGGGAGCCGCCGAGGCGCCCGAGGGCTTCTCCCGGCGGGGGTTCCTCCAGGTGCTGGGGGCCTCGGTGGCGCTGGCGGGGCTCGAGGCCTGCCGGCCGCCGCGCGACACCATCCACCCCTACGTCCGCTCGCCGGAGAGGGAGGTGGTCCCGGGGGCGGCCCTGCACTACGCCACCGCCGCCGAGTGGGGCGCGGAAGCGGTGGGGCTGCTGGTGACCACCTACGAGGGCCGGCCCACCAAGGTGGAGGGGAACCCCGACCACCCGGCCAGCCTGGGCGCCAGCGGCACCTTCGAGCAGGCGCTGCTCCTCGACCTCTACGACCCGCGCCGGCTGCAGGGCTTCGTCCGGGGCGGCCAGCCGCTCGCCTTCCGCTCGACGCTGCGGGCGCTCTCCGACCTCGCCGCCTCGCACCGCGGCGACGGCGGCGCGCGGTTGCGCTTCCTGGTGCGCGAGAGCGGCTCGCCGCTCCTCGCCGACCTGCGCCGCCGCATCCAGGCCCGCTACCCCAGGGCCACCTTCCACGTCCACGAGAGCCTCTCCTCCGACGAGGTCCGCGAGGGGACGCGCATCGCCTTCGGGCGCCCCATGGAGCCGCGGCTCCGCCTCGAGGGGGCGCGGGTGATCCTGGCGCTGGACCACGACTTCCTCGGCCTGGGGGCCGAGCGGCTCCGCCTGGCCCGCGAGTACGCCGCGCGCCGCACCCCCGGTCCGGGCGCGGAGATGAACCGGCTCTACGCAGCCGAGGCCCACCTCTCCACCACTGGCGCCGTGGCCGACCACCGCATCCGGATGCGGTCCTCCGAGGTCCTCTCCTTCGCCC
This sequence comes from Anaeromyxobacteraceae bacterium, assembly GCA_035455425.1. Lineage (GTDB taxonomy): Bacteria > Myxococcota > Myxococcia > Myxococcales > Anaeromyxobacteraceae > JACRMN01. Next base: position 17,030 of record DATIFE010000016.1, on the reverse strand, counting down.
GCGCCGTGGCCCACCGGCTGGCCGAGAAGCACGGCCTGGCGGCGCTGGCCGGCTGCGGCCAGAAGCCGGCGGTCCGGATCCGGGAGGCGGAGGCGGTGGCCGACGACCTGGCGCGGGTCGGGGCCGAGGCCCTGGTCACCGCCGGGCCGCGCCAGCCGGCCGCGGTCCACGCCGTGGCCGCCGCCGTCAACGCCGCGCTCGGCTCCGCCGGCCGGACCGTCGAGTACCGGCCCGCCCCGCCCGGCCCCACCGGCCCGGCCTCGCTGCGCGCGCTGGCCGACGCCGTCGGCGCCGGCCAGGTGGACACGCTGGTGGTGACGGCGCGCAACCCGGTCTACGCCGCGCCCGCCGACGTCGGCCTGGGCGAGCTCCTGGCCCGCGTGCCCAACTCCCTCTACCTGGCGCTGCGCGAGGACGAGACCTCGCAGCGCTGCTCCTTCGTCCTGGCCGCCTCCCATCCCTTCGAGAGCTGGGGCGACGCGCGGGCGGCCGACGGCCAGGTCACCATCTGCCAGCCGCTCCTCTCGCCCCTGTTCGAGAGCATCTCCGAGGTCGAGCTGCTGGCCAGCTTCCTCGACGAGGGGGACCGCGGCGGCCACCGGGTGCTGCAGGACCTCTGGCGCAGCCGCTCCGCCGCCCCCGACTTCGACGTCCGCTGGGAGCGCTGGCTGGCACGGGGGCTCGTGCCCGACACCGCGGTGGCTCCCGAGGTGCCGGCGGTGCGCGCCGGGGAGGTCGCCGCCGCGGCCCGCTCGGCGCCCGCGCCGCGGGAGGGCCTCGAGGCGAGCTTCGTCGCCGACCCCAAGCTCCTCGACGGCCGCTTCGCTGAGAACGCCTGGATGCAGGAGCTGCCGGACCCCATCACCAAGATGACCTGGGACAACGCCGCGCTCCTCTCGCCGGCCACCGCGAAACGGCTGGGGCTGGAGAGCGGGCAGCGGGTGGAGCTCCGGCTCCGCGGGCGCAAGGTCGAGGCGCCGCTGTGGATCGCCCCCGGGCACGCCGACGACACCGTGACGCTGCCGCTGGGCTACGGCCGGACCGTCGCCGGGCCCACCGGGACCCACGTGGGCTTCGACGCCGGCCGGCTCCGCGCCGCCGAGGCCCCCTGGATCGACGGGGGCCTGGCGCTGGCGCCGGTGGGCAGGAGGAAGCACGCCTTCGCCTGCACCCAGGAGCACTTCTCCATGGAGGGGCGCGACCTGGCGCTCACCTTCGACCGGGGCGACCTGGCCGGGGAGAAGCACCGCCTCGACGAGCTGCGCGGCCCGCTGCCCTCGCTCCTGGGGCAGGTCGACTACCAGGGCCAGATGAAGTGGGGGATGGCCATCGACCTCACCCGCTGCATCGGCTGCTCGGCCTGCACCATCGCCTGCCAGGCGGAGAACAACATCCCGGTGGTGGGCAAGGAGCAGGTGGCGCGGAGCCGCGAGATGCACTGGATCCGGGTCGACCGCTACTTCTCCGGCGACCCGGAGAACCCGGAGGTGGTGGCGCAGCCGCTGGCCTGCGTGCAGTGCGAGCGGGCGCCCTGCGAGTACGTCTGCCCCGTGAACGCCACCGTGCACTCGGACGAGGGGCTGAACGAGATGATCTACAACCGGTGCGTCGGCACCCGGTACTGCTCCAACAACTGCCCCTACAAGGTCCGGCGCTTCAACTTCTTCGAGTACCACCGCCCCAAGTCGGCCACCGAGAAGATGCTGATGAACCCGGACGTCACGGTGCGCTCCCGCGGCGTGATGGAGAAGTGCACCTACTGCGTGCAGCGCATCGAGCGGCACCGCATCGCCGCGCGCATCGCCGGCCAGGAGATCCGCGACGGCCAGATCCAGACCGCCTGCCAGCAGGCCTGCCCGTCCCAGGCCATCCGCTTCGGCAACCTCAACGACCCCGGGGCCCAGGTGACGGCCTGGCACGGGGACGAGCGGCGCTACGACCTGCTCCACGAGCTCGGCACCCGGCCGCGCACCGCCTACCTGGTCCGGGTCCGGAACCCCAACCCCGAGCTGGCCCATGGCTGAGACCGCCACGCAGGTGGAGCGGCTCGATCCGCTGGACCCGATCCCGGTCCTGGCCGGCCGGCCCGGCGACCGGGAGGTCAACGACCAGCTCTTCCTGCCGGTGTGGCAGCAGACCCGACGCGGCTGGCTGGCCCTGTTCGCCATCACCAGCTCCCTGGCGGGCCTGCTGGTGCTGGCCATCAGCTACACGGTGGCCACCGGCATCGGCGTCTGGGGCAACAACATCCCGGTTGGCTGGGCCTTCGACATCATCAACTTCGTCTGGTGGATCGGCATCGGCCACGCCGGCACCCTGATCTCGGCCATCCTGCTCCTCTTCCAGCAGCGCTGGCGCACCTCCATCAACCGGTTCGCGGAGGCCATGACCCTCTTCGCGGTGATGCAGGCCCTCATCTTCCCGGCCCTGCACACCGGCCGTCCCTGGTTCGACTTCTGGCTCTTCCCGTACCCGAGCACCCTCGGGCTCTGGCCCAACTTCAAGAGCCCGCTGATGTGGGACGTGTTCGCGGTGAACACCTACTTCCTGGTGTCGCTGATGTTCTGGTACGTGGGCCTGCTCCCCGACCTGGCGGCGCTGCGCGACACCTCGAAGAAGCGGGGCGCCCGCATCGCCTACGGCATCTTCGCCCTCGGCTGGCGCGGCTCGGCCCGGCACTGGCGCCACTACCGCATCGCCTACCTGCTGCTGGCCGGCATCTCCACCCCGCTGGTGCTGTCGGTGCACAGCGTGGTGAGCTTCGACTTCGCGGTCTCGCTGCTGCCCGGCTGGCACACCACCATCTTCCCCCCCTACTTCGTGGCCGGGGCCATCTTCTCCGGGTTCGCCATGGTGCTCACCCTGGTGATCCCGGCCCGGAAGGTCTTCGGCTTCGAGGGGGTCATCACCGCCAAGCACCTCGAGAACATGGCCAAGGTGATGCTGGCCACCGGCCTGATGGTCTCCTACGGCTACGCCGTCGAGCACTTCAACGCCTGGTACTCCGGCGACCACTTCGAGAGCTTCCTCTTCTTCCACACGCGCCAGGCCGGTCCCTACGCCCCCGTCTACTGGCTCATGATCTTCTGCAACGTGGTGGTGCCCAACGTCTTCTGGTGGAAGAAGGCGCGCCAGAGCATCTGGGCGCTGTGGATCGCCTCGATCCTGGTCAACGTGGGCATGTGGACCGAGCGCTTCGTCATCATCGTCATCTCGCTCCACCGCGACTTCCTGCCCTCGAGCTGGGCCATGTACTACCCGACCCTGGTCGACTGGAGCATCTACGTCGGCACCCTGGGGATGTTCGGGACCCTGTTCCTCCTCTTCCTGCGCTTCGTGCCCTCGGTGTCGGCGAGCGAGGTGAAGGAGCTGCGGCGCGAGCTGGACCACGAGGCCCACGCCCGCGCGGCGCACTGACCGGCCATGGCGAGCTACGTTCTCGGAGAGTTCCAGGAGGAGGCGGCGCTCTGCGCCGCCGCGCGCCGGCTGCGCGAGCTGGGCTTCGCCGGCCTCGACGCCCACTCGCCGGTGCCCATCCACGGGGTGGACGAGGCGCTGGGCCTGAAGCGCTCCCCCGTCCCCCTCATCGGCCTGGTCGGCATGCTCCTGGGTGGCGGCGGCGCCTACCTCATGCAGTGGTGGATGAACGCGGTGGACTACTCCCTCAACGTGGGCGGGCGCCCCCCGCAGTCGGCGCCGGCCTTCATCCCCGTCACCTTCGAGAGCGCCGTGCTGGTGGCCTCGGTCTTCATCGTCGGCGGGCTCTTCGCCCTGGCCGGCTTCCCGCGCCTGCACCACCCGGTCTTCGAGGTCGAGGCCTTCCGCACCGCCTGCGTCGACGGCTTCTGGCTCAGCGCCGAGGTGGAGGCGCCGCGGGCCGAGGCCGCGGCCGAGGAGATGCGCCGGCTCGGGGCGCGGAACGTGTCGCGCGTCGACGGGGAGGAGGCATGAGGCTCGCCATCGCCGCCCTGCTGCTCCTGGCCGCCGGCTGCGACGTGCTCGACCCGATGTGGGTCCAGCAGTCGAAGGTGAAGCTCTACCGGCCCAGCGACTTCTACGCCGACGGCATCTCCATGCGGCCGCCGCCCGACGGCGCCGTGCCGCGCGAGGAGCTCTTCCCGCCGGAGGTGGAGACCGGCCTCGGGCCCGACGGTAAGCCGCTCCTGGCGAGCCCGCTCCCGGTGACGCGCCAGGAGCTGGAACTCGGCCGCCGGCGCTTCGAGGCCCTCTGCGGCGCCTGCCACGGCATCCTCGGTGACGGGAACACCCTGGTGGCCCGGAACATGTCGATCCGGCCGCCGCCCTCGCTGCACCTCAAGGTCAAGAACGGCGACGGCTGGTTCTACCGGGTGATCTCCGAGGGCTTCGGCGTCATGCCCTCCTACGCCAGCCACCTCACGGTGGAGGAGCGCTGGGCGGTGGTGGCCTACCTCCGGGCGCTGCAGCTCAGCCAGCGCGCCCGGATCGAGCTGGTCCCGCCCGAGGAGAGGGCGCGGCTCCGCCAGGGAGGGGCGCTGTGAACGCTCCGCGCATCGAGGGGGGGCGGGGGCTGCCCGTGCGGGCGGGCGCGGTGGCGGCGGTGGCCCTGCTGCTGACCGCCGTGGGCGCGGCCTTCGACGTCCGCCGCGCCCTGCTCGCCTACCACACCGCCTTCACCTTCTGGGTGGGCATCGCCGTGGCGGCCCTGATCCTGCTCGGGACCTTCCACGCCACCAAGGCCCGCTGGCCGGTGGTGGTGCGCCGGGTGCTGGAGGTGATCCCCACCACCAGCGTGCTCTTCGTGGTGCTCTTCGTCCCCATCGCCCTGGGGGCGGGGCGGCTCTTCCCCTGGCTCGAGCCGCAGCGCCTCGACGCCGACCTGCGCCACCTCGCCGAGCACCGCGCCCCGTACCTGAACCTGCCGTTCTTCCTGGTGCGGGCGGCCGCGTACTTCGCCGCCTGGGTGATCGTCTCGCACCTGCTGTGGCGCTGGTCGGTGCGGCAGGACCGGGAGAAGGGCGTGGCGCTCACCGCCTGGCAGCGGCGGCTGGGCACCGGGGTGCTGCCGCTCCTGGCGCTCACCATCACCTTCGCCGCCATCGACTGGCAGGAGTCGCTCGACCTGCACCACTCCTCCACCATCTTCGGCGTCTACTACTTCGCCGGCAGCTTCCTCTCGGCCATCGCGGTGCTGATCCTGGCGCTCTACGCGCTGCGGCGCGAGGAGCTCTTCCGGATGCTGAACGCCGACCACTGGCACTCGCTGGGGAAGCTGCTGCTGGCCTTCACCGCCTTCTGGGCCTACATCGCCTTCTCCCAGTACATGCTGATCTGGATCGCCAACCTGCCGGCGGAGGTGCCCTTCTTCGCCCACCGCACCCAGGGGCCGTGGGGCGCCGTGGCCGTGGTCCTGGCCGTCTTCCACTTCGTGGTCCCGTTCTTCCTGCTGCTCTCCCGGGACCTGAAGCGCGATCCGCGCCGGCTGGCGGCGGTGGCCGCCTGGCAGCTGGCCCTGCACTACGTCGACGTCTACTTCACCATGATGCCGGCGTCGCAGGCCGCGCCCGCGCCGCACTGGACCGACCTGACGGCGCTGGTGGGCATCGGGGCCGCCGCGGTGGCCTTCGCCGCCCGCCGCCTGCGCCAGGAGGCCGCGGTCCCGGTGGGCGACCCCTACCTCGAGGACTCCCTGAGGTACCAGCCACAATGACCGAGCACGTGCACGGCGGCCACCCGCCCGCGGAGGCGGACCGCATCCGGACCTGGACCATCGTCGGGGTGGGCGTGGCCTCGCTGGCGATCTTCGTCGCCGCCTCGGCCGTCACCATCGCCTGGATGGAGCGGGCCCGGGCGTCGATGAACCCGGCCTGGCCGTCGATCCCGGCGGAGGCGGGCCACCGGAAGATCGGCATGGTGGAGCAGCAGCTCTTCGAGAGCGCCAACCACGCCCAGGTGCTGCGCCAGGAGCAGGAGCGCCGCCTCCACTCCTACGGCTGGGTCGACGAGAAGAAGGGCCTGGTCCACATGCCCATCGAGCGGGCCATCGACCTCTCGGTGCGGGGGGAGCGCCCGTGACCCGCGCCCTCGGCGCGGCCGGCCTGGCCGCCCTCCTGGCCGCGCTCCCGGCGCGGTCCGCGGCCATCCCCTTCAAGCAGCACGCGGTGGCCGCGCCGGTGGAGGGCCCGCAGCCCGCCGCGCTCGACGGGGTGAAGGTGGTGGAGCGGCTCGGGGAGCAGGTCCCGCCCGACGCCACCTTCACCGGGCCCGACGGGCAGCCGGTGCGGCTGGCGGACGTCCTGGGGCGCGGCCGGCCGGTGGTGCTGTCGCTCGTCTACTACGACTGCCCCATGCTCTGCGGCCTGCTGCTGGGCGGGCTGGCGCGCTCGATGCGCGAGATGGGGCTCGAGCTGGGCAAGGACTACGAGGCCCTCACCATCAGCTTCAACCCCCGCGAGACCAGCCAGCTCGCCCGGGAGAGGCAGCGCGGCTACCTCCAGGCGCTCGGCCGGCCCGGCGCCGCCGCCGACTGGCCCTTCGTCACCGGCGAGGAGCCGGAGATCCGCAAGGTCGCGGACGCGGTGGGCTTCCACTACGTCTACGACCAGCAGACCCGGCAGTACGCGCACGCCGCCGCCATCTTCGTGCTCACCCCCCGGGGGAAGGTGGCCCGCTACCTCTACGGCGTGGAGTTCCCGGCGCGCGACCTGCGCCTCGCCGTGGTGGAGGCGGGGGAGGGGCGCACCGGGACCAGCTTCGACCGGCTGCTGCTCACCTGCTACCGCTACGACCCCGCCAGCCGCCGCTACGAGCCCTACGTCATCGGCTTCGTCCGGATCGCCGCCCTGGCGGTCTTCGGCGGCCTGGCGGCGACCCTGGCCGTCCTCTGGCGGCGCGAGGCCAAGCGGGGGACCGTCCGATGAACGACCTGATGCGCCGCCTCCTGTTCCTGCCGGAGCAGGGCTCGGCCTACGCCAGGCAGGTCGACTCGCTGCACTACTTCGTCATCACCATGACGATGCTGGGCTTCGTCGGCGTGGCGACGGCGGTCCTGGTCTTCGCCATCCGCTACCGGCGCCGCCAGGAGGGCGAGTCGACGCCGCACGTCGAGCCCCGGACCATCCACGAGGTCCTGTTCGTCGGCGGCCCGCTGGCGCTCTTCCTCCTCTGGTTCGCCATCGGCTACCCGCTCTTCGTTCGCCTGCAGACGCCGCCCAAGGAGGCGATGGACGTCTACGTGATGGGCAAGAAGTGGATGTGGAAGTTCTCCTACGCCGGCGGCCCCAACGGCGTGGACACGCTCTACGTCCCGGCCGGCCGCCCGGTGCGGCTGCTCATCACCTCGCGCGACGTGATCCACTCCTTCTACATGCCGGCCTTCCGCCTCAAGCAGGACGCGGTGCCGGGCCGCTACACCCAGACCTGGTTCCAGGCCGACAAGCCGGGGCGCTACGAGATCTTCTGCGCCGAGTACTGCGGCGTGGGGCACTCCGCCATGCTGGGCCACCTAGTGGTCATGGCGCCGGCAGAGTTCGACGAGTGGCTGGCCGCCTCCCGCCGATCGAGGGTGGCGGAGGTGGATGCGGCCCAGGACTCGGGCCAGCGGGACTCGAGCCCCGTCACCACCCTGGTGGAGCAGGGCCGGAGGCTCGCCTCGGTGTACGGCTGCTTCGCGTGCCACACGGTCGACGGGACGCCCCACATCGGCCCGACTTGGCTCGACCTCTACCTCCGGCGCGACCCGCTCGAGGACGGGACCAGCGTCGTCGCCGACGAGGCCTACCTCACCGAGTCGATGATGGACCCGCGGGCCAAGATCGTGAAGGGCTTCCAGCCGGTGATGCCCACGTTCCAGGGCCGCATCCCCGGCCCGGAGGTCGCCGCCATCGTCGAGTTCATCAAGTCCCTGCGCACGAGCACCGTGCACCCCGAGCCCACCAAGGGTCCCAACTATGAGCTCATTCCCGGCCGCGGTCCCGTTCCCAAGCCGTGAGGCCGGGGGCGACGCCCCGGCCTTCAACGAGCGGAACTACCTGGTCCAGAGGCGCGGCCTCCGGTCCTGGGTGTTCACCCTCGACCACAAGCGCATCGGGGTCATCTACCTGGTCCTGACCTCCCTCGGGTTCCTGCTGGGCGGCATCTACGCCATGCTCCTTCGGATCGAGCTGCTCACGCCCGGTCCGACGATCATGGACGCGATGTCGTACAACAAGACCTTCACCCTCCACGGCGTGGTCATGATCTTCCTCTTCATGATCCCCGCCATCCCCGGCATCTTCGGGAACTTCTTCATCCCGCTGATGATCGGGGCGCGCGACGTCGCCTTCCCACGCCTCAACCTGTTCTCGGTCTACCTCTACCTGCTGGGGGCCGGCATCGCCCTGTACGGCATGATCCACGGGGGCGCCGACACCGGCTGGACCTTCTACACGCCGTACTCCACCACCACCATCACCAAGGTCTGGCCCATCCTGCTCGGCGCCTTCGTCCTGGGAATGGGCTCGATCGTCACCGGCCTCAACTTCATCGTCACCATCCACACCCTGCGGGCCCCGGGCATCACCTGGATGAAGATGCCCCTCTTCCTCTGGGCGCTCTACGCCACCAGCGTCATCCAGGTGCTGGCCACCCCGGTGCTGGGGATCACGCTGCTGCTGACGGCGGTGGAGAACGTCTTCGGCTTCGGGATCTTCGACCCGGCGCGCGGCGGCGACCCCATCCTCTTCCAGCACATGTTCTGGTTCTACTCGCACCCGGCGGTCTACATCATGATCCTGCCGGCCATGGGGGCCATCACCGAGGTCCTCTGCGCCTTCGCCCGCAAGAACATCTTCGGCTACAAGGCGGTGGCCTTCTCCTCGCTGGGCATCGCCTTCGTCGGCTTCTTCACCTGGGGCCACCACCTCTTCACCTCGGGCCAGTCCACGGTGGACGCCGGCATCTTCGGCGTGCTGTCGATGTTCGTGGGCATCTTCACCGCCATCAAGGTCTTCAACTGGACGGCGACGCTCTACAAGGGCTCGATCAGCTTCCAGACGCCCTTCGCCTACGTGGTGGCCTTCATCTTCTTCCTGATCTTCGGGGGCATGACCGGGGTGGCGCTGGCCACCGTGTCGCTCGACGTCCACTGGCAGGACACCTACTACGTGGTGGCCCACTTCCACTTCATCATGGTGGGCGGGACGATCACCGGCTTCCTGGCGGCGCTGCACTACTGGTGGCCCAAGATCACCGGCAAGACCTACAGCGAGAAGTGGGGCCTGGTGGCCGCGGTCTTCATCTTCCTGGGCTTCAACTTCACCTTCATCCCGCAGTTCCTGCTGGGCAACTCCGGCATGCCGCGCCGCTACTACTCCTACCCGGAGCGCTTCTGGCCGCTCAACGTGGCCTCGAGCGCCGGGGCCTCGGTGCTGGCGCTGGGCTTCCTGATGGTGGCCGCCTACCTCCTGCTCTCGCTCAAGTACGGCAAGCCGGCCGGCCCCAACCCCTGGGGGTCGAGGGGCTACGAGTGGAACACGCTCTCGCCGCCGCCGGAGGAGAACTTCCTCGAGCAGCCGGCCTATCCGCGGGCGCCGCACGACTACACCGACGCGGCCGCCGCCGAGGGGACCCGCTGATGTCCGCGCCCAGCGAGCACGTCGCCCACCACTTCCCCGACCTGCCGACGCAGGCCCACGCCGCGCGGCTGGGGATGTGGCTCTTCCTGGCCACGGAGATCCTGCTCTTCGCCGGGCTCTTCACCGCCTACGCGCTCTACCGGATGCTCTACCCCTCGGCGTTCCACGGAGCCTCGCAGCTCATCGAGACCTCCATGGGCGCCCTCAACACCGCGGTGCTCATCACCTCGTCGCTGACCGTGGCGCTCGCCTACCACTTCTCCCGCCAGTCGAGGGGCAAGCTGGCGGCGGCGCTCCTGGGGATCACGCTGCTGCTGGGCCTCGTCTTCCTGATGGTGAAGTACGTCGAGTACTCCCACCACTTCCACGAGGGGCACCTCCCCGGCCGCTTCTACCGCTACCCCGGCCTCACCGTGCCCGGCGCGAGCATGTTCTGGACCATGTACTTCCTCATGACCGGCCTCCACGGCATCCACGTGGTGGCGGGCATGGGCGTGCTGGCCTGGCTGGCGGTGGGCTCCTGGCGCGGCTCCTACGGCGGCGCCTACACCTCGCCCATCGAGGTGGGCGGCATGTACTGGCACCTCGTCGACCTGGTCTGGATCTTCCTCTTCCCGCTCCTCTACCTCATCTGATCCGCGCCCCATGTCCGAACACACCGAAGCGAAGCACGCCGGGCCGGGCCGCTACGTGGCGGTCTGGGTGGCGCTCATGGTCTTCACCGCGCTCACCGTGTTCCTGGGCCGCATGCACATCGCCGGCGGTTGGGGGCTGGTGATCGCCATGGCCATCGCGGTGGTGAAGTCGTCGCTGGTGGTCCTCTTCTTCATGCACCTGTGGGACCACGGCGGCGCCAACCGGCTGGTGCTCGCCACCACGCTGGTCTTCGTGGCGCTGCTCATGACCCTGGTGCTGGTCGACACCGCCACCCGCTGGCCGCTCACCAACCCGCCCACCGAGGCCACCATGCACCTCGAGCCCCCGGGGCCGGAGGGGGTGGCGCCGCGGCTGCCGGCGGCCCCGCACTGACGGCGTCTCAGGGCCCCAGCACCTCGGCCGCCACCCGCTCGTACACCTGGCGGTCCCGGTCCGAGAAGACGCAGAGCACGATGCGCTCGATCGCGGGCCAGCGCCCGAGCGCGGCGTCGGCCTCGGCGACGGCGATCCGCGCCGCGGGCTCGACCGGGTAGCCGTAGACGCCGGTGGAGATGGAGGGGAAGGCGATGCTGGCGAGGCCGCGCTCGCCGGCGAGGCGCAGGCTCTCGCGGTAGCAGCTGGCGAGCAGCGCCGGCTCGCCCCGGTCGCCTCCCTGCCACACCGGCCCCACCGCGTGGATCACGTGCCGCGCCGGGAGCCGGTGGCCCCCGGTGATCTTCGCCTCGCCGGTGCGCGCCCCGCCGAGCGCGCGGCACTCCTCGAGCAGCCCCGGCCCGGCGGCGCGGTGGATGGCGCCGTCCACCCCGCCGCCCCCGAGCAGGGTGGCGTTGGCGGCGTTGACGATCGCGTCCACCGCGAGGCGGGTGATGTCTCCCTGGAGGATCTCGATCCGGCCGCTGCGGTGGCGGGTCATGGCCCCCCGAGTGTGGCGCTTCGGGGCCGGGTGCGCCAGGGTCCGCGGGGAGCAGCGACCGCAGGATTTGCAGCGGCGCCGGAAGGCGGGTGGCCGCCCGCGGGCCTTCCCGGGCGGTACATGCCTTGCTACGCGCACAGCCAGATGGTCCATCCGCGGATCCTGTTGATAGACGCCGATCAAGGCGAGCGGGACCGCCTTCGCGACGCGCTCGTCGCCCGGGGCTTCGAGGCCGTCGCGGCGGCGTCGGTGGTCGAGGGGCTGGCGGCGGCCCCCGCCTTCCGCCCCGAGGGAGCGCTGGCCGGCCCGGCGGACGGCGGGCCCCTGCTCCAGGCGCTGCGCGCCGGAGGCTCCGACGCCGCCGTGGTGGTGGCGACGCCCCCGGGCGACGCGGCCGCGGGCCTGGAGGCGCTGCGGCAGGGAGCGGAGGGCCTGGTGCAGGGGCCCCTCGACCCCGCGCGGGTCGCGCTGGCCCTGGAGAAGGCCCTGGAGACGCGCGGGCTCCGGTGCGAGCGGGCCGCGCTCCGGGCCGAGCTGCGGCGCCGCGCGGCGCTGGTGGGCGACACGCGGGAGATGCAGCTCATCCAGGAGATCGTCGGCCGCGCCGCTCCCACCAAGGCCGCCGTGCTGGTGCAGGGCGAGGTGGGCAGCGGAAGGGAGGCCGTGGCGCAGGCGCTCCACGAGGGCTCGCCGCGGCGCGAGCACCCCTTCGTCCGCGCCCGCTGCGCCGGCCTCGGGGGCGCCCTGGTCGAGGGCCACCTCTTCGGCTGCGAGGCCGGCGTCCTACCCCACGCTCCGCAGCGGACCGAGGGGCGCATCGCCGCCGCCGCCGGCGGGACGCTCTTCCTCCAGGAGGTGGCCAGCCTGCCGGCGCCGGCGCAGGTGAGGCTGCTCCGGCTCCTGCAGCACGGCGAGTACGAGCGGCTCGGCGGCCGCGAGACGCTCCGCGCCGACGTCCGGGTGGTGGCCTCCACGGCGCGCGACCTCGCCGAGGAGGTCCGCCAGGGGCGCTTCCGCGACGACCTCTACTACCGGCTCGGCGTGGTGGCCCTGGCGCTGCCGCCGCTGCGGCAGCGCAAGGGGGACATCCCGGCCCTGGCGGAGCACTTCCTGGCGCGCGCGGCCCGGGCGCGGGGGGAGGAGCCGAAGGTCCTCTCGCCGGGCGCGCTCTCGGCGCTCTACGCCTACGACTGGCCCGGCAACGTGCGGGAGCTCGCGGCCGCGATCGACGAGGCCGCGGCGCGCTGCGAGGGCCGCGAGGTCGGGACGCGGCACCTCTCCCCGGTGCTGCGATCGGCCGGGCCGGGCGACTCCGCCAGCGCGCTCATCCCGGGTGCCTCGCTCCCCGAGATCGAGCGCGAGGCCATCCTCCGCACGCTCGACGAGGTGGGCGGCTCGACCGCCCGCGCGGCGCGCCTCCTGGGGGTCAGCGTGCGGAAGATCCAGTACAAGCTGAAGGAGTACCGCGGCGGCCTGCGCGCCAAGCTTGCTTGACGCCCATCAGGCCGTCCGAAAAGCTTGCGCCGGCACCGGCGCCCTGCCGCCGTGGCAGGCCCGCCTTCAGGGGGGTTCCGGGTTGGACCGGCGGATGCACCCGGCCGCTGGCGCGGCGCCCCCTTCCCCGTGGCGCCACGGGAGGTCGACATGTTGCTCCTCCGGGGCGGCCTGGCCGCGCTGGCCGCGGCCGCCGCCGCAGTGGCCGGGTCCCCGCCGCCGCCCGGGCAGCGGGAGGCCAAGCCGCCGGCGGCCGCGGAGTACGACACGCCGGCGCCGCCCTTCGAGCTGGGCCTGTTCCCCTGCACCGGCTGCCACACCGACGCGGGCAATCCCAAGCCGCGCGAGCTCGGCTTCCACGACGAGCAGCAGCCGCTCCGACACGGGCAGAACCTGTGGTGCCTCGACTGCCACGACCAGAAGAAGCGCGACTTCCTGCACCTCATCAACGGCGAGCAGCTGCCGTTCTCCGAGTCCTACCGGCTCTGCGGCCAGTGCCACGGCGACAAGCTGCGCGACTGGAAGGTGGGGGTCCACGGGAAGCGGGTGGGCCACTGGGACGGGAAGAAGACCTACTACCTCTGCGTCCAGTGCCACAACCCGCACTCCCCGAGGTTCAAGGGCGTGGAGACCAAGGAGATCGGAGGGATGGTGATGCAGCGTCCCATCCCGACGCCGACCAGGCCGGAGCCGCGGCCGCGCCGCCCCCAGGAGGCCCGATGAGCGCGACCGGGAACCGATCCCTGCCGGTGCTGCAGCAGGCGGCGCCCGAGGCGCGGGCGGAGGACCCCTCCCGCCGCCATTTCCTCCAGGCGGCCGCCGCGGCGGGCGCCGCCGCCGCGCTCGGCGCCTGCGACGTGGAGGGGGCGCTGCGGCGCCACTTCAAGGAGCTCTCGAAGGACGAGGTGGCCCGGCTGCTGGCCAAGATCGAGCGCGACCACGCCCGGCGCTTCGGAAAGAAGGACTGGAAGGCGACCGCCATGGGCCCCCGGCCCGGCGTCGAGTTCGGCTACGGCCTGGACCTCTCCCGCTGCATCGGATGCCGCCGCTGCGTCTACGCCTGCGTCAAGGAGAACAACCAGTCGCGCGATCCCCAGATCCACTGGATCCGGGTGCTGGAGATGGACAAGGCGCGCGGCGTCGACGTGATCGAGTCCGACATCTACTACCAGGCGGACGCCGTTCCCCGGCCGGGCAAGTTCTACATGCCGGTGCAGTGCCACCAGTGCCGCAACCCGCCCTGCGTCAAGGTCTGCCCGGTCCAGGCCACCTGGACCGAGCCCGACGGGATCACCGTGGTCGACTACGACTGGTGCATCGGCTGCCGCTGCTGCATGGCCGCCTGCCCCTACGGCGCGCGCCACTTCAACTGGACCGAGCCGCGCATCGACGCCGCGGAGGTGAACCCCGACCTCCACGTCCTGGGCAACCGGGTCCGGCCCAAGGGCGTGGTGGAGAAGTGCACCTTCTGCATCCAGCGCAGCCGGGCCGGCCGCTATCCGGCCTGCGTCGAGATCTGCCCGGTGGGCGCCCGCAAGTTCGGGAACCTCCTCGATCCGTCGTCGGAGATCCGCTACGTGATGGAGAACAAGCGGGTCTTCGTCTTCAAGGAGGAGCTCAACACCCGGCCGCGCTTCTACTACTTCTATGCGACCTGAGAGGGCTCGATGACCGGCATCCTCCGCTTCCTCCAGGGCTGCGCCCGGCTGGTGACGCGCGGGAGCAGGTGGTACTACGCCTGGCTCGCGCTCCTCGCGATCATGATCGCCACCGGCATCGCCGGCTACTCGAGCCAGTTCCGGCACGGCCTCATCGCCACCAACATGCGGGACCAGGTGTCCTGGGCCTTCTACATCGGGAACTTCACCTTCCTGGTGGGCGTGGCCGCGGCGGCGGTGCTGCTGGTGGTCCCCGCCTACGTCTACCAGTGGAAGCCCATCAAGGAGGTGGTGGTGCTCGGTGAGATGCTCGCCATCTCGGCGCTCATCATGTGCCTGCTCTACATCCTGGTGGACACCGGCAGCCCCCAGAACCTGTGGCACATCTTCCCGCTGGTGGGGAGGCCCAACTTCCCCTCCTCGATGCTGGTCTGGGACGCCATCGTCCTGAACGGCTACCTGCTCATCAACGCCACGGTGGTGATCCACATCCTCTACAAGCTGTTCCACGGCCAGGACTACAACAAGAAGATCGTGGTGCCGCTGGTGCTGCTCTCCATCCCCTGGGCGGTGGGGATCCACACCGTGACGGCGTTCCTCTACAACGGCATGGCCGCGCGCCCCTACTGGAACGCTTCGATCCTGGCGCCCCGCTTCCTGGCCAGCGCCTTCTGCTCGGGGCCGGCCATCCTGCTGGTCCTCTTCCAGGTGCTGCGCAAGACCACCCGGTTCAACATCCCCGACGAGGCCATCTGGAAGATCGCCGAGCTCATGGCCTACACCATGTTCTTCAACCTCTTCCTGCTCGGCGCCGAGATCTTCAAGGAGTTCTACTCCAACACCGAGCACGTGGTGTTCACCCGCTACCTCTTCTTCGGCCTCCACGGGCACCGGGCGGTGGCGCCCTTCGCCTGGTTCGCGGTGGCCGCCAGCTTCGCGGCCTTCCTGCTGTTCGTCATCCCTCGGACCCGGCGGAACCCCGTGACGCTGAACCTGGGCTGCTTCCTCATCTTCGCCGGCGTCTTCATCGAGAAGGGGATGGGGCTCGTCATCCCGGGGATGACCCCGGACACCCTGGGCGAGATCTACGAGTACACCCCCACCATGGTGGAGTGGATGGTGGCCGCCGGCGTGTTCGGCATCGGCTTCCTGGTCTACACGCTGCTGGTGAAGATCGCCGTGCCCATCCTGGAGGGGCGCTTCACCGCCGGGATGGAGCGGCCGCTCGACGCCGCGCCCGGGGGGCAGCCCGCGCACTAGGCTGCCGCCGGCGCTCAGGGCGAGCGGGGGGCCATCGTCCGGAGGTAGGCCACCACCGCCCGGAGCTCGCCGTCGGCGAGGCGGCCGCGGAAGGCCGGCATCTTGCCGTCGCGCGAGCCGCGGGCGACGGCGGCGAAGAGCTCCTCGTCGCTCTTCGCCTGGAGGTCGGGGGAGGAGAGGGGGCCTAGCTTCCTCGACCCGCCGTTCCCGTCGCCGCCGTGGCAGGAGGCGCACTTGCGCCGGTAGATCTCGGCGCCGTCGGCGGCGCGGGAGAGGTCGGGCGCGAGCGCCAGGGCGAGGAGCGCGACGGCGGGCGTCTTCATGGGTCCTCCGGGATGCGGGGGAGCGTAGCCGCTCGCCCGGGGCCGGAGAACCCGGGCCCCCGAAAAAGACCACGCGCCGGCCGCCCGTGGGCGGACCGGCGCGCAGGAGGCCGGCGGGGGGGTCGGCCTGCTTGCCTAGGGCTCGGTGTACACGTGCGCGCTCGACTCGGCGGTCGGCAGCATCGACATGCCCAGGTAGGTGAACATGACCACGGCGAAGCCGGCGATGACCAGCCAGGCGGCCCGGTCGCCGCGCCAGCCCCTGACGCGGCGCAGGTGCAGGTAGGCGCCGTAGACCAGCCAGGTCACCAGCGACCAGTTCTCCTTCGGGTCCCACACCCAGAAGTCGCCCCAGGCGCTCTTGGCCCAGATCGAGCCGGCGAGGAGGCCGAGGGTCAGCATGACGAAGGCGAACTTGATGGCGTCGTAGGTGATCTTCTCGAGGTCCAGCTGCTGGCCGCTGAGGACGGTCCCGGCCTTGGCGGAGAGGAGCCGCTTCACCCACCCGATGCGGCCGGAGAGGAGCTGGACGATGGCCACGCCGGTGGCGAAGGCGGCGGCGCCGTAGCCCACGAAGTAGACCACCACGTGGGGCACGAACCAGCCGCTCTGGAGCGCCGGCGGCAGCTTCACGATCTCGGCGTCCCACTTCGACACCGCGTAGGCCAGCCCGGCGAAGGAGCCGAAGGCCGCCAGCACGCCGAAGACCCGGGTGCGGTAGAGCCGCTCCATCGCCAGGTAGACGACTCCCATGGTGAAGGAGAAGAAGACCAGGGACTCGAAGAGCGACTTGAACGGGGCGCGGTCGGCCTCGATCCAGCGCGCTGCGATGAGCGAGGCGTTGAGGGCGATGGCCGCCGCCATGATGCCGGTGGCGATGCGCCCCACCAGCGCCCGGGTGGACCGCCAGGCGGCGGCGTAGAGTCCCAGGGCGGCCGCGTAGGCGGCGCTGGTGGCGACGAACCAGGGGTGCTCGGCGAGGATGTAGAACATGTCGGCTCCCTAGGCCCGCGCGCCCGACTTCTTGAGGCGGGACTCGACGTAGAACATGTAGAAGACGCCCAGGCTGATGAGCCCGAAGCCCAGGAAGACCCAGTTGACGCCCGGGTCGCGCACCGCCTCCAGGCCGGAG
>DATIFE010000015.1:0-18152 GCA_035455425.1 Anaeromyxobacteraceae bacterium | reverse complement strand
GGCGGCGTTCACGCGCGAGGCGCTCGCGAGCTACCTCCCGGCGTTGCAGCGGATCATCGAGTCGGCCCTGGCGCGCTGGGCGGCGGGCGGCGAGCGCCCGCTCTTGCCCGAGCTGAAGCTGCTCGCCATGGAGGGCATCTGCCGCAACGTCCTCGGCATGGAGCCGGGGGCCGAGCTGGACCGGCTCGTCGCCGACTACGGCGTGCTCTTCAAGGGTTTCACCGGTCTGCCCATCGACGTGCCGGGCATGCCCTTTCACGCGGCGCTGAAGGCGCGCGACCGCATCCTCGCGCAGCTGGCCGCACAGGTGCAGCGCCACCGGGCGGGGGGCCTCGACGACGGCCTCTCGCGCGTGCTGGCCGCGCGCGACGCCGGCGGCATTGGCCTCGACCCCGCGCACGCCGCGGCGGAGATGCACCACTTCGTCCTCGCCGGCGTCATCGTCTTCGCCGAGCTGGGCGCGCTCGTCCTGGAGCTCTCCCGTCATCCGGCGGTGCGTTCCAGGCTCCTCGCCGAGGTGAAGGCGGCGGCGCCCGCTGGCCCCGTGACGCCGGCCCAGCTGCGGGAGATGCCGTACCTCGACCAGGTGGTGATGGAGGTGAAGCGGACCTGTCCCAACGTGCCGGTCAGCTTCGGCCGGGCCAGGGTGCCGATCCGCATCGGCGAGCTGACCATCCCTGCGGGCTGGAACGTCATGATGGCCCTGGGGGCGCACAACCTGAACCCCATCTTCGAGGAGCCGGAGAAGTTCGACCCCGATCGCTTCGGCCCGCCGCGGGCCGAGCAGGACCGGCACCCCCACGCCTTCGCGCCGCAGGGGGCTGGCTCGGTGCCCGAGGGGCACAAGTGCGCGGGCTACGACTACTCGACGGTCTTCATGCAGCTGTTCGCGGTGCTTCTCACGCGCGGCTACACCTGGGAGGTGCCGCCCCAGGATCTCTCGATGAACAAGGCGCTCATCCCGCCCGAGCTCAAGGGCGGGCTGCGGGTCGTGATCCGCAAGGCCTGACGGCGTCCGGGGAGTGACGGCCACCCTGCCCGCCTGTTCGGCGTCGCCGACCTCGTTCAATCCTGCCGCAGGGCGCTGATGGGGTCGAGGCGCGCGGCCTTCCATGCCGGGTAGAATCCGAAGAAGACGCCCACGGCCACCGAGAACCCCAGCGCGAGGAGCACCGCGTCGACGGGGATGGCGACGTCCCAGCCGAGGATGCGTTCCATCGCGAGTGGGCCTGCTGCGCTCGCGGCAACGCCTGCAATACCGCCGCAGAGGCACAGCATCACGCTTTCGACGAGGAACTGCGCCTGCACGGCCCGCTTCGTCGCGCCGAGGGCCATGCGCAGGCCGATCTCGCGGGTCCGCTCGAGCACGGAGGCGAGCATCATGTTCATGATGCCGATCCCACCCACGACGAGCGAGACGCAGGCGACACTGATGAGCAGGGTGGCGAACGTGCGGCCCACCTCGAGGTCGGCGTTGGCAGCCTCCTCGAGGGGGCGGATGTCGAAATCGTCGTCGTCGCCCGGAGCGATGTGGTGCCGCTCGCGGAGCAGATCCGTGATCCGGGCCGTGGCCGGCTCGACCGCCGCGGGCGACACAGCCCGGCACATGATGCCGTCGACCGATGGGAAGCCCTTGCCGCGGATCCGGCGCTGCGCCGAGGTGTACGGGAGGAAGACCACGTCATCCTGGTCCCGCCCCCACGGGCTCTGTCCCTTGACCCCGAGCACGCCGACGACGTGGTAGCCGAACCTCCCGATCCGCACGTCCTGCCCCACGGCCTCGCCGTCGCCGAAGAGCCGCTCGCGCACCGTGCGCCCGAGCAGCACCACCGGCTCCGCCTCGTCGACGTCGCGGTCGGTGAACGCCGCGCCCTCGGCGATCGTCCACCACCAGGTGTCCAGGAACGAGACCGAGATCCCGCGAGCGCGCGTGGTCCAGTTGCCATTCGGCGACACGACCGTCACCGACGTGTCGCTCTGCACCGCGACGCTCTGAATGCGCGGCACCTCGGCGAGGATCGCCTCTGCGTCCTCCGCCGTGAGGGTGACGGCGGCGTGGCTGCCGGTGCGCGCTCCGCTGATGTTGCGCGAGCCCGCCGAGATCCACACCAGGCCCTCGCCGAGCGCCGCGAGCTGCGCCTCGGCCCGCCGCTGGCCCGCCTTCCCGATCGCCACCACCCACACGACCGCTGCAATGCCGATCGCTATGCTGAACGCGGTCAGCGCCGTGCGCCCCTTGCGCTGCGCGAGCGCCCGCAAGGCCTGCCCCACCAGGACGCCGCCCACCACGTACGAGCGCGCGCCCGTCGAGCGGGACGGGTTCTCCGGCACGGGCCTCGTCACGACCCGGCCTGCTTAACTGCGAGAGCAGAGGCAGGCAGGCGTCTAGCGGGACAAGCAGAAAACTGTCGCAAACACAAGCGCTTCCCTTGACTCTGGTCGCTTATGCGGCGCCCCCGCCAAGGCCATCCAGGAACTGGCGGGGCACACGAGGCTCACGATGACCGCCCGGTACATGCACCTCAGCCCGGCGGCGAAGGATGCCGCCATCAAGCTGCTTGACGAGCGGCCGCTCGGGGAGGGCGTGGAGGAGGGCATGGAGGCGGCCCCCGTGGCCGCCTCAGAGCAGGGCGCGAGTAGGCGAATCAAAGACTTCCGAAGCGGCTTGCGAGGACTCCCCTCACGGTGGGACCAGCAATGCTATTCACGTCTGGAGGTGTCTATGGGCGCTGGGATGGCCAGTTGCGGGCGTGTTCGGGAGGCTGCCGCGAGGTGCGCATGAGCGGTCCGTATCAGTTTCCTCCGTCGTTCGTGTTCGGCGCATCGACTTCTGCGTACCAGATAGAGGGGGCGTGGGACGAGGACGGCAAGGGTCCCTCCATCTGGGATGTCTTCACGCACTCCCGTGGCCGCATCCGCGATCGCAGCACGGGTGACGTGGCGTGCGACCACGTGCACCACATGGACGAGGACACACGCCTGATACGCGAACTGGGGTTGGGTGCCTATCGCTTCTCGGTCTCGTGGCCCAGGGTTGTGCCCTTTGGACGAGGAGCGTCCAGCCCGGCGGGCCTCGCCTTCTACGATCGACTGGTGGATGCCCTGCTGGAGGCCGGAGTGACACCGTACGTCACGCTCTTCCACTGGGATCTTCCGGCAGCGCTGCAGGAGCAGCTGGGTGGGTTCACCAACCGCGACTGCTCGCGGCATCTTGCAGACTTCGCCGAGCGTGTGGCCTCGGCGCTAGGCGATCGCGTGAGTCACTTCATCACGCTGAACGAGCCGCAGATCTTCACGATGGTGGGTCACGCGGCAGGACTGCACGCTCCGGGCCTGCGACGACCCTGGCTCTACATGAAGGTCATTCACAACCTGCTGCTGGCCCACGGTCTTGCGACTCAGGCTGTGAGAAGCACCCGGCCGGACGCGAAAGTCGGGATCACCCTCAACTTGATGCCGGCTCATCCGCGCAAGGACATCCCGGCGGATCGTCAGGCCGCGGAGCTGGCTGACGCGTTGTTCAACAAGGTCTGTCTCGACCCGCTCTTTCGCGGTCGATACCCCGATCGGCTGCTGCATCTGGCTGGCCGGTTTTCGCCCGATGTGCAGGCCGGCGACATGGAAACCATCGGCACCCAGCTGGATTTCCTCGGCATCAACAACTACACGCGCGTCCTCGCCTACCACGCCTGGTGGGTGCCGTTCCTGAAGATGTGGTTCAGCGGCCTGGACGTCGCCGAGAAGGAGTACGAGGTCGACGGTGTGCAGTACACGGCCATGGGCTGGGAAGTTTACCCCGAGTCCATCTATCAGGTCCTGACCCGAGATCCTGCCGACTATGGCCGCTTGCCCCTGTATGTCACCGAGAATGGAGCGGCCTTCGAGGACCTGGTCGAGGATCGTGCGGTGCACGACCGCAAGCGGGTGGCGTTCCTGGAAGCGTATCTGGGCAAGGTGCACCAGGCCATTCAGGCGGGCGCCGACGTGCGCGGCTACTTCGTCTGGTCGCTGCTGGACGCCTTCGAGTGGTCCGCGGGCAAGCGCAAACCATTTGGCCTGATCCATGTGGATTTCCAGACCCAGCGACGCATCATCAAGGACAGCGGTCTCTGGTATCGGGATCTGATCAGAGCGCAGGCCCGATGAGCACCGTCCCACGGGTAGCGACGTCTTCTCTGCAAGGTCCGGAGGAGTCCCAGAAATGAGATGGTGGAGGCGCCGGGAATCGAACCCGGGTCCGAAGGACTTCAAGTGAAGGGCCCTACGCGCGTATCCCGGAGTGGATACGTGGGCGCCTGGCTCCGGGCCTCCTAGCGCTCACGTCCTCGCCCTTACGTCTCGATCCGGTCTAGGCGGCTCGCCTCCCGCCCGGATCCAGCCGGAGCTGACGTCCGATCCCGCTACCCGGCGCTTGCGGGGGGACGCGCGGCACTTTAGGCCGCGAGAGCCATGGGCTCGTTCGCGTTTCTGCGTGGTCGCCTTTTTACGTGGCCTGGTGACCAACCACGGCGCGCACCCTGCGCTGTCCATCCTCCGTCGAAGCCAGTTCGCCCCCGATTGAACGAACTACCCCCATAAGTAATCGTTCCGCGGGCGGGGTCAAGCAGGGCGGCGAACGGGGGAGGCGGCCGCGAAGAGGGTAGACGGCTCACAGCGCGGTCTTGAAGGCCAGCACGGCCGACGTCGTCTGGATCGCGTTCCGCCCCCAGACGCCGCGCTGGACCGCGCCGACGACCCGGTAGCCGTCGCCGAACGACGCGATCAGGCCGGCCGTCACCCCGAGGACCTGCGAGCCGGGACCGAGCGAGGCCTGGTAGTTGACCTCGAGCTCCGGCTGGAGCCCTGGAGAGAGCTCGTACCCGAGGGCCGCGTTCGCCTGCGCCGTCGAGCGCAGGCCGCCGGCGTCGCCCGAGACCGGCACCGCCCAGGCGAGCTCGGCATTCGCGGTGAGCCGGCCGAGGTCCCTGGTGGCGACGAGCGCGCCGCGGGCGCTCCAGTACTCCTGCGTCATCCCGACGCGGGTCGGGGTGTGGGGCGAGCCGACCGGGACCACGGCGTCGGCGGTCAGCGCCATCTCGAACGCCCGGGAGGCGAGGTTCAGAAATCGCCAGCGGGCGCCCACGATGGCGTCCGAGAGCCCGCTTCCATCCCTGGGGGCCGAGCCGTCGGCGTGGAGGTGGGCGGCGTCGTGGACGGTCCCGAAGCCCACCGAGAGCCTGACGTCGACGTCCTGCACCAGGCCGCGGGTGACGGTGGCGGTGAAGACATGGGCCTCGGCCGGCCCGGAGCGATCGAACCCGGCCGCGCCGCCGCGGTCGTTCCAGGTCGGGCCGTAGCAGAGCTCGGCCTCCAGGACTCCCGGCTCGACCGGCGAGGCGTCGGCGGTCGCCGCCTTGCCGTGCTCGGGTGAGCCGGCCGCGACGTCGGGCGGACCGGAGTCGCCGCCCGAGGCGGCCGCCGCGGCGGGAGAGGAGAGGAGGGCCGTCAGCAGGAGGATCGTGGGGTGCACGCCGGTCTCGCGAGGCGAGGGTGGAGTCTTCGCTGCTATCGATAATGAGAATCAATATCGATAAAGACAAAGCTAGCACCCCGCCCTCGGACCCGTCCATCGCGAAGCGCGCCTGCGACAATCCGCCCCGGCCGGGCGCTACCGCCAGGCGCCGGGGCGCGCGTAGACCATCAGCAGCGGCACCTCGTCGAGGAAGATGCCGTCCACAGGCCGGGCGGTGCCGAACGCGGTCCAGATCCGGTACTCCCGGTCCCGGTCGCCGGCGCGGAACTGCCACAGGGCCAGGTCGGCGTCGGCCGGACCCTCGGCCCAGCCGAGGTCGGCGCGGAGCCGTCCCGCCCGCTGCCACGCCTCGACGTCGGCGCGCGGCGTCTCCTGCCACCAGACGCGGGCGCCCGGGGCGGCGTGCTCGCCGAGGGCCCGGAGGATCCCGGCGGCGGAGTCGCCGCCCTCCTGGCGCGCCAGCCCGCGCGACGCCGCGCCCGGCGCGCCGCCGGCGAGCTCGTTCCAGGCGGCGAAGCCGTACGGCCAGGCGTGGACGCTGGCTCGCAGCCCCGGCGCCAGCGCCACCACGGCCAGCGCCGCGGTGACGGCGCGGGCCCGCTCCGGCCAGAGCAGGCGGCCGGCGGCGACCAGCGAGCGCGCCCCCAGGATCGAGAGCAGCAGCAGGGCCGGCGCCGCCGGCGCTACCCGGGGCGGGCCGCGCCAAGCGCAGGCCGCGAGGAGGACGGCGGCGGCGGCGGAGAGTACCATCTCCCGGCGCCACGCCCGGCGGTCCCCGCCGCGCAGCGCCCGTGCCAGCAGCCACGAGGTGTGGGCGGCGCCGGCCGCGAGTACGGCGGCCACCGCCGCCGGCACGGTCAGGGCGGCGAGCGACAGGGCGCCCGGGCCGCTCCCGCCCCCGCCGAGCAGCCAGGCGGCCCGCAGGTCGCGCGGCGCCGCCAGGAGGAGCTGGAGGTTGCGCGGGGCGAGCCAGAACAGGGCCGGCGCCAGCGCGGCCCCGGCCCGGCCCGCCAGCGCCCCGCCGCCCAGGGCGAGCAGGGCCAGGACCAGCGCGGCGCAGCCGAGGGAGAGGGCGGTCACGGCAGCACCGCGGCGTCGACGCAGATCTCGCGGCCGGGTCCGGGGGGCGAGACGACCAGCTCCACGTCGCGCGTGGAGGGCGCGTCCAGGGCGGTGTCGACGTCGAACCCGCGCCACCCCGGCCCCGAGATCTCCACCTCCGCCTCCTCGCCCGGGCCGGCGCGGACCGCGACCCGGACCGCCGGGCCCGGCGCCCGGGCGCCCGAGGCCACGAGGCCGGCGTGGGCCCGCAGGAGGCGCGCGCTGGGCACGCCGGGGATCCGGATCTCCACCGGGTCGCTCCCCTCGGCGCGCACGGCGATGCAGGCGCGCGGTCCCCCGCCGACCTCGCGCACCTGGCGCGCCACCCGGGTCGGGCCGCAGGCGAAGGCCAGCGGGCCGGAGGCGGGGCACGGCTCGCCGGCGACGGTCACGGTGGCCCCGGCCAGCCGGTCGGGCAGGAAGGAGATGGGGAGCGCCGGCGTCGCCAGGTCCCAGCGCGAGAGCGCGAAGGCCCCGATCCGCTGGGCCGGCTCGCCCCCGCCGGCGCGGGCGGCGAGGTCGCGGGCCACCGCCTCGCCGGCGCCGGGCGCCCCGGGGAGGGCGAGGAGCCAGATCCGCTTCACCCCGAGCAGATCCTCCCCGGCGTAGCGCGGCAGCGAGAGCACCGGCAGCCCCGGGGGGAGCGCCAGCCGCGCCCGCTCCGCCCACCAGGGCGAGAGCGCCACGGCGTCGCCGGGCCTCGCGTCCCGCTCCAGCACCGCCGCCGCGGCGCGCCAGTCGAGGTCCGAGGGGAGCCGCCCGCGGAGGCCGCCCTGGAAGCCGATCCCCCCCAGGCCCAGGGCCGCCACCGCCGCGGCGAGGAGCGCGGCGGCGTGCCGCGGGCGCGGAGGCCAGACGAGGGAGGCGAGGGCGCCGGGCCGCGGCGCCGCGCCGGGGGCCGGGCCGCGGATCCATCGCCACGGCGCCCCGGTCGTCGGGGGAGGCTCAGGTCTTGGCAAGCCGGATCTTCCGCTCGCTCTTGTCGCGGCAGAAGTTGCAGAGGTCCATCTCCGGGTTGGCCGGGAGGTTGGGCGACCACGACGGGTGCATGGCGCAGCGCGCGTCGTAGCAGTGGTGCAGCTCCCAGAGGTGTCCCACGAAGTGGATCGACTCCCGCGCCAGGCGGCGCCGGAAGTTCTCGATCGACGACTCCGAGACGCCGCGGGCCGGCATGCGCTTCGTGGAGACCACGGCCCGCTCGCCTCCCTGCTGCGCGAAGCCCCAGCAGGGCGGCTCGCCCAGCGGCCCGGGCTCGAGGGAGAGGTCGGCGGAGCAGAGGAACAGGATCTTGTCGTCGGCGATGACCTTGGGCGCCCCGGCCTCGCGCACCAGCTTCACCGCGTCCACCCGGCCGTCGTCGGCCTCGGCGGAGGCCGGGAGCTTGCGCTCGCCGGCCGGCTCGGTCCCGAGGCCGAAGGCCTGGTAGAGGGTCTTGCAGAGGAAGGCGACGTCGCTCGGGTCGAGCGAGTCGAGCAGGACGATCCGGATCACCGCCTGCCTCCCCGCGGCGCCTTCTTCTCCGCCTTCCGGGCCGGGGCCTTCTTGGCCGCCTTCTTCGGGGACCTGGCCTTCTCGGCCTTGCGCGGCGCGGCCTTCCTCGCGGCGGGCGCCGGCTTCCTCGCCGCCCGGGCCGGCTTCCCGCCCCGGGCCGGCGCCTCGGCCGGCGCGGCGGCCTCCCCGGCCTCCCCCTCGACGGCCTCCGCGGTCTCCCCCGCCTCTCCCTCGACGGCCTCCCCCTCGGCCTTCTCCTCGCCCAGGGCGGCCTCGCCCAGCTCGGCCACCTCGCCCAGCTCCAGGCCCAGGTCCTCGAGCCCGATGTCCTCCTCGGCCCGGGCGATGGGCTTGCGGCGCGAGAGGCGCACCGGCAGCTCCACCGGCTTGGGCGGGGGCTTGAGCTGGAACTTCGTGCCCGCGGGGGGCATCAGGGCGTAGTCGACGTAGTCCTCCGCCAGCGCCGCGGGGATGTCGAGGGCCGCCGAGATCTCGGCCACCAGGAGGTGCCGGGCGTTGTCGTACTGCTCGCGCTCCTTGGTGGGCAGGGGGCGGATGCGCGACAGCGAGTGGAGGCCCTTCACCACCTCCGCGATGCCCAGCACGCCCCCGGTGATGAGACGGTCGGCGTTGTCGCGGTGCCGGATCTTCCAGTCCAGCTCCGGGTCGGAGTACTGGGCGGCGAGGTAGTGGAAGACGCCCTCGACGTACTCCTGGCTGGCCACCCGCCGCAGCCCGATGGAGGCCACCTTGTTGCGCGGCACCATCACCGCCGCGCCGTCCTCCTCGCGCTCCATCCGCACCAGCTCCAGTCGCTGGCCGGCGATCTCCTTCACCTCGGTGCCGGTGACCCGGCACACGCCCTGGTTCGGGTAGACGACGCGGTCGCCCGCCTTGAGGACGGCGGCCTCGGTGATGAGGCCCTCGGCGGAGCCGGCCTCCTCGGGGCGCGGATTGTGACCCTTCACGCCGCCCTGCTTTACCACGCGAGCGGGGCAGCGGAAAGCCGGGCCCCTGCTCAGCCGGGGCGGGCGCCCGCGGGCGGCGGGCCGCCTCGCAGGCGTCGCGCGGCGAGCTCGGCGTAGGCGCGGTCGCGCTCCAGGCCCAGGAAGCGGCAGCCGGAGGCGAGGGCCGCCACGCCGGTGGTCCCGGAGCCGGCGAAGGGGTCGAGCACCAGGTCGCCGGGCGCGGCGCTGGCGGCCAGGACGCGCTCGAGCAGCGCCAGCGGCTTCTGCGTCGGGTGGCGGCCGTGGACCTTCTCGCGCGGGCCGGGCGCGGGGAGGGACCAGACCACCTGGTGGCCGCCGGGCTCGGGCCGCTCCGCCATCTCCCACAGGTCGCGCATCTGCTTCCCGCCGTTGCGGGCCTTCATCTCCCGGTACGCGAAGCGGTGCAGCAGCGGCCGGCTCCTCGCCGGGCTGGCCCACAGGAGGATCTCGGTCGAGTGGGTGAACATCCGGCAGGCCAGGTTCGGCGCGGCGTTGGGCTTGTACCAGGTGATGGTGTTGAGCAGGTGGAAGCCCAGCTCCTGCATGGCGTAGCCGACCGAGAAGATGACGTGCTGCGTTCCGGAGACCCAGATGGTGCCGGAGGGCTTGAGCACGCGCCGGCAGGCGGCGAGCCAGGCGGCCTGGAAGGCGTGGTCCTCGGCGACGCCGCGCGAGGCGTCCCAGGCCCCCTTGTCGACGCGTACCCGCCGGCCGCCCTGGCAGGTCGTGCCGCCGTTGGAGAGGTGGTAGGGCGGGTCGGCGAAGATCAGGTCCACCGAGCGCGGCGGCAGGTGCTCCAGCGCCTCGAGGCAGTCGGCCTCCACGAGCGCCCAGCCCGGGCCGCGCGCGGAGGTGCCGGGCAGGGCGTCCCACTCCCGCAGGTCGAGCCGTCGCGCCATGGACGCATGGTATGGGCGACGGCGATCGCGTCCAGTTTTCGGGCCGCGGCGCGCCCGGCGGGGCGTTGCCGGGCGGTCCACCTCCGCATATCCTCCGCGCGCCTCGAGGAGGAACGCATGGCCGAGCGGAAGCCCGACCTCATCTTCTGGCTGGAGGACGTCTTGGGGGGCCGGACCCTGCCGGTGGGCGCCATCGCCGTGATCGCCGCGGCGGGCGGCCTCTACCTGCTCGGCCTCCTCGACGAGGAGCACACCGCCGCCATCGCGGTGGGGGTCGTGGCCCTCTGGGTCGCGCTCTACCTGGTGCACCGGGCCGTCGGCGGCACCGGGGCCGGCCGCGCCCTGGGCCTGGCCGCCGCGGCCGCCACCCTCCTCGCCGTGGCACTGCCCGCCATCCCCACCGTCTGGCCGGGGAAGGCGGTCTTCGAGGGGCAGCTGGCCGCCGAGGGCGACCGGCTCCCCCTGCCGCCGGAAGCGGCGGGCCGGATCCGCGTCCTCGTCGCCGGCCGCCTGGGCGAGGGCGGCGAGCCCTCGGCGAGCTACGTCATCGAGGGCGTCGAGCCGCCCGTCCACGGGAGGCTGGAGCGGGTCTACCGCCAGGTGCGCGTCGGCCGCAGCGGGCGCGCCCGGGTGGCCGCCGACCACACCGCCGACTGGTTCGACGGCGCCGTGCGCCCGGGGACGGCCGCGCTCACCCTGCAGCGGGTCTCGGGCCGGCTCGGCGGGCCGCTGCTGGTCTCCGGCCACCGGCCGCTCGCCCCGGCGCCCTGGCCCTGGGCCCTCGCGGGCGGCGCGCTCCTGCTCGCGGCCGTCGCCGAGGCGCAGCTCGGGAGGGGGAGCGGCCTCGCGGTCCCGGCCGGCATGGCGCTGGCCTTCGGGCTCCTCGTCACCGACAACGCCACGCCCTTCGCGGCCGTGGGCCCGACGATGGGGGCGGCGGTGCTCGGGGCCATCACCGGGTCGCTCGCCGGATGGATCGCCGGCGTCCTGGCGCGCCGCCTGCTGCCGCGCGCCGGGCCCTCCTAGCGCCGCCGATTCCCGCCTCGCGCCGCCGCCACCGCCCGATTATCCTCGCGCCCGGTGGCATCCCTCGAAAGCGCCTTCGTCAAGGAGGCGGCCCGCGCCGCCGGCTTCCACGAGGTCGGCGTGGCCCGCGCCCGGCCGCTCGACCCGGGCCCGCTCGAGCGGGTGCTGCGGAGCGGCTGGGACGCGGACATGGCCTGGCTCGGCGCCCGGAAGGCCGAGCGCCTCGATCCCTCGCTCCTCCTCCCGGGCGCGCGGAGCGTGGTGGCGCTGGCGCTCTCCTACGCCGCGCCCGCGGCGCCGGAGCCGGTGCGGGCGCGGGTGGCGCGCTACGCCCGGGGCCGCGACTACCACGCGGTCATGAAGCGGCGGCTCGCGTCCTTCCTGGCCCGGCTGCGGGAGCGCGACCCGGGGCTCCGCGCCTTCGCCTCCTCCGACATCGCCCCGGTGATGGAGAAGGCCTGGGCGCAGGAGGCGGGCATCGGCTGGGTGGGGAAGAACGGCTGCCTCATCACCCTGCGGCACGGCAGCTGGGTGCTGCTGGCCACGGCCATCCTCGACCGGGAGCTCGCGCCCGACGCGCCGCACCCGGAGCGCTGCGGGGACTGCCGGGCCTGCATCCCCGCCTGCCCCACCGGCGCCATCCCGGCCCCGGGCTTCGTCGACGCCCGCCGCTGCATCTCCTTCCAGACCATCGAGCGCCGCGGAGCCGTGCCGGAGGAGGTGGCCGAGCAGCTCGGCCCCTGGGTCTTCGGCTGCGACGACTGCCAGACCGCCTGCCCCTGGAACGGCGCCGTGGCGTCGTCGTCCGACGAGGAGCTCCTCCCCCGCCGCCCCGGCCTCGACCTCGAGGCCCTGCTGCGGCTGACGCCGGAGGAGTACCGGGCGTCGTTCTGGGGCACTTCGCTGGCGCGCGCCCGGCACGACGGGCTCCTGCGCAACGCGGTCCTGGCGGCCGGCGCCTCGGGCGAGCCGCGCTGGCGGGAGGCGGTGCGGGCGCACCTGGCCTCGGCCTTCCCGGGCGTGCGCCAGGCCGCGCGCTGGGCCCTGCGGCGGCTCGGCGGTGACGGAGCGTGAAGGGCCGCTCGGTCCACCTGCTCATGATCGTCCACTCGGCCATCTCGGCCGGGACCTACCTGGCGGCCAAGCGCGCCCTGCAGGAGCTGGGGCCCATCGAGCTGGCCCTGGCCCGCTTCGTGCTCGCCGCCGGGATCTACGCCGCGCTGGTGTGGCGCGCCGGCGGGGGGATCGAGCGGCGCGACTGGGGGAAGCTCCTGCTGCTGGGCGTCCTGGGCGTGACCGTGAACCAGCTGCTCTTCCTGGCCGGGATGCGCCTCACCACGCCCGGGCACGGTGCGCTGCTCTACGCCCTGGCCCCGGTCTTCGTCTTCCTCATGGCCCGGGTGCGCCACGGCGAGCGGGCCACCCCCGCCAAGGTGGGCGGCATCGCCCTGGCCTTCGCCGGCACGGCGGTGGTGCTGCTCTCGCGCGGGATGCTCTCGCTGGGCGCCGGCTCGCCGCTCCTCGGGGACCTCTCCATCCTGCTGGCGGTCGTGGCCTGGTCGGCCTTCGCGGTGGGCGGCAAGCGCCTGGCGGAGAAGTACGGGCCCACCCTGGGCACCGGGTGGGTGCTGCTGGTGGGCACCCTGGTCTACCTGCCCATCGGCTTCGGCCTGGGCGACCTGTCCCGCTTTCGCGGGCTCTCGGCGGGCGCCTGGGTCGGGGTCGGCTACCTGGTGGTCATGACCAACGTGGTGGCCTGGCTCCTCTACTCCTGGGCGCTGTCCCGCGCCGAGGCGAGCCGGGTCGCGGTCTGGTCGAACCTGCAGCCGGTGCTCACCGCGCTCCTCGCCTGGGCGATGTACGGGGAGCGGCTCACGGCGCCGTTCGCCGCGGGAGGAGCCATGGTGCTCCTCGGGGTGCTGCTCACCGAGCGGGGTTGAAGCCCGGGCCCGGGCCGGCTAAGCCCTGCGGATGACGCCAGCCGAGAGGCTCGAGGCCGCCCGGCGCGGCGCGGCCGTGGGGCCCGCCGAGGCGCGCGGGGTGCTTCGCTTCGCCGGCAAGGACGCGCTCGCCTTCCTGAACCGGATGTCCACCCAGGACCTGGCGCGCCTGCGGCCGGGCGACTCGGCCTACGCCGCCTTCCTGGAGGCCAAGGGGCACGTGGTCTCGGACGCCGTCGTCCAGGTCCGCGACGGCGAGGTGCTGCTCCTGGCGGGGCGCGAGGCGGCGGCGGAGCTCCGCGGCCACCTGGCGCGCTTCGTCCTGCGCGACGACGTCCGCATCGAGGATCGCTCCGCCGAGCTCGCCTGCCTGCCGGTGCTGGGCGAGGAGGGCGTGGCCCGGGCGCGGCGCGAGGGCGGGGCCCTGGCCGTGGAGGACCCGCGGCGCGGTGCGCCGGCGGTGGACCTCCTGCTGCCGGAGGCGGAGGCGGTGAGGGCCCGCCAGGCGCTGCTGGCCGGGGGCGCGGCCGACCTGTCTGCCGAGGACCTGGAGGCGCTGCGCATCCTGGCCGGCATCCCGCGCTTCGGCCTCGATCTCGACCGGAGCCGCCTGGTCATCGAGGCCGGCATCTCGGGGTCGGCCATCAGCTTCGAGAAGGGCTGCTACATCGGCCAGGAGGTGGTGCTCCGCGGCACCTTCCGCGGCCAGGTGCAGAAGGGGCTGGTGCAGCTCGAGCTCCCGCCGGGCGCCGGGGCCGGGGCCGCGCTCGCCGCCGGCGGCCAGGAGGTGGGGGTGGTCACCAGCGCCGCCGACACGCCGGAGGGACGGCTCGGCATCGGCATCCTCCGCCGGGCCCACTGGAAGCAGGGGACGCGCCTCGCCGCCGCGGGCGGCGAGGCGGTGGTGCGCCGGGCGCTGGTGGAGGAGCGGGACTAGCCGGCCGTCACCCGGCGGGGCAAGCGTCGACGCTGGCCGAGGGGTCGATGGCGGCGTTCCCGGTGACGATGGAGACGATCTTCCCGTCGCGCCCGATGACGAAGTTGGCCCGGTTGGCGAGCCCGATGACCGGCATCACCCCGGCATACTGGGACGACACCTTCCCCCCGGGGTCGGAGAGGAAGGGGTAGGGCGCCTTCCGGTCCTCCTTGAACTTCCGCAGGGTGTCGAGGTCGTCCACCGAGATGGCCACCACCTGCCCGCCCTTCTTCTGGATGTCGGCATTCCGGTCCCGGAACGCTGCGGTGTGCTTGCTTCAGCCGGGCGTGAACGCCTTGGGGAAGAAGATGGCGATGACCGGCCCCTTCTCCAGGAGGTGCGACAGGGTGACCTGCTTGCCCTCGGTGTCGGTGAGGGTGAAGTCCGGGGCCTTGTCGCCCACCTTGAGGGCGCCCGAGGCGCCGAGCAGCGCGGAGAGGATTGCCGGTGACATGCCCATGCGGTAGTCGGCGCCGGGCCCCGGCGCAACCGCCGGACGGGGTGGACGTCGCGGCGGCCCGCGACTAGAAGACCCGGATGCGCCACGCCGCGCTCCTCGCCGCCGCCCTGGCCGTTGCCGGCTGCGGAAGCGGCAACAGCGCCGAGAAGCACTACCTGTCGCAGCTCCGCGCCGTGTGCGACGGGCTCCCAGGCAAGACCCTGAGCGACTCCGGCGGTGAGTTTTCCAGCCTGGGGATCTTCGCCATCGACGACGGCTGCAGGTCCGGCCTCCTGCCGCCTTCGGGCACCTGCCCGGCGGGCGCAGTCCTGTGCCGGGTGGTCTGGTTCTGGCAGCCCTCCGACGCGCGCCTGTGCAGCCCCTTCGGCAGCTGCCTCTACCAGTGCGAGGCCTTCGCCGCGGGCGTGGCGGGGCCGGTCTCCACCGGGACCGAGGTCGTCTGCGGCTCGGATTCGAGCGGCCCCTGAGGCCCGGCGGGCCGCGTCCCCGGCCCGCGGCGGCGGCCATTCCCGGGGACAGGTTGCCAGCCGGCCGCCCTCGGGCGAGGATCGGCCGGCATGAGGGCCATCGCGATGCGCTCGCACGGCGGGCCGGAGGTCCTGCGGCTCGAGGACCTCCCCGAGCCCGAGGCGGCGCCGGGCAAGGTGGTGGTCCGGGTCAGGGCCGTGGCCCTGAACCACCTCGACATCTGGGTGCGCCGGGGCTGGCCGGGCCTCGAGCTCTCCTGGCCCCACGTCCCGGGCGCCGACGTCGCCGGCGTGGTCGAGGCGGTGGGGCCCGGCGTGGAGGGCGTGGCCCCGGGCCAGGAGGTGGTGCTGAACCCCGGCGTCTCCTGCGGACGCTGCCGGGCCTGCCTCCTGGGCCGCGACCAGGAGTGCCGCCGGTACTCCATCCTCGGCGAGCACGTCTCGGGCGGCTACCGGGAGCTGCTGGCCGTGCCCCCCCAGAACCTGCTCGAGAAGCCCCGGAACCTCTCCTTCGAGGAGGCGGCCTGCCTGCCGCTCGTCTTCCTCACCGCCTGGCACGCGCTGGTGACCCGGGCCGGGCTGCGCCCCGGCGAGACGGTGCTGGTCCACGCCGCCGGCTCGGGCGTCGGGAGCGCCGCCGTCCAGATCGCCCGCCACCTGGGCGCCACCGTGATCGCCACCGCCGGGAGCGCCTGGAAGTGCGACCGGGCGCGGGAGCTGGGCGCCCACCACGCCATCGACTACGAGAAGCAGGATTTCGTCGCCGAGGTGCGCGCCCTCACCGGCAAGCGGGGCGCCGACGTGGTCTTCGAGCACACCGGCCGGGCCACCTGGGAGAAGTCGCTGCTGGCGGCCGCGGCCGGGGGACGGATCGTGACCGTCGGCGCCACCACCGGCCACGACGCCGCCACCGACCTGCGCCACGTCTTCTACCGCCGCCTCTCGGTGCTGGGCTCGACCATGGGCTCGAAGGGCGAGCTCTTCGACGTGCTGCGCCTGGTGGGGGAGGGGAAGCTCCGCCCGGTGCTCGACCGGGTGCTCCCGCTCGCCGAGGCGGCCCGGGCGCAGGAACTGCTTTCCTCGCGCGCCCAGTTCGGCAAGATCGTGCTGAAGCCCTGAATCCGGGCGGTCACGGACCCGACCCGACGGAGATCAACCCCATGAGAACGCTGCTCGCCCTCCTGCCCGCCGCCGCGCTGCTGCTCGCCCAGGGCTGCGGAGACAGCTGCACCACCGCCGGGACCGAGATCATCCCCTCCGGCAGCCCCACCTGCGACGGGGCCTCGGTCGGGGTGGGGACCGCCTTCACGGTGGCGGTGAAGCCCGCCTGCCAGACCTGCGTCGCCTCCCGGCCCACCTGCGACATCTCGCCGCTGGGGACCGGCCAGCTGCAGCTCGACGCCAAGGTGCAGGAGTGCGACTCGGACAAGGGCTGCACTGCGCCCTCCTGCTCCTTCGGGACGGTGAGCTGCAGCTTCACGCCCGCGGCGAGCGGAAGCGTGCAGATCCTGTACCTCGCCAACGGCACCACCGGGAGCGTGACGGTCAACGTGGGCGGCCCGAGCCCGGTGACGTCCTGCACCCTCTAGCGGAGTGACCCCCGCGGCAGGCCGGCGGGCGGGCCGTCAGGCGTAGCGCACGCCGCGCCGCATCTCGCGCAGGCGGCGCACCCGCTCCTCGATGGGCGGGTGGGTGGAGAGCAGGTTCATGAGGGCCCCGCCCACGCCCGAGAACGGGTTCACGATGAAGAAGTGGGCCGTGGCCGGCCCGCCGTACTCGTAGGGCCGGACGTGGTTCATCTCCTCGAGCTTGAGCAGCGCCGAGGCCAGCGGCTCCGGGTCGCCCACCAGCTCGGCCCCGCCGGCGTCGGCGGCGTACTCGCGCGAGCGCGACACCGCGAGCTGGATGATCATCGCCAGCAGCGGGGCCAGGATGGCCCAGGCGAGCGTGCCGAGCAGGCCGCCCGAGCGGTCGTCGTCCGAGGAGCGGAAGCCGCCGAACATCGCCCCCCACTGGACCATGTGGCCCAGCGAGGAGACCAGCCCGGCCACGGCCGCGGCCATGGTGGCGATGAGGATGTCGCGGTTGCGCACGTGGGTCAGCTCGTGGGCCAGCACGCCCTCGAGCTCGCGCTTGTCGAGCAGCCGGACGATGCCCTCGGTGACCGCCACCGCGGCGTGCGAGGGGTTGCGGCCGGTGGCGAAGGCGTTCGGGGTCTCGGAGGGGATGACGTAGATGCGCGGCATGGGCAGCCCGGCCTTGCGGGTGAGCCGCTCCACGATCTCGTACACCTCGGGAAGCTGCTCCCGGGAGACCTCCTGCGCCCGGTGCATCATCAGGGCGATGCGGTCCGAGAACCAGTAGGAGGCGAAGTTGAAGACCAGGCCGATGCCCCCGAAGAGGAGCATGCCGCCGTAGCCGCCCCACATCTGCCCGCCGATGGCCAGCAGGGCGATGAGGAAGGCCATCAGCGCCGCGGTCTTGAAGTAGTTCCGGCCCACGCCGGGCAGCTTGGTGGTCTGGGGCATCCCGCGGACGGTGCTCGTTTCGTTCCAGGACATGGCGGCAACATAACCAGCTTCTTACACCCGTCAAACGGAATCGGTCGCCATCGGCGCGGCGCAAGGGCCCGTACTGCCTGGCCTCTTTCTCGCCAGGGGGAAGGGTCCGTGCTAGACGATTCCTGGAGATATCGCGGGGTCGGGACGGATGGCGAAGAAGGGGAAGGGCTTGGCGGCGAAGGGGAAAGCCATGGCGCGTCCAGCGTTGCGGCAGCTCGAGCTCGGGCCCTCCGGTGCGGAGGGAAGGAAGGCCCGCGGCGAGCCCGCGAGGAAGGCGGCGAAGGCGGGGCCGAGCCTGCCGGCCGGCAAGGCGGCGGGTGCCGCGAAGGCGGGGCGCTCCCGGGCCGCGGTCCCGGGTCCCCGGGCGCTGCCGCCGCCTCCTCCTCCCGAGCCGGCGCCGGCCGAGGAGCCCGGGGCGGTCCGCGCCCCGGCGCGCCGCCGCGCCACCGCCGAGCAGATGGCGCAGAAGCAGCGCGAGATCTCCATCTCGGAGTTCTTCACCAAGAACCGCCACCTTCTCGGCTTCGACAACCCGGCGAAGGCGTTGCTCACGTCGGTGAAGGAAGCGGTCGACAACTCGCTCGACGCCTGCGAAGAGGCAGGGATCCTGCCGAGCCTCGTGGTCGAAATCGTCGAGATGGCCGAGAACCGTTTCCGGATTTCGGTGGAGGACAACGGCCCGGGCATCGTCAAAGAACAGGTGCCGAAGATCTTCGCGAAGCTGCTGTAC
>DATIFE010000014.1:0-14001 GCA_035455425.1 Anaeromyxobacteraceae bacterium | reverse complement strand
GTCGGGGCAGCGGGCCAGCACCACGCCCCAGGGGTCCACCACCATGGCGTTGCCGAAGGTGATCCGGTTCGCGGAGTGGCGGCCCACCTGCGCCGGCGCCAGCACGTAGCACAGGTTCTCGACGGCCCGCGCCCGGATGAGCACCTCCCAGTGGTCCTTGCCGGTGTAGAGGGTGAAGGCCGCGGGGATGGTGACCAGCTCGGCCCCCTGGGCCGCGAGTTGCCGGTAGAGCTCGGGGAAGCGCAGGTCGTAGCAGACCGTGAGGCCGATGCGCCCCAGGGCGGACTCCGCCACCACGGCGCGGTCGCCCGGCAGCACCGTCTCCGACTCGGTATAGCGGGCGCCGTCGGGGATGTTCACGTCGAAGAGGTGGATCTTGCGGTAGGCGGCCAGCACCTCGCCCTGGTCGGAGAGGAGCACGCTGGTGTTGGCGGTCTTGCCGGGGGCGTCCACCCTCTCGGCGATGGAGCCGGCCAGCACGAAGATCCCGCGCGCCCGCGCCACCTCGCGCAGCGCGGAGACGGTCGGGCCCTCGACGGTCTCGGCGTTGGCGATGCGGTCCTCGTCGCGCCCCATGAACGCGAAGTTCTCCGGGAGCCCGACCAGCCTGGCCCCCCGATCGGCCGCCTCGCCCACCAGCCGCAGGGCGGTGTCGAGGTTCCGCCGCCGATCGCCGGTGGAGGTCATCTGGGCCGCTGCCGCGAGGAAGGACGTGGGGAGCACGCCTACATTCTACACCTGGGTCCCTCCCCGCTTTGGAAGCTTGAAGCGCCCGCGAGCGCGCGGTGTAGTGTGCGGTGGGATGCGCGGCTTCTACACCACGCACGAGGCGGCGCAGCTGCTCTCGGTCT
This sequence comes from Anaeromyxobacteraceae bacterium, assembly GCA_035455425.1. Lineage (GTDB taxonomy): Bacteria > Myxococcota > Myxococcia > Myxococcales > Anaeromyxobacteraceae > JACRMN01. Next base: position 13,150 of record DATIFE010000014.1, on the reverse strand, counting down.
CGCTGCCCACGGTGGTGAGCTGGATCGAGGCGCGCCGCCTCCGGGCCCACCGCACCCCGGGCGGGCACCGGCGCATCGCCCGCGAGGAGCTGGCGGCCTTCATGCTCCGGCACGGCATGCCGCTCCCCGAGGAGCTCTCCGGCGCGGTCTCCTCCCGGCCCCGGGCGCTCGTCATCTCCGACGGCGGCCCGGCCCGCGAGGGGATGGCGCGGCAGCTCGCCGGGGCCGGATACGCGGTCGAGCAGGCCTCGCCCGGCTTCCCCGCGGGTGCTGCCGCGGCGCGCTTCGAGCCCGACGTGGTGGTGATCGCGGCGCCGGCCCCGGACGGCGGCGAGACCCTGCGGGACCTCAAGGGGGACCGCGAGCAGGGCGCCGTCCCGGTGGTGGGCGTGGGTCCGCCGGGGTGGGGAGAGGAGCTCCTCCGCTCCGGCTGCGCCGCGGCGGCGGCACAGCCCCTGGACCGAGGCGCCCTGGAGGACGCGGTGGCGAAGGCCCTGGCCGCGCGCCGGCCGGCCGCCGCCCCGCGCCGCGCCCGGGCGCGCGATTGAAGGGGAGGGCGGCCCCCCTTATGATCGGCGGGGACGCCACCCCGCCGTGATGCTCGCGCTCCTCCTCTCCGCCGCACTGGCCGCCGGCGCCCACCCCGCCTCGCCGGCCGGCGCCGCCCATCGCGCGGCGTCGGCCCGTGCCATCGCGCACTACCTCGAGGCGCGGCGCGCGGAGGCCGACGGCGACCTGCCCCGGGCCCTCTCCGAGATGGAGCAGGCGCTGGTCTTCGACGGCGCGTCGGCGCAGATCCGCCTGGCGCGGGCCGGCCTGCTGGCGCAGATGGCCCGCCTCACCGAGGCCGAGGACGAGGCGCGGCGGGCGGTGGCGCTCGATCCCGAGAGCGAGGCCGCGGCCGACGCCTGGCTCCTGCTCGGGCGCGTCGCCGCCCACCGGCGCGACGTCCACCGGGCGTCGCAGGCCCTGCGTACGGCCGCGGCGCTGGAGGTGAAGCTGGCGGGGGAGCGGGGGCCGGACGAGGACCGGACGCCGGACCCCGAGCCCTGGCGCGTCCTGGGGCGCCTGCTCCTCGAGACCGGGGACCAGGCCGGCGCCGCGGCGACCTGGGCCGACCTGGCCCGGCACGTCCCGGAGGAGGCGGCGCGCGGCTACGGCGAGATGGCGAAGGCCGCGCTGGACGCCCGCGACCGCGCCCGGGCCGAGAAGTACCTGCAGTCGGCGGTGGCGGCCTACGCCCCGGACCTCGACTCCTGGAAGCGCCTGGCGCGGCTGCAGGAGCGCCGGCGGTCCTTCGGCGAGGCCCGGTCCTCCTGGGAGGCGGCGCTGCGCGCCGAGCCCGACGACCTCGACGCGCTCACGGCGCTGGGCCGGCTGGCGCTGCGCGCGGGCGACGTGGCGGCGGCCCAGGCGTACTTCCGCCAGCTCCGCCAGGCGGATCCCGACGAGCCCGGGGCGCTGGCCGCCGGGGCCATGGCCTTCCTCCGGGAGCGGCGCGCGCCGGAGGCGCTGGCCCTGCTCGACGGCTGGAAGGGCGAGGCCGACGGCCGCCTCTCCTTCGTCCGGGGCCTGGTCCTGGAGGCGCAGCGGCGCTGGGTCGAGGCCGCCGAGGCCTTCGGGAGCGTGGGCGACGACGACGAGGACCTCCGGGACGACGCGCGGCAGTCGCGCGCCTGGGCGCTGTCGCAGGCCGGCCGGCACGCCGAGGCGCTGCGAGAGCTCGAAGCCGAGCTGGCCCAGCGCCCCGCGGACGCGAGGCTCCTCACCACCCGCGCCCTGGTGCTGGAGCGGACGGGCCGGGCGGCCGAGGCGGCGGAGGGGCTCCGGCGTGCGGTGGAGCAGCGGGAGCGGACGGGCGACGCCGAGGCGCTGGCCGACCTCTACGACGCGCTGGCCCAGAGCCTGGCGCGTGCCGGAAGGCCGGGAGAGGCGCTGGCGGTGCTCCGCGAGGCGCTGGCGCGGCGGCCGCGCGACGAGGGCCTGCTCTTCGCGCTGGGCATCGCCGAGGAGCGGGCCGGCGACATGGACGCCGCCGTGTCGCAGATGAAGGCGCTGCTGGCGCTGAACCCCGATCACGCCGAGGCGCTGAACTTCGTGGCCTACGCCTACGCCGAGAAGGGGGTGAAGCTCGACGAGGCCGAGCGGCTCCTGAACCACGCCCTCGACCTCCGGCCCGACAACGGCTACTTCCTCGACTCGCTCGGCTGGGTGTTCTTCCAGAAGGGGGACCCGGCGCGCGCGGTCAGCGCCCTGGAGCAGGCCGACGCCGCGGCCGGGCCCGAGCCCACCATCCTCGAGCACCTGGGCGACGCCTACCGGCGGGCGCATCGCGTCTCCGACGCCGAGAAGACCTACCGGCGCGCCATCCGGAGCATCGACGCCGGGGAGTCGCAGGACGGGCCGGAGAAGGCGGCGGCGCAGCGGGCCGGGCTGGAGCGCAAGCTCAACGAGCTCTCCACGCGCGAGGCGCGCCCCGGCCCCCCCGGGGGGGCTCGTTGACAGGTGGTGACGGGGGGTCTAGCGATCCTCCCCCATGCCCGTTCCCACGTTTCCGTCGGCCGCCGAGGCGACCCGCGAGGAAGGCTCCGTGTACTCCCGGGACGGCACCCGGCTCCACTGGCAGCGATACGCGCCGGTGCGGCCCCGCGCCACGGTGGCGGTGCTCCCGGGCGGAGGGGACCACGGCGGCCGCTACCCGGCGCTGACGCACGGCCTGGTCGAGGCCGGCCTGGAGGTGGCGCTCCTCGACTTCCGGGGCCACGGCCGCTCCGAGGGGCGCCGCTGGCACGTGAACGCCTTCTCCGAGTACGGCGACGACCTGGATGCCTTCCTGGCGACGGTGCGCGAGCGCGCCGGGGACCGCAAGCTCTTCCTCGCCTCCCACAGCATGGGCGGGCTCATCGCCGCCACCTGGGCGCTGCAGCCGGGGCGCGGCGCCGACGGCTTCGTCTTCTCCTCGCCCTGGTTCCGGCCGGCGCAGGACCCGCCCCGGCTCAAGGTGGCGCTGGGCCGGCTGGTGGGCAAGGTGGTCCCCTGGCTCCCCATCGCCACCGGGCTGCGGCCCAGGGACCTGACGAGCGACGAGGAGATGCAGCGCTGGACCGACGAGGACCCGCTCTACGGCCGGAAGACGACGCCGCGCTGGTTCGAGGAGGCCACGGCGGCGCAGGCGGCGCTCTTCCCGCGGATGAAGGAGTTCCGCGCCCCCCTGCTGGTGCTGGCGGGCAGCGCGGATCCCATCGCCGACCCGTCGGCGGGGGAGGTCTTCGTCGACCAGGCCGGATCGCCGGACAAGGCGTTCCGGCTCTACCCCGGCCTGCGGCACGAGCTGTGGAACGAGCGGGAGCGCGCGCATACCGTCGGTGACGCCGTGGCGTGGATCGCGGCGCGCCTGTGACCGCTTTAGGACGTTGACGCCCGAGCGGCCGGACCTCTACGATGCGCCCCATCCCACGGATTCGCGCGCCCGCGCGCCGGCGGGCCCGGGACGCCCGCGGCGAACCCTCACGGAGGCAGGCATGGCCGCCATCGAGAAGCCCCCCACTCCCCGCTCCGCCGCCCACACGGTGATCGGGAGCTCCATCGTCATCGACGGCGAGATCACGGGTGACGAGGACCTGGTGATCCTCGGGACCGTGAAGGGCCGTGTAGGCCTGAAGGAGAGCCTGTACGTGGAGAGCTCCGGGGTCATCGAGGCCGACATCGAGACCGCCAACGTCGAGGTCTCGGGGCAGGTCACCGGGAACATCAGCGCCAGCGAGAAGGTGGAGCTCCGGGCCAACTGCAAGGTGGTGGGGGACATCCGCGCGCCGCGCATCCTCATCGCCGACGGCGCCGTCTTCAAGGGGAACGTCGACATGGAAGTGAAGGGAGCGAAGTAGAGCCATGGCCACCCTGGACGGCAGCACCATTATCGGCGAGTCGATCCTCATCAACGGCAACCTGAACGGCGACGAGGACCTCACCGTCCGCGGCCGGGTCGAGGGAACGGTCACGCTCACCAAGACCCTGGTGGTCGAGCCCACCGGCGTGGTCAAGGCCGAGGTGCAGGTGAAGAACTGCGTCATCGCCGGCGCGGTGGCGGGCAACGTCACCGCCAGCGAGAGCGTGGAGATCACCAAGGAGGGGCGCATGATCGGCGACATCAGCGCGCCCCGGGTGATCATCGTGGACGGCGCCAGCTTCCGCGGCCGCATCGACATGGGCGAGTTCGAGGTCCGCGAGGGCGAGCGCCCGGCCCTGGCCCGCACCCGCCCGGCGCTCTCGGTGCGCCGCCCCGCGGCCAAGGCCGAGGCCACGGCCGAGAAGGCGCTGCCGCCCCGGCCTCCCGAGCCACCCGTGCCGGCCGGGCTCGGCGCCAAGAAGAAGGTCATCGTCCGGCGGAAGTAGCCGCCCGGGGGCGGCGACGTGGGATCGGAGATCCGAACGACCGCGCCTGCGCACGCCACCGGCGCGGTCGTCCTCGTCCCGCTCGACCAGATCGCCCCCGACGCCACCTTCCGGCTGCGGCCCGAGGGGGACGTGGCGGTGCTGGCGGCGTCCATCGGGCGGCTGGGCCAGCTCGAGCCGGTGGAGCTGCGGCCCCTGCCCGCGGCCGTCGAGGGACCCCGCTTCCAGGCGGTGGCCGGGTTCCGCCGGCTGGCGGCCCTGAGGCTCCTCCTGCGCGACGGGGCGCTGGCCCGCGTGCACGAGGAGCTCTCCGACGAGGACGCCTGGGCCATCGCCCTGGTGGCGGGGCTCACCGGCGAGCCGCTGGCCGAGGCGGAGCTGCTGGCGCTGCGGGACCGGCTCCAGGCCTCCGGCGTCGCGCCCTGGGCCCTGGACCTCGTCGAGGAGGCCCGGGCGCGCGCCCCGCTCCCGCCCGAGCAGCGCGAGAGGTTCTACGAGCTCCTGGCCGGAGCCAGCCCCCTCGCCCCGATCCCCGCCTCCGCGGGGGCGGGGGAGAGGGCGACCACGGAGGGATTCGAGGTCGAGGAGGTCAGCGCCGACGACTTCGCCCGCGAGCTGGCGCTGCGCATGGCCGGGCTGAACCAGGACCTGGCCACCGCCTACGGCGCCTGGAAGGACCTCCCGGAGGAGGGCCGGCGCCAGGTGCTGGTGCAGGCGCGCTACGTGGCCGAGCTGCTTCCCTACCTGGAGGACGCCGAGCCGTGAGCCTGGCCGACGACCGCGCCCGCCTGCTCGAGCTCCTCCGCGCGCTCTCCTTCGAGCGGCGCAAGGTGATCCTGGCGTCGGGCAAGGAGAGCGACTTCTACATCGACTGCAAGCGGACGGCCCTCACCGCGGAGGGGCACGCGCTCGTCGGGCGCCTGCTCTTCGACCGCATCCGCAGGATCCGGCCGCTGGTGCGCGCGGCGGGCGGGCTCACCCTGGGCGCCGATCCGCTCGCCAGCGCCATCGCCCTCACCAGCTTCCTGGAGCACGAGCCGCTCGACGCCTTCATCGTGCGGAAGGAGCCCAAGGGCCACGGCACCGGGCAGTGGATCGAGGGGCGCCGGACCATCCCCGACGGCAGCCGCGTGGCAGTGCTCGAGGACGTGGTGACCACCGGAGGCAGCGCGCTCCGGGCCATCGAGCGCTGCCGCGCCGAGAGCCTGGCGGTGGTGGGCTGCTTCGCCCTCGTCGACCGGGGGGAGGGCGGCCGCGAGGCCATCGAGGCGCAGGGCGTGCCGCTGGACGCGCTCTTCACCCGCGGGGACTTCGTGGCATGAGGCGCGCCGCGCTCCTCGCCCTGGCCGCGGCTGCGGGCTGCAGCGTGCTCCACAACCCGCAGGGCGGGCCGGAGGCCGACGCCTGGAGCGCCGCCCGCGGCCGCTGGACCCGCGAGGGCCGGCTCTACGACCGCTTCGAGACCCACGCCCTGGCCACCGCCACCTACCAGTCGCCCGAGGTCCGCCGGGTCCGCGTGGAGCAGGTGGCCGCCTGGAAGGCGATGACCGAGGAGGAGCGGGCCCGCGCCCTGGCCGCCGAGCGGGCCGAGGCGGCGAAGGGGGAGGACTTCCTGGTCTCCTTCTTCACCACCGACGCCCGGGACAACGACCTGGACGACAGGCACACCGTGTGGCGGGTGGCGCTGGTGCTGGACGAGGGCGAGGAGCTGCCGTCGGAGATCCGCACCGTCCGGGTGGACACGCTGCTCAAGGCCCTCCACCCCTTCATCCACGAGTACGACACGGTCTACCGGGTGCGCTTCCCGCCGGTCGCGGGCGAGCCGCTGGAGAAGCGGCACTTCATCCTGCGCATCGCCGGCTCGGAGGGGAAGATGGACTTCGAGTACCGCCCGCAGGCCGGCGGGTAGCGACCTCGCCCCGGGGCCCTACTCCACGTCGCCCCGGGTGATCACCGTGTCGCGCAGCTGGGCGTCGTCCGCCTGGGGGTAGTCGAGGGTGTAGTGGAGCCCGCGCGACTCCTTGCGCCGCCGGGCGCACTCCACCACCAGCGCCGCCACGTCGGCGAGGTTGCGCAGCTCGATCAGGTCGGGGGTCACCTTGTACTGCCAGTAGTAGTCGCGGATCTCCGCGTGCAGGAGGGCCAGCCGGGTGCGCGCCCGCTCCAGCCGCTTGGTGGTCCGCACGATGCCGACGTAGTTCCACATCGTGCGCCGCACCTCGTCCCAGTTGTGCGTCACCACCACCCCCTCGTCGGGGTCGAGCGCGTTGCCCGGGTTCCAGGGCGGGAGCTCGGGGTGGTCCCGGCGCCCGTCCTCGAGCAGGTCGCGCGCCGCCAGGGCCGCGCGCCGGCCGAACACCAGCCCCTCGAGCAGCGAGTTCGACGCCAGCCGGTTGGCGCCGTGCAGCCCGGTGCAGGCCACCTCGCCCGCCGCCAGGAGGCGCGGCACCGCGGTGCGGCCCTCGAGGTCGGTCAGCACCCCACCGCACTGGTAGTGGACGGCGGGGACCACCGGGATGGGCTGCACCGCCATGTCGATCCCGAACTCCTTGCAGGTGGCGTAGATGTGCGGGAAGTGGTCGAGGAGGAACCCCTTGGGCAGGTGCGTCATGTCGAGGTAGGCGCAGTCGTCGCCGCGCCGCTTCACCTCGGCGTCGATGGAGCGGGCCACCACGTCGCGGGGGGCCAGCTCCAGGCGCGCGTCGTAGCGCGCCATGAAGCGCTCCCCGGCCCGGTTGCGCAGGATGCCGCCCTCCCCGCGGAGCGCCTCGGAGATGAGGAAGTTCTTGGCCGCGGGGTGGAAGAGGCAGGTGGGGTGGAACTGGAAGAACTCCATGTTGGCGATGGGCACGCCGGCGCGGAAGGCCATGGCCACCCCGTCCCCGGTCGCCACGTCGGGGTTGGTGGTGTAGAGGTAGACCTTGCCCGAGCCGCCGGTGGCCAGCACCGTGGCGGCCGCCGCCACCGCCGAGACCTCCCCGCTCTCGCGGTCGAGGACGTAGGCCCCGAGGCAGCGCGACGGGCCCGGCAGCCCGAGCTTCCCGCTGGTCACCAGGTCGATGGCGATCTGCTGCTCGACGATGCGGATGCCGCGCGCCTCGCAGGCGGCCAGCAGGGCCCGCTCCACCTCGCGGCCGGTGGTGTCCTTGGCGTGGGCCACGCGGCGGCGGGAGTGGCCGCCCTCGCGCGTCAGGTGCAGGTGCCCCTGCTCCCGGTCGAACTCCACCCCCAGCTGCTGGAGCCAGCGGATGCGCTCCGGCCCCTCGCGCACCGTCACCTCGACGGCCTCGCGGCGGCACAGCCCGGCGCCGGCCACCAGGGTGTCCTCGACGTGGAGGTCGAAGGCGTCGTCGGCCCCCAGCACCGAGGCGATGCCCCCCTGGGCGTACTGGGTGTTGCCCTCGGCGCGGGCCTTCTTGGCGAGGACCAGCACCGAGCCGAAGGGGGCCGCCTCGAGGGCGAAGCTGAGGCCGGCGATCCCACCCCCCAGGACCAGGAAGTCTATCCGCTCTTTCGGTGCCAGGCGCATGTGGGAGTACCTACCTCTACCACGCCGCCCGGGGCTGGTATTAAAGTTGTCCGGGGGTGACCGGACCGTATCATCCCCGACGGGCCCATGAGACGCATCGCCCTAGCCCTGACCCTGGCGGGAACGCTGGCCGCGCCCCTGGCTGCGGCGGCGCGGGGCGTCTACTCCTACGTGGACCGGGACGGCGTCATCCGGGTGTTCGACGAGAGCTCCGAGGAGTACGCCCGCATCTCGCACCGGCCCGGGACGCCGAGGCGCTCCCGGGGGCGCATCGTCTCCACGCCCCAGGTGCACCGCATCGAGATCGACGAGCGCATCCCGCCGCAGCAGGCCGTCTTCCGCTGGAGCAAGTCGGGGAAGGACTACGACCCGCACGTCCAGGCGGCCGCCAGCAAGTACGAGCTGCCGGCGGCGCTCATCAAGGCGGTGATGGCCGCGGAGTCGGCCTTCAACCCCCGGGCGGTGTCGCGGCGCGGCGCGCTCGGGCTCATGCAGCTCATGCCCGCCACGGCGCGGGAGCTGTCGGTGGCGGACGTCTTCGACCCGGCCCAGAACATCGACGGCGGGGCGCGCTACCTGCGCCGCCTCTGGACCCAGTACGACGGCGACCTGTACCAGACCCTGTCGGCCTACAACGCCGGGCCGGACGCGGTCCGCCGCGCCGGCGGCAAGGTGCCCCGCATCGCCGAGACCCAGGACTACGTCCGCCGCGTGCTGGCCCTCTACCAGGCCTACATCGGGAGCTCGTAGGCGTGGCCCTCCCGCGCGCGGAAGAAGGAGTCGAGGGCCTCGACGAGGAGTTCCTCTACCATCTCAACCGGGGGGCCGAGATGCTGGCCCGCGGCGAGGCGGCGCCGGCCCGCGCCTCGCTGGAGCGCGCCCTGGAGCTGCGCCCCAAGGACTCCAAGGCGCTGGGCCTCCTGGGCCAGGCCCAGTACCGGCTGGGCCGCTTCGAGGAGGCCGCCGAGGCCTACGGGCGGCTGGTGGACGAGAACCCGGTGGAGCCGTCGGCCCGTGTGAACCTGGGGCTGGCGAACCTCAAGGCCAAGCGGCACGCCGACGCGGTCAAGCAGTTCGAGGTGGCGCTCGACCTCAACCCGGGGCACCGCAAGGCCATGGGGTACCTCGGGCTGGCCTACTTGGAGACCGGTGACTTCGACCGGGCGCGCGGGTGGTTCGAGAAGGCCGGCAGCGACCAGATGGTGGCCCGCTGCGACGAGCTCATCGCGCTGGCCAAGGCCCCGCCCCACGGGGCCGAGCCGCAGCCCGAGCCCACCGGCGGCGGCATGTCCCCGACGCCCGCGCCGGTCGCCTTCGCCCCCGCCCCGGCGCCGCAGCAGGAGGCGGCCGCCGCGCCGCCGCTCGGGGCCACCACGCTGGCGCAGCTCGCCGAGGCCCGCCTGGTGGTGCCGGCGGCGGTCGAGACCTTCGCCGTGTCCCGGGGGCTCCTCACCGTCGCGGTGCGCGGCGAGGTGCTCTCCCGGGCGCGGGGCCTGGTGGCGGTGCGGGGCGCGGTGCGCGTGGCGCCGGAGATGAAGCGCTTCCGCGGCAAGGCCACCGATCGGCCCTTCGGGGAGGGGCCGGACCGGATGCTGCGCGCCGCCGGGGAGGGCGCGCTGCTCTACCGGGCGGGGGAGAAGCGGCTCACGGCGGTGGAGCTCTCCGGCGAGTCGGGCTACTTCCGCGAGGAGGCCCTCTTCGGCTTCGAGGCGGCCCTGGCCTTCGAGAACGGGCGGGTGGCCTCGCGGCTCGGGGCCGACGTGAACCTGGTTCACCTGCGGGGGAGGGGGCGCTTCCTGCTCGCCACCGCCGGCGAGATCGTGGCCCTGCAGGTCTCGGCCGATGCGCCGCTGCGCGTGCCGCTCGCCGGGCTGGCGGGGTGGACCGGCGGGCTCACGCCCCGGGTGGTGCCGCTGCAGGAGGGAGGGACGCCCGACCTGGCCGCGCCGCCGGTGGTGGAGCTCTCCGGCGAGGGGCGGGTGCTGCTCGATCCCGAGGCGGCCCCCGGCGCCGCGTCGCAGGCCTGAGGCCGGACCGGCGTGGCGCGCACCTTCCGCGACGAGCTCTGGAGCATTCCCAACCTCGTGACCGTGGTGCGGATCGCCGCCATCCCGGGGTTCCTGGTCCTGGCCTACTACGAGTCGCGCCTCAACAGCTTCCTGGCGGCGCTGCTGTACGCGGCGGTGGCGGCCACCGACTTCCTCGACGGCTGGCTGGCCCGCCGGATGGACATGGTCACGGTCATCGGGAAGTTCCTCGACCCGCTGGCCGACAAGCTCATCGCCATGTCGGCCCTGGTGATGCTGGTGCACCTGGGGCGCATCGGGGCCTGGGTGGTGATCCTGGTGCTGGCGCGGGAGTTCGCGGTCACGGGGCTCCGGACCATCGCCATGAGCGAGGGGATCGTCATCGCGGCGGGGCAGGAGGGGAAGTACAAGACCGCCATCCAGCTCGCCGGGATCGTCTTCCTCCTCCTCCACTACCGGTACCCGGTGGACTTCTGGCTCTTCCAGGTGGACGTGGACGCGAACCGCGCCGGGACGGCGCTGGTCTACCTGTCGCTCTTCTTCTCGGTCTGGTCGGCGTGGAAGTACTTCGCCGGCTTCATCGAGGCGGTCTACCGCCGCCCGGACCGGCCCCGCTAGCGCCCCGGCGCAGCCGGGGTCGGCACCACCGCCACCGGCCGCGTGGCCGAGGCCGCGAGCTCGATCCCGACGCCGGTGGCGAGGAGGCGCTCCAGGGCGCCGTGGTGGTGGGATCCGGAGACCAGGAGCGGCGAGGCCTGCTCCGTGGCGAAGGCGCTGGCCATCTCGACTACCGGGCCCTGCCGCACCGCCGAGGCCGCGTGGCGCAGGCCCTGCGAGGCGGCCCAGGTGGCCAGCGCCTCCTGTCCCTGGTCGAGGAGGTCGCGGCGCATCCGCTCCACGCTCTCCGCCGGGAGGTGATGGGCCCCGTACTCCTCCGGCGCCGGTACGACGTGGAGCAGGGTGAGGCCGCGGCCCAGCCGCTCGGCCATGCGGGCGGCGAAGCGGCACGGGGCGATCGACTCGTCGTCCGCCCGGGTCAGGGCCACGATGGGGCCGGCTCCCACGTCCTTCAGCTCCAGGTCCGGCGGGACCACCACCACCGGGGAGGTGGCGCGGTGGATCAGGTGCCGCGCCACGCGCCCGAGGCGGAGGAGATGGTGGCCCTCGCGCCGGCCCATGCGGCCGACGAGGATGGCGTCGGCCGCGAGGCTGGCGCACGCGTTCTCGAGGGCCTCGTCGGCGGTGAGCCCGTGGAGCACCTGCACCTCGCGGACCTGGGCCGAGGCGCCGGCGCTCTCGAGGGTCCGGGCTGCCGCGGCCCGCGCCGACTCCACGACCTCGTCGAGATGGTGGTAGCGGAGCACCACCCGCAGGTGCTCCTCCTCGAGGACGTGGACGCCGACGAAGTGGTCGCCGTCCGCCGCTCGGGTGTGGACGGCGAGCCAGCGCGCGAAGCACAGGGCGCCGTGGCTCAGGGGGCGCAGGTCGAGTCCGACGATCCACCGCATGTCGATCCGGATGCTCCCCGCCCGCCGGGCGCCTGTCAACGCCTCGCGGACGACCTCGTCCGCCGCGCGGAGGTACCGACGCGGGCACCGTCGCGGGAGTGCTGCCCGCCAGCGCCGCCATCGAGCCAGGGGCTCCACGGCCGTCCGGCGGAAGCTCCCGGCGCGGAGGAGGTCCAGGAAGGGGAGGGGAACGGCCCTTGACACCCCCCGCGACCGCCCCCTATAAACCGCGACCGCCACACGGTTTTGCGGGAATAGCTCAGTGGTAGAGCATCGCCTTGCCAAGGCGAGGGTCGAGGGTTCAAATCCCTTTTCCCGCTCCATCTAACGCCCCGGTCCGCCGGGGCGTTTTTCATTTCACCCCCTCCATGTGCCCGCTTGTGCCCCTGCGGCGCGGTGGCTGGCCCGGTCGCACGTGCCGCTTCCTCCCCGTTCGCGGTGAGCGTAGGCCCGCCCTTCGACGAGCTCAGGCAGGCTCAGAACCGATCCCGAAAATGTCACAGCGCCTGGCGGAACGCGACGAGCGCGCAGGCGAGGTGAAGGGCCGAGGTAGTGAGCGCCGATTCGTTCCCGGCGCACGAGCAGTCGAGCCCGAGCCGGACTCCTTGGGCAGGGCCTTCCACTGGCAGCCGGTGCGGAGTCGGTACACGATCCCGGCGAGCACCTCTCGGTCGGGAACTGGCGGACGGCCGCGCAAGGTGTTCTTGCGGCGAGCCGGGATGAGCGGGGCGATCTGCTCCCACAAGCCGTCAGGAACGTTCCGGAATTGCACTTCCATGCCAACGATAGATCATCGTCAGCACCTGCAGTCACCTCTGGGATGGTTCTTGGCCGCTAGCGCCGGCGATAGTGCAACGCCACGATGCCCGATTTGAGCCGTGTCGAGGTCACGAACTTCAGGCGCAATGATGGCTGCAGGCCGGAGAACAAGAACGGACCGTGCCCGGCCACCACGGGGTGGACCACGAAGCGATATTCGTCCACGAGGTCCAGGCGCTGAAGCGCGGCCGAAAGCTTGGGGCTACCCACCAGCAGTCCGCGCGGCGTGGCCTTCTTCAACGCCTTCACCGCCCGGGCCAGGTCTCCTTCGACGTGATGCGTGTTGCTCCACGGGAAGTCGCGGCGCGTCGTCGAGACCACGTACTTGGGCTTGGCTTCGAGCTTCTTTGCCCAGTCCCGGTTCGACGGTGTCGCCTTCGGGTCCCGCGCCACCTGGGGCCAGGCGTCCTCCATCAGCTCGTAGGTCACGCGCCCGAACAGCATCGCTCCCGCCGCGTCCATCACGCGCGTCCAGTAGCGGAGCATCTCGTCGTTGGCAACCCCTTCGCGGTGGTCGCAACACCCGTCCAGCGTCACATTGATCGCGAAAGTCAGAAGCCCCATGGCGCTGGCTCTCTCCCAGGCTGTATGTCGTTTCAAGCTCGGGCGAAACTCCTACGGATCGCTGCGCCCCTCGGTAGTGCGGTCGCGCTCGTAGCGGTTCGCGACGTCGAAACGCGGCAGCCAGGCCTCGCGGCGGACCACCCAGCTTTCGTACGTGAGCGTGAGCTGGTTGGGCGCGTCGAGGCAGCCGACGTGCAGCTCGAACTCGTCGCCCGAGCGGTCAAAGAGCGACGAGCCGCAGGTCGGACAGAAGTGTCGGTTCTTGAATTCGCGCGTCTCGCCGGTGACCGTCACCCCATCCATGGGGAAGA
>DATIFE010000013.1:0-26822 GCA_035455425.1 Anaeromyxobacteraceae bacterium | reverse complement strand
CAGGCGGCGGGCCGCCTCCCGGAGGCGCGCGACATCCTGCTCGAGCTCCTCTCGCGCCTCGGGCCCGAGGCCTCCACCCGGCTCCTCGCCGCGGCCCACCTCTCGCTCCGCCTCACGTCCCTGGCCGCGCTCTCCCGGGTGGCGGCGCGGCTCGAGGACCGCGAGCTCGCCCGCCGCTCCATCCAGGAGGGCCTGGGGCTCTGGGCCGCGGCCCGGATCGCGAGGCCGCGCGTGCGCGACCTCGCGGCCTTCGCCGAGTGGGAGGAATGGGCCCGGCGCTACCTCGCCGCGCTCCCCTAGACACGAGCGGGCCGCGAAGCGGCGCGCTCGTGCTGTCTGGTGGCGCACCCCAGGCGATCCGACCCGGGGGCTCCGGCGCAGGGGTCTCGCCTTCGGCCGCTGTCCTCGCCCGCGACCTCGGTACGCGACCCGCGCGAACCCGCGGTGCGGGGGCTCCTCGCTGACGGCGGTCGCGCAAGCCACCGGACGCGCCGGACGGCGGCGCTCCTCGCCGGCAGCTCGTCGCGGACGAGGTGCAGGGCCGCGCGCTCGGGGTGGCACCCGGCGGGCTGCGGAGGCGCCCGCCGGCGAGACCCTGCGCCGTCACCGCGTGCCAGGGCGCCCACGGGCGTCGGTCCAGGAGCCGGGCCCTGATCCACAGGCCTGGGTCGCAGCGCTAGCTGCAGCCGGTGGTGGTGCCGCAGTTCGGGCACTTGTAACAGGCGCCGTTCCGCACGGTCCAGTGGCCGCAGGTGGGGCAGGGCGGCGCGTCGGCCTGGGTGGTGTGCGTGGTCCTCTCCTCGGCGGGAGGAGGCTCGGCTGCGGCCGCGCGGGTCTCGACCACGGCGGCCCCCGCCGGCCGCCGCGCCGCCGCCGGAGCCGTCCCCGGGAGCAGCTCGCGCACCGGCGCCGCGCCCTCCTCCGATGGCAGGAACTTGAGCGCCAGCCAGCGGAAGATGTAGTCGGCGATCGACTTGGCGATGGGGATGTCCGGGTTCCCGGTGAAGCCCGAGGGCTCGAAGCGAGTGTGGCTGAACTTGTCGCAGAGCACCTTGAGCGGCACGCCGTACTGCAGCGCCATGGAGATGGAGGTGGCGAAGCTGTCCATCAGCCCTGAGACCACCGAGCCCTCCTTGGCCATCACCACGAAGAGCTCGCCGGGCGACCCGTCGTCGTACATGCCGACGGTCATGTACCCCTCGTGCCCGCCGATGGAGAACTTGTGGGTGATGGAGCGGCGCTCGTCCGGGAGCCGGCGGCGGGCGAGCCGCGAGGCCGCCTCGGGAGCGGCCTCGGCCGGATCCGCCTTGTCCTTGCCGGCGTTGAGCGGCTGGCTCCGCTTGCAGCCGTCGCGGTAGATGGCGATGGCCTTGAGGCCCAGCTTCCAGGCCTCGAGGTAGGCGGTCTCGATGTCCTCCCGCGTCGCGCTGGTCGGCATGTTGACCGTCTTGGAGATGGCGCCCGAGAGGAAGGGCTGCACCGCGCCCATCATCCGGATGTGGCCCATGTAGGAGATGGACCGCGCGCCGTTCTGCGGCTTGAAGGCGCAGTCGAAGACGTCCAGGTGCTCCTCCCGGAGCGCGGGCGCCCCCTCGATGGTCTCCATCTCGTCGATGAACTGGACGATGGACGCGACCTCCTCCTGGCTGTAGCCCAGCCGGTGCAGCGCCAGGGGGACGGTGTTGTTGACGATCTTGAGGACCCCGCCGCCGACCAGCTTCTTGTACTTGACCAGGGCGATGTCGGGCTCGATGCCGGTGGTGTCGCAGTCCATCATGAAGCCGATGGTGCCGGTGGGAGCCAGCACCGACAGCTGGGCGTTGCGCACGCCGTGCAGCTGCGAGAGCCGCACCGCCTCGGCCCAGGAGGTCCGCGCCGCCCCCAGGATCTCCCGGGGCGCCAGCCGCGAGTCGATCCGGTCCACGTGGGCCGCGTGCTTGCGGACCACGTCCAGGCACGGCTCGCGGTTCCTCTCGAAGCCGGCGAAGGGCCCGACGTGGCCGGCGATGCGGGCGCTCATGGCATAGGCCTGCCCGGTCATGAGCGCGGTGATGGCGCCGGCGCAGGCCCGGCCGGCGTCGGAGTCGTAGGGCAGCCCGCTGGCCATGAGCAGGGCGCCGAGGTTGGCGTAGCCGATGCCGAGCGGCCGGTAGTCCTCGCTGTTCCGGGCGATGGAGGGCGTGGGGTACTTGGCGTTGGAGACCAGGATCTCCTGGGCCAGGATGGTGAGGTCCACCGCCCGCTGGAAGGCCTCGACGTCGAAGACGCCGTCGATGCCGCGGAAGGTCATGAGGTTGAGCGAGGCCAGGTTGCAGGCGCTGTCGTCGAGGAACATGTACTCCGAGCACGGGTTGGAGGCGTTGATGCGGTCCGTGTTCGGGCAGGTGTGCCAGGCGTTGACGGTGGTGTCGAACTGCAGGCCGGGGTCCCCGCAGGTCCAGGCGGCGTCGGCGATCCGCTCCATGAGCTCGCGGGCCCGCACCTTCTCGACCACCTTGCCGTCGAGCCGCCCGATGAGCGCCCACTCCTGGTTGCCCTGCACCGCGCGCATGAAGTCGTCGGTGACGCGCACCGAGTGGTTGGCGTTCTGGAAGAAGACCGAGTCGTAGGCCCCGCCCTTCACGTTGAAGCCGCCGTCGTAGCCGGCGTCGATGAGGGCCCAGGCCTTCTTCTCCTCCTCGGCCTTGCAGGTCACGAACTCGGGGATGTCGGGGTGGTCGGCGTCGAGGATCACCATCTTGGCCGCGCGCCGCGTCTTGCCGCCCGACTTGATGACGCCGGCGAAGGCGTCGAAGCCGCGCATGAAGGAGACCGGCCCCGACGCCTCGCCGCCGCCGGAGAGCGGCTCCTTGGAGGAGCGGATCTTGGACAGGTTGGAGCCCGTGCCCGAGCCGTACTTGAAGAGCATCCCCTCGGTGTGGGCCAGGCGCAGGATGGAGTCCATCGAGTCGTCGACGGCGTTGATGAAGCACGCCGAGCACTGCGGGTGCTGCTCCACGCCGACGTTGAACCACACCGGCGAGTTGAAGCTCATCCGCTGCCGGTAGAGGAGGTGGCTGAGCTCGGCCTCGAAGGTGACCGCGTCCTCCTCCGAGGCGAAGTACCCGTCCTTCCGGCCCCAGGCGCCGATGGTCCGCACCACCCGCCCGACGAGCTGGCGCACCGAGCGCTCCCGCTGGGGGGAGCCCAGGGGGCCGCGGAAGTACTTGGAGGCCACCACGTTGGCGGCGAGGGCCGACCAGTGCTTGGGGACCTCCACCTCGCGCTGCTCGAAGATCACCTTCCCGCCCTCGGCGGTGATGGAGGCGGTGCGCAGCTCCCACGCCATCTCCTCCGACGGGTCCACGCCGGGCGTGGTGAAGGTCCGGGGGATGGAGAGGCCCTTCCGCCCCTTCCTGGCCGCCCGGCCCGTGCGACGGTGCGCGACGACGCTCTCTCGCTCGATCATCTCGGTTGTCCTCCGCTCGCCGGGCCCGTCCGGGCCCGCCCCTCGTCGATGTCCGGCCGGGCCACCCCGGCCGCGAGACTCCCCCGGCCGGCCCTCGTGAGAGGCCGGAGGATCGAGTCACAGGTGCTCGAGTCAGCTGGTTCCGTGTTCCGGGGTGCCTGCTCCCCGGCCTGCCCGCCATCGCCCCCGCAATCCCAGATCGGCGACGCTATCGCGCTCGTCTGACACCGCCACGCCACCCGCCGCCCCAGTCCCACCGCCCCTGGCGCCCGAGCCGGCAGACTGCGCGAAGTCCGGCTCGCTCCCGCTATCAGCGAGGGGGGAGTCTAGCCGCGCACGGCAGAGTGTCAAGCAGGTGAACACAAGATATGGTGGTGTATCGTCATGGCCGCCACAACATGCTGTGATCTCGCCGGAATGCCGGACACACCCGGAAGGGGTCGGAGGGACCGGACCTCCCGAGCACGGCCGCGGGCGCCGTGGTAAAAGCCCCGCTCCCGATGGCGGCAGAGAACGCGAACATCCGCAACTTCTCGATCATCGCGCACATCGATCACGGGAAGTCGACGCTGGCCGACCGGCTGCTCGAGCGCACCGGGACGGTGACCGAGCGCCAGGCCCAGGCCCAGTTCCTCGACAACATGGAGCTGGAGCGGGAGCGCGGGATCACCATCAAGGCGCAGACGGTGCGGATGGCCTACCGCGCCCGGGACGGGAAGGACTACGTCCTGAACCTCATCGACACCCCCGGCCACGTGGACTTCGCCTACGAGGTCTCGCGGTCGCTGGCCGCCTGCGAGGGCGCCATCCTGGTGGTGGACGCGAGCCAGGGCGTCGAGGCGCAGACGCTGGCCAACGTCTACCAGGCGCTGGACCACGACCTCGAGATCGTCCCGGTGATCAACAAGATCGACCTGCCCAGCGCCGACGTGGAGGGCGTGCGGCGCGAGATCGAGGAGGTCATCGGCCTCGACGCCTCCGAGGCCGTCCCGGCGAGCGCCAAGGAGGGCGTGGGCATCGAGGAGATCCTGGAGCAGGTGGTGCGGAAGGTGCCGGCGCCGGCGGGCGACCCCGGGGCGCCGCTCAAGGCCCTCGTCTTCGACTCCTGGTACGACTCGTACCGGGGGGTGGTGATGCTGGTGCGGGTCTTCGAGGGCGCCCTCGAGCCCGGGCAGCGGATCCTGTTCCTCTCCAACCGCAAGCAGTTCGAGGTGCAGGAGCTCGGCGTCTTCGCCCCCTTCTCGCGCCCCGTGCCCCGGCTCATCGCCGGGGAGGTCGGGGTGGTGGTCGCCAACGTCAAGGAGGTCCACGACGCCAAGGTGGGAGACACCATCACCGGGGCCGATCGCCCCACCGAGGCTCCCTTCCCGGGCTTCAAGGTGGTGAAGCCCATGGTCTTCAGCGGCGTCTTCCCGATCGAGGCGGCCGACTACGACCAGCTGCGCGACGCCCTGGAGAAGCTCCGGCTCAACGACTCGGCCTTCACCTACGAGCCCGAGACCTCGCAGGCGCTGGGCTTCGGCTTCCGCTGCGGCTACCTGGGCCTGCTCCACATGGAGATCGTGCAGGAGAGGCTGGAGCGGGAGTACCAGCTCTCGCTCATCACCACCGCGCCCTCGGTGGTCTACCGGGTGACCGACACCCAGGGCGAGGTGCAGGAGATCGACAACCCGGCCCGGCTCCCGCCGGTGCAGAGGATCGCCCGGCTCGAGGAGCCCCACCTCACCTGCCACATCCACGCCCGGACCGAGGACGTGGGCGCCATCCTCAAGCTGTGCCAGGACCGGCGCGGCATCCAGAAGGACATGCGCTACGCGGGCACGGCGCGGGTGCAGATCACCTACGACATCCCGCTGGCGGAGGTGGTCTTCGACTTCTTCGACAAGCTGAAGAGCGTCAGCCGCGGCTACGCCTCGCTCGACTACGAGCTCAAGGGCTACGAGGAGGCCGACCTGGTCAAGCTCGACATCCTCATCAACGGCGAGCCGGTGGACGCGCTCTCCTCCATCGTGCACCGCGAGCGCGCCTACCTGCGGGGGCGCGAGCTCTGCCGGAAGCTGCGGGAGGAGATCCCGAAGCAGATGTACGAGGTGGCCATCCAGGCGGCCATCGGCGCCAAGGTCATCGCCCGCGAGACGGTCAAGGCCTTCCGCAAGAACGTGCTGGCCAAGTGCTACGGCGGCGACATCACGCGCAAGCGCAAGCTCCTCGAGCGGCAGAAGGAGGGGAAGAAGCGGATGAAGCAGGTGGGCTCGGTCGAGATCCCGCAGTCCGCCTTCCTCGCCGTCCTCAAGGTGGAGGATTGACCACACCTCGATCCGGCGAAGCCGGACCGAGGCCTGTCGCTCGCAACCCGGCGGGCCCGGGGGATGCGGCCCGGGCGGGCCCCGCGGCCGGCCGGGAACACCCGGCTTTCCAAACCGATGGAACGGGGTTAAAAGACCTCCCGCCGATGGCCTCCTCCTCTCGCAGACCGGGCATCCTCGGCGAGCGCGGGGCCATCACCTGGGTCACCGCGCTCATCCTGGCGGTGCTGGTGGGCGCGGGGTACCTGGCCGTGGTCTGGATCCCCGTCTGGTTCGTCCACTACGCGGCCACGCAGGTGGTGCGCGACTACGGCAACCAGGCGGTCAAGAACCCGGACGACGCCGCCCTGGTCGAGCACATGTGCCAGAAGCTGCGGACCCTCGACACCATCCAGGTGCCGGGGCCGGACGGCCGCCCGGAGGCGCGCCCCACCGTGGAGGTGGCCCCCCAGGAGGTCACCTGGGAGCGCGACACCTCGGCGGTGCCGCCGACGCTGCACGTGGCCTTCGACTACCACCGCGACGTCTACTATCCCATCCTCGACCGCTGGACGGAGAGGACCATGCGGGTGGACGTCACCATGGACATCTCCCGGGCCGACTGGGGGCCCTCCCGGTGAGCGCCGAGCGCGTGGCCCTGGGCCCGGACGCGGTCGCGGCCGCGGTGCGGCGCATGGCGGCCGAGATCCTGGCGCGGGCGGAGACCGCCGGCGCACGGCCGGGCGAGCTGGCCATCGTCGGGGTCCGCCGCGGCGGGGTGCACCTCGCCGAGCGGCTGCGCGCGCTCATCGGGCAGGCGTCGGGGAGCCCGCCGCCCCTGGGCACGCTCGACATCGCCCTGTACCGCGACGACCTCGCCGAGCGCGGCAGCGCGCCGGTGGTCGGGCCCACCGACATCCGCTTCCCGGTCCAGGGCCGGACCATCGTGCTGGTGGACGACGTGCTCTACACCGGGCGGACCATCCGCGCGGCCCTCGACGAGCTGGTCGACTTCGGGCGGCCGCGGCGGGTCTGGCTGGCGGTGCTCATCGACCGCGGCGGGCGGGAGCTGCCCATCGCCGCGGACTTCGCCGGGGCCCGCGTCGAGGCCGGCGGCGGGGAGGACGTGCAGGTGCGCCTCGCCGAGGGGGGCGCCGGGGAGGACGCGGTGGTGGTCCGGGCGAGGAAGGCATGATCGGCAGGCACCGCCACCTCATCGCCCTCGAGGACCTCTCGGCGGAGGAGATCCTCGAGGTGCTGCGCCTGGCGGTCTCCATGAAGGAGGTCCTGAACCGGCCGCTGAAGAAGGTGCCGACGCTCCGCGGCAAGGCGGTGGTGAACCTCTTCTTCGAGGCCTCCACCCGCACCCGCAGCTCCTTCGAGACCGCGGCCAAGATCCTGTCCGCCGACGCGCTCAACTGGACCAGCGCGGGCTCCTCGGTGTCGAAGGGGGAGACGCTCGTCGACACGGCCCGGAACCTCGAGGCCATGCGCCCCGACGTGCTGGTCATCCGCCACGCCTCCTCGGGGGCGCCGCGGCTGGTGGCCGACAGGGTGGGCTGCGCCGTGGTCAACGCCGGCGACGGCGCCCACGAGCATCCGAGCCAGGGCCTGCTCGACGCCTTCACCCTGGCGGAGCACTTCACCCGCGCGGCGGGGAAGGGCGCCGACGCCCCGCCCGACTTCGGCCTGATCGCCGGGAAGACCGTGGCCATCGTCGGCGACGTCTCCCACTCCCGGGTGGCCCGCTCCGACCTGCACGGCCTGCGCAAGCTCGGGGCGCGGGTCCGCGTCTGCGGCCCCCCGACCATGATCCCCCCGGGCATCGAGCAGCTCGGGGCCGAGGTGCACCACTCGCTGCAGAAGGCGCTCGAGGGCGCGGACGCGGTGATGATGCTGCGCATCCAGCACGAGCGCATCGGCGACCCCCTCATCCCCGGGACCCGCGAGTACTCCAAGCTCTGGGGCCTGTCCGCCGCCAAGGCCGAGGCCTGGCTGGCCCCCGGCTGCTGCATCCTCCACCCCGGCCCCATCAACCGCGGGGTGGAGCTCTCCCCCGAGGTGGCCGACGGGCCGCGCAGCGTCATCCTCGACCAGGTGCAGAACGGCGTGGCGGTCCGGATGGCCATCCTCTACCTGCTCGCCGGAGGCGCCGTCGCCGATGTCTGACCTGCTCTTCATCGAGGGCGGCCGGGTCATCGACCCGGCGAACGGGGTGGACGGCATCCGCACCGTCGTCGTCCGCGACCGGCGCGTGGCCGAGGTGGCGGAGCGGGTCGAGCGCCCCCAGGGCGCGCGCGCCATCGACGCCCGGGGCAAGTGGGTCACGCCCGGCCTCATCGACCTGCACGTGCACCTGCGCGAGCCGGGGCAGGAGTACAAGGAGACGGTGGCCACGGGCGCCCGGGCCGCGGCGGCGGGCGGCTTCACCTCCGTGGTGGCCATGCCCAACACCGCGCCGCCGAACGACAACGCCTCGGTCACCGAGCTGGTGCTGGCGCGGGCGGCGGCCGCCGCCGCCGCCCGGGTCTACCCGGCGGGCTGCATCTCCCGGGGCCAGAAGGGCGAGGAGCTGGCCGAGTACGGCGAGCTCAAGGCGGCCGGGTGCGTGGCCGTGTCCGACGACGGGAAGCCGGTCGCCTCGCCGGCGCTGATGCGCCGGGCCCTGGAGTACGCCCGGGCCTTCGACCTGCCGGTGGCGGTCCACGAGGAGGACCCGCTGCTCGCCGGCCGGTGGGCGATGAACGAGGGACCGGCGGCGACCCGGCTCGGCCTGCGGGGCATGCCGGCGCAGGCCGAGGCGGTCATGGTCTGGCGCGACGTCGAGCTGGCCGAGCTCACCGGGGGGCGGCTCCACGTGCAGCACGTCTCCGCGGCCGGCAGCGTCCGCGCCATCCGCGAGGCCAAGCGGCGCGGCCTCCGGGTCACGGCCGAGGCGACGCCGCACCACCTGGCCCTCACCGACGAGGACCTGGCCCGGGCCGGCTACGACACCGCCTGGAAGATGAACCCGCCCCTGCGCTCGGCCGAGGACCAGCGCGCCGTCCAGGAGGCGCTCGCCGACGGCACCATCGACTGCATCGCCACCGACCACGCCCCCCACTCCGCGGTGGAGAAGGACCTCGAGTTCGACCAGGCCGCCAACGGCGTGGTGGGGCTGGAGACCGCCTTCGCGGTCTGCCTGGGGCTGGTGCGGCGGGGGCTGCTCTCCGAGGTGCGGCTGGTGGAGGCGCTCACCAGCGCCCCGGCCCGCGTCTTCGGGCTGCCCGGCGGCTCGCTGTCCCGGGGGGCGCCGGCCGACCTGGCCGTGCTCGACGCGGCCGCCGAGTGGCGCGTCGAGCCCGAGCGCTTCCTCTCCAAGGGGCGCTACACCCCGTGGAAGGGCGCGCTGCTCACCGGGCGCTGCGCCTTCACGGTGGTCGACGGCGCGGTGGTCCACGAGACGGGAAGGGCCGCCCGATGAGGAAGGCCATCCTGGCGCTCGCCGACGGGGAGGTCTACCAGGGCTGGTCCTTCGGGGCGCAGGGCGAGGCCACCGGCGAGGTGGTCTTCAACACCGCCATGACCGGCTACCAGGAGATCCTCACCGACCCCTCCTACGTCGGGCAGATGGTCTGCATGACCTATCCCGAGCAGGGGAACTACGGCGTCAACCTGGCCGACGAGGAGTCGGAGAGGCCCCAGGCCACCGGCTTCATCGTCCGGCACCACGCCGAGGAGCCCTCCAGCTTCCGGGCCGAGCGGAGCCTGGCCGCCTACCTCGAGGCCCACCGGGTGGTGGGCATCCACGGCATCGACACCCGGCGCCTGGTGAAGCACCTGCGCACCGCCGGCGCCCAGATGGGCGTCATCTCCACCGAGGGCGGGGCCCGGGCGCTGGTCGACCGCGCCCGGCGGCTCCCGGGAATGGAGGGCCAGGACCTGGCCTCGCGCATCTCGACGCCCGTGGCCTACGAGTGGAAGGAGGCGGGGGCCGACGCCTGGCGGCGCGAGGAGCGGAAGGCCCTGGCCGCGCCGCACCTCCACGTGGTGGCCTACGACTGGGGGCTGAAGCGCGCCATGCTCCGGCTCCTGGCCGAGGCCGGCTGCCGGGTCACGGTGGTCCCCAGCGCCACCTCGGCCGAGCAGGCGCTGGCGCTCCGGCCCGACGGCGTCTTCCTCACCAACGGGCCGGGGGACCCGGCGGCGGTGACGGGCGGGCGGGAGGCGGTGGCCGGCCTCCTCGGCAAG
Organism: Anaeromyxobacteraceae bacterium; assembly: GCA_035455425.1. Lineage (GTDB taxonomy): Bacteria > Myxococcota > Myxococcia > Myxococcales > Anaeromyxobacteraceae > JACRMN01. The sequence goes on along the minus strand of DATIFE010000013.1, from coordinate 16,859 downwards.
GTGCCGGTCTTCGGCATCTGCCTCGGGCACCAGATCCTCTCGCTGGCGGTGGGGGCCTCGACCTTCAAGCTCAAGTTCGGCCACCGGGGCGCGAACCAGCCGGTGATGGAGCTGGCCACCGGCAAGGTGGACATCACCTGCCAGAACCACGGGTTCGCCGTGGACGAGAAGCGCCTGGGGAAGCGGGCCCGGGTGACGCACCGCAACCTGAACGACGGGACGGTGGAGGGCATCGAGGTGCTCGACGCGCCGGCCTTCGGCGTCCAGTACCACCCCGAGGCCTCGCCCGGCCCCCACGACGCCCGGCAGCTCTTCGCCCGGTTCGTGCGGATGATGGAGAGCCGGTGACCCTGACGGAGCTTCACGAGAAGCTCCTGGCATGGGCCACCGCCGCGGAGCGCCAGGACGAGCTCCTGCGGGCGCGGCGCGCCTACTTCGATCGCTACGGCGAGCCGCACGAGGACGAGCGCAGCTTCGAGGCCCGGATGAACGGGATGCTCGACTACTACCTCTACGACCACCGCCCCGGAGGCGGCGACTACACCACCCTGGAGCTCTTCCTGCGCGACCAGGCGCCGTCCTACGGCAGCGACGAGCTGGCGCGCTTCCGCGCCCTGGGGAAGGCGGTCCACGGCCTCTTCGAGGTGCGCAAGATCCGCCCGGGCGAGTCGATCCGCCTGCGCGACGTCTTCAGCCGCGAGGACCTGGAGGTGACCGAGCGCCGCCTCATGGCGGGGCTCGAGAAGGGCGACCTGCTCGAGGCCCGGCTCCTGCCCCACGACGGGCGGCTGCACTTCTCCGGGGCCTTCCTCTTCCACCCGCGCGAGGTGCGCAAGCTGGTCCTGGCCGAGGCGAAGAAGCGCCGCAAGGGCGCCGGCCGCGGCCCGGTGGACGTGAAGGGCTTCCTGGCGCAGCTCTCGCGCATGGCCCAGAAGCTGGAGCGATATCGCAACGTGAAGGTGGAATCGCTCTACGACTTCCGGCCGCCGGCGCCGACGCCGCCTCCCGGAAAGGACAGCCAGCCCTAGAAATTCAGGGTCGCCACGACGGTGTCGGCGTAGGTCCCGGCCGGGACCGGCTGCCCCGGGAAGATGCGGCCGTAGATCACCAGCGTCCGGTTGCCTCGCTGGCCCAGCACCGTGAAGGTCCCTCCCGTGCCGTCGCCCCAGACCTGGCTGCGGGCCGCGTCGCGGTAGAGGTTGTAGCCCAGGCCCTGGGCGCCCTGGCGCAGCTGCCGCGGCTGGAAGGAGCCGGCGGCGCCGGCCGAGAGCGTCACCAGCGGCGCGACGCGGCGGCAGCGGTACTGGACCTGGCCGGTGGAGTCGCGCGGCGCCGCGGCGTTGGCGCCGATGGGGTCGTAGGCCCCGAAGGCCACCCCGGTGACCCCGCGGACGGTGCAGGCCTGGGCCCGGGCGGCCGCGGGGAGGGCGGCGACGGCAGCGGCCAGGAGCGCGGTGCGAAGGATCATGGCGCCGAATGGTGGCCGACGGGCGGGCGAGGCGCAAGTCGGCCGCCCGCCCACACGCTGCGCGCCCCGCGCACCCTCGCGCCCGGCGGCGCACCGCGGCGGGCGCGCCGGCGGGTGGCCGGGAGGCGCACAGCGCCTCACGACCGCGAACGCGGGACGGCCGAACTTTTGACGGCGCGCAATGCGGCACCTAGCCTCAGGGTCAGCCTCGGTCGACGTCGTGACTCTGAGTGACAACCCGCCATCAGGAGCCACCATGAAGAGAAGCCTCCGCTACGCCCTCGCCGCCCTCGCCCTCGGGCTCGCCGCGCCGGCGCTCGCCCAGACGGCGACCGCCAACCTCGCGGTCAGCGCCACGGTGATCAACAACTGCAGCATCAGCGCCAACCCCATCGTCTTCGGCAACTACGACCCCGTCGCCGCCACCGCAGTGGACGGCGCCGGATCGGTGGTGGTCACCTGCACCGCCTCCCGCGCCTGGTGGGTCGGCCTGGGCGCCGGCTCGGGCGGCGCCACCGCCGGGGTGTCCCGCTCCATGTCCCTCGGCGCCAGCCGCCTGGGGTACGAGCTCTACAGCGACAGCGGCCGGAGCACGGTCTGGGGGAACACCCAGCCGACCGGTGTCGGCGGCACGGGCTCGGGCGCGGCGCAGACCGTCCCCGTGTACGGCCGAGTCGCGGCGGGACAGACCACCGTCCCCGCCGGCGCCTACGCCGACAGCGTCGTCGCCACGGTGAACTTCTGAGCCTGGGCCGGGCGACGCGGCGGCTGGCGCTCCTCCTCCCCGCCCTGGCGGCGGGCGGGGGGGCGCGCGCCGCCGACCTCCGGGTTCACCCGGTCCTGATCGATCTCTCGGCGCGCGAGCCGCGCGCCATCCTCACGCTCCGCAACGGCGGCAGCGAGCCGGTCCGCATCGAGGTGAAGGCGACCCTGTGGGCGCAGGCCGAGGACGGCCAGATGCGGCTCTCGCCCACCGGGGACGTGATCGTCTTCCCCCCCATCGTCGCCATCGGCCCGGGCGAGGAGCGCAACCTCCGCATCGGCACCCGTGCCCGGGCCGGGGCGGTGGAGGGGAGCTACCGCATCTTCCTCGAGGAGCTGCCGCCGCCCGAGCGGGCCGGCGACAGGTCGCAGGTGCAGGTGCTCTCGCGCATCGGCATCCCGGTCTTCGTCGCGCCCGGGCGCCCGGAGGTGCGGGCGGAGCTGGCCGGGCTCTCGCTCGAGAAGGGGCGGGCGGCCTTCGCGCTGCGGAACACCGGGACGGTCCGCGTCCGGCCGTCCCGGGTCCGCCTCGAGGGCCTGGGCGCGGACGGCAAGGCGGTCTTCGCCCGCGACCTGGACGCCTGGTACGTCCTGGCGGGCGGCGAGCGCCGCTTCGAGGTTCCGCTCCCGGCCGGGCGCTGCGCCGAGGTGCGGGCCCTGGCCGTCGAGGCGGCCCTGGAGAAGGAGGTCCTGCGCGCCCGGGTGGAAGCGCCCGGAGGAGCCTGTGGGCCCTGAGGGGCGACGGCTCACCCGCGCGCTGGCCCTGGCCGCGCTGGCGGCCCTGTGGCCCGCCGCCGCGCCGGCGCAGGAGACGCGCTCCCCGGCGGCGGCCTCCCGGGACGCCGGCCTCACGCCCCCGCCTCCTCCTCCTCCGGCCCCGGTCCGGGCCGAGCTCGACCTCTTCCTGAACGGCCAGCCCCTGGGCACGGCGCTCGTCGTCCTGCAGGGCGGAGACGCCTGGATCGACCCGCGGCTGCTCGAGGCGGCGGGCCTCCGCCTCCCCGAGGGCAGGCGGGCCGAGATGGAGGGCGGCCGGAGGGTCTCGCTCCGGTCGCTGGCCCCGGCCCTGGGCTTCGAGCTGGACGAGCGCGCCCTGGCGCTGCGCCTCACCGCCGCCCCGGAGCTGCTGGCGCGGCGCTCGCTCGACCTGCGGGCCTCGCCGCGGCCGGAGGGACTGGTGGCGCGCAGCGACCCGGCGGCCTTCCTCGACTACGCCGTGGAGGGGCGCTGGCCCGGCCGCCCGGTGGCCGACTTCGAGCTCGGGGCCAGCGGCGGCGGCTGGCTCCTGCTGGGCGCCGCCTCGCGCCGGGAGGACGGTGAGTGGGCGCGGGGGCTCACCAGCCTGACCCGCGACGAGCCGGAGGCGCTGCGCCGCTGGGTGGCCGGGGACATGTCGGCCGCGGCCGGGCCGCTCGGCGGCAGCCTGCTCCTCGGGGGCCTGGGGGTGCAGCGCGAGCTCTCCCTCGACCCCTACTTCGTCCACGCCCCGCTGCCGCGCGGGCAGGCGGTGGCCACCTCGCCCTCGACCCTGGAGGTCTACGTCAACGGCGCGCTGGTGCGCCGGGAGCGGCTCGCCCCCGGCACCTACGACCTGTCGAACCTGCCGGCGACCTCCGGCGCCGGGGTGGTGCAGGCGGTGCTGAAGGACGCCTTCGGCCGCACCCAGGAGCTCGACGCGCGCTACTACTTCTCCTCGGGCCTCCTGGCCGAGGGGCTCACCGACTACGGCTATTACCTGGGGTTCGCCCGCCGGGACCTCGGCGGGACCAGCTTCGACTACGGCGAGCCGGTGCTGCTGGCGCGCCACCGCCTGGGCTTCAGCGACCGCCTCACCGCCGGGCTGCGGGCCGAGGCGTCGGCTCACGCCGTGTCGGGCGGGCCGGGCCTCACCACCGCCCTGCCGTGGGGGGAGCTAGACCTCTCCGCCGGGGCGAGCGGCGCGGCCGGCCGGGCCGGGGCCGCGGGCCAGCTCGCCTGGAGCTTCGTGTCCCGGGGAGGCTCGGCCGGGGTCCGGGCCGCGGCCCAGACCGCGCGCTACGCCACCACCTCGCTGGATCCCGGGCAGGACCGCCCCTCCCTGTCGCTCGACGCCTTCGCCGGCAGGGCGGTGGCGCGCGCCGTGTCGCTCGAGGCCACGCTGCGCCTCTCCCGCTGGCGCGATGCCGGCGACGCGGCCTCCGCGGGCGGGCGCGTCTCCATCGGGCTCGGGCTCGGGGCGGTGCTCTTCCTCTCGGCCGAGGTGGGCCGCCAGCCCGGAGGCGGGGCGGGCACCACCCTGCTGGCGCTCCTCTCCTGGGCGGCCGGCCCGCGCACCAGCACCGAGCTCTCGGCCGGGCGGAGCGCCGCGGGGGAGGCGCAGGCGGGCATCGGGGCGCAGCGGACGCTGCCGCGGGGCGACGGCGAGGGCTACCGCCTCCGCGCCCAGGGCGGGGGCCCGGGCCCCTCGACACTCGACGCGGTGGGACAGGTGCAGCGCCCGCAGGGCCTGGTGGAGGCCGAGTGGACCCAGGTCGGGCAGGCGGCGGGCGGGAGCCTGCGGGCCTCCGGAGGGCTGGTTCTCGTGGACGGCCGCTTCTTCGCGACGCGGGCGGTCGACTCGAGCTTCGCCCTGGTGCAGGTGCCGGGGGTCGAGGGCGTCCGCACCCTGCTCGAGAACCAGGAGGTGGGGCGCACCGACCGGGACGGAGACCTGCTCGTCCCCTCGCTCCTGCCCTACCAGGCGAACCGCCTCTCCATCCGCGGCGAGGACGTGCCCCTGGAGTACGACCTCGGCCCGCTGGAGCAGCTGGTGGCCCCGCCGCTGCGGGGAGGCGCGGTGGCCCGGTTCGCCGTCCGGCGCATCGCGGCGGTGACCGGGGCGCTCGCGGTGCCGCTGCCGGAGGGGCGGGTCCGGCCGGCGAACGGCGAGGTGACCGTGGCGGCGGGCGACCTGCGGCGGGCCTCGCCGGTGACGCCCGAGGGCCGCTTCTGGATCGACGGCCTGCCGGAGGGCCGGCACCGGGCCGAGGTGGAGTGGCGGGAGGGCTTCTGCGCGGTGGACCTCGACGTCGCCCCGGGCGCGGGCGCGGTCGTGGACCTGGGCGAGCTCGAGTGCCGGCCCGAGACGCCGCTCCGCGCCAGCCGCTAGCGCGGCGCGGGCCGTCCCGACCCGGCTCGCGCCGCCGGCGCTTCCGCGCTAGACGAGGGATCGCGACCATGCGCCTGCTCATCGTCAACGCGGACGACCTGGGCTACGACCCGGAGATAGACCGGGGCATCCTCGAGGCGCACGGGAACGGCATCGTGACCAGCGCCACGGCGATGGTGGACACGCCCTTCGCCGCGGCCGCGCTCCGGGCGGCGCCGCCGTCGCTGGGCGTCGGCCTCCACGTGGTCCTCCCCGGCGCCGTCGCGGCCGAGGCCATCGCCGCGGAGATCCGGCGGCAGATCGCGCTCTTCGCGCGCTGGCGCGGGGGGCCGCCCACCCACCTCGACTCGCACCGGCACGCCCACGCCGGGCCGGGGGCGCTCGCGGCCTTCGCCGAGGTGGCGGCGGAGAGCGGGCTCCCGCTGCGCGCCCTCGATGCCGGCATGCGCGCCGCGCTGCGCGCCCGCTCGGTGCGGACTTCGGACTCCTTCCTGGGCGACGCGGACCTGCGGCCCTGCTGGACGCTCCCGCGCCTGGTCGCGGCGCTGGAGGCCCTCGCCGGGAGCGAGGGGACGACCGAGCTCATGGCGCACCCGGGGTACGCGCCGCGGCAGGCGCGGACCTCGTTCGGCGCCGAGCGGGAGGTGGAGCTCAGGGCGCTCTGCCATCCGGCGGCGCGCGAGGCCGTGGCCAGGGCGGGCGCACGGCTCGTCTCCTGGGCGTCGGGCTGAGGCTCCGGGGCTCCTCCGCCGGGCCTTCCGGGCCCCATCCCACCGGGGGTACGTCTTTCGGGCAATCCGGCGCGCAACCCTGCGAATGGTGGGGGGTGCGGGACGCTCCGGTCGGGGCGTTTCGCGCTTTACAGGCTCGTTTTGGGGGTGTAGAAAGCCGGCCTCCCTCCCTTCCATACCGAGGTCCTTCCAGATGGCAGACGCCAAGCCGGTTGTCCCCAAGGACGGCGCCAAGATCACCATGCAGGGCGGCAAGATCGCCGTCCCCGACCGACCCATCCTGCCCTTCATCGAGGGCGACGGCACGGGACGCGACATCTGGCGCGCCAGCGTCCGGGTGCTCGATGCCGCGGTGGAGAAGGCCTACAAGGGCAAGAAGAAGATCGCCTGGATGGAGGTCTACGCCGGCGAGAAGGCCTTCACCAAGTTCAACACCTGGCTGCCCGACGAGACCGTCGAGGCCTACCGCGAGTTCCTCATCGGCATCAAGGGGCCGCTCACCACCCCGATCGGCGGCGGCATCCGCTCGCTCAACGTGGCCCTGCGCCAGCTCCTCGACCTCTACGTCTGCCTGCGGCCGGTGCGCTGGTTCAAGGGCGTGCCCTCGCCCGTGAAGAACCCGCAGAAGGTCGACATGGTGATCTTCCGCGAGAACACCGAGGACATCTACGCCGGAATCGAGTGGGAGGCGGGCTCGGAGCAGGTGAAGAGGATCCTGGCCTTCCTCGAGAAGGAGTTCCCCAAGGAGTTCAAGAAGATCCGCTTCCCGGGCTCGGCCGGCGTGGGCATCAAGGCGGTGTCGCGCGAGGGCACGGAGCGGCTCGTCCGCGCCGCCATCAACTACGCCCTGGCGGCCAGGCGCAAGAGCGTCACCTTCGTCCACAAGGGCAACATCATGAAGTACACCGAGGGCGCCTTCCGGAACTGGGGCTACGCCCTCGCCGAGCGCGAGTTCGCCGACCGGGTCTACACCTGGGAGCAGTGGGAGCGGACCAAGGCGCAGAAGGGAGAGGAGGCCGCCAACGCCGAGCAGAAGGCGGCGCTCGCCGGCGGGAGGCTCCTCGTCAAGGACGCCATCGCCGACATCACCCTCCAGCAGGTCCTGACCCGCCCGGACGAGTTCGACGTGGTCGCCACGCTGAACCTGAACGGCGACTACCTCTCCGACGCGCTGGCGGCGCAGGTGGGCGGCATCGGCATCGCCCCCGGCGGCAACGCCAACTACGTCACCGGCCACGCCATCTTCGAGGCCACCCACGGCACCGCGCCCAAGTACGCCGACCAGGACAAGGTGAACCCGGGCTCGGTGATCCTCTCCGGCGAGATGATGTTCCGCCACATGGGCTGGAACGAGGCCGCCGACCTGATCATCAAGGGCATGGACGGCGCCATCGGCGCCCACCGCGTGACCTACGACTTCGCCCGCCTGATGAAGCAGGAGGGCATCCAGGACACGGTCGAGGTGAAGTGCTCGCAGTTCGGAGACGAGATCATCAAGCACATGTAGTCCCCCCGGACCCCTTCGGAGAGAACGCACATGGCTCGGAACAAGATCGCACTCATCGGCGCAGGCCAGATCGGCGGCACCATGGCCCTGCTCGCCGGGCAGCGGGAGCTCGGCGACGTCGTCCTGGTGGACATCCTGGAGGGCGTCGCCAAGGGCAAGGCGCTCGACCTGCAGGAGACGCGCGGCGTCTTCAAGTTCGACGTCGAGGTCAGCGGCGGCGGCACGACCGACTACTCGGTCATCAAGGGCGCGGACGTCTGCATCGTCACCGCCGGCGTGCCCCGCAAGCCGGGCATGAGCCGCGACGACCTCCTCAAGGTGAACCTGGAGGCCATCACCAAGGTGGCCGAGGGCATCAAGACCTACGCCCCCAACTCCTTCGTCGTCGTGGTCACCAACCCGCTCGATTCGATGGTGTACGCGATGTACAAGGTCACCGGGTTCCCCAAGAACCGGGTGGTGGGCATGGCCGGCGTGCTCGACACGGCGCGCTTCCAGTACTTCGTCGGCGCCGCCGCCGGCGTGTCGCCCCAGGACGTCAACGCCATGGTGCTGGGTGGGCACGGCGACGACATGGTGCCGCTGCTGCGCTACTCCTCCATCAACGGCGTGCCGCTGACCAAGTTCGTCGACCAGCAGAAGCTGGACGCCATCGTCGACCGCACCCGCAAGGGCGGCGGCGAGATCGTCCAGCTGCTCGGCACCGGCTCGGCCTTCTACGCGCCGGCCATCTCCGCCATCACCATGGCCGAGAGCTTCCTGCGCGACAAGAAGCGGGTGGTGGCCTGCTCGGCGCTGCTCGAGGGCCAGTACGGCATCCGCGGCCTCTTCGTGGGCGTGCCGGCGGTCATCGGCGCCGGCGGCGTGGAGAAGGTCGTCGAGCTCGACCTGAACGACGCCGAGAAGGCCATGCTGGCCAAGTCGGTCGAGAGCGTCCGCAAGTCGGTGGCCGAGACCAAGCTCTAGGCCCCATCTCGCGGTCTCGTCGCAGGGGGCCGGCGCCCGGGGAGGTGCCGGCCCCTTCGTTCGCGTGCACACCCCCCAGGCCGCGACTCGACGCCGGGGCCGGTTTCGCGGAGAATCCGCGCCGGCCCGCGGCAGAGGGCGCGGACCACGAGGAGCCCGTGAAGATCCACGAGTACCAGGCCAAGGAGATCCTCCGGGCGTGGGGCGTTCCCGTCCCGCGCGGCATCCTGGCGCGCACCGCGCTGGAGGCCGAGGGGGCGGCGCGCCAGCTCGGCGGCGGCACGGTGGCGGTCAAGGCCCAGATCCACGCCGGCGGCCGCGGCAAGGCCGGCGGGGTGAAGCTGGCCCGCTCGCCCGAGGAGGTGCGGGCCCTGGCCGACGACATGCTGGGCATGCTGCTGCGGACGCCGCAGACCGGCCCCGAGGGGCAGGAGGTCCGCAAGGTCTACGTCGAGGAGGGGTGCCGCATCGCCCGGGAGATCTACCTGGGCATGACGCTCGACCGCGAGAGCGGCCGGGTGACGATGATGGCCTCCTCCGAGGGCGGGGTGGAGATCGAGGAGGTGGCCAAGAGCCACCCCGAGAGGATCCTGAAGGTGGCCATCGACCCGGTCACCGGCTACCTGCCGTTCCAGGCCCGGCGCCTGGCCTACGGCCTGGGGCTCCAGGGCGAGACGGTCAAGTCCTTCGCCAAGTTCGCCACCAGCCTCTACAACGCCTACGTCGCCACCGATGCGTCGCTGGCGGAGATCAACCCCCTGATCGTCACCGAGTCGGGGAGGGTGCTGGCGCTCGACGCCAAGATGAACTTCGATGACAACGCGCTCTACCGCCACCCCGACATCGCCGCCATGCGCGATCCCGACGAGGAGGACCCGCGCGAGAACCAGGCCAAGGAGTACGACCTCCAGTACATCGCGCTCGACGGGGACATCGGCTGCATGGTGAACGGCGCCGGCCTGGCCATGGCCACCATGGACATCATCAAGCTCTCCGGCGGGCGCCCGGCCAACTTCCTCGACGTGGGCGGCGGCGCCGACGAGCAGAAGGTGATGGCGGCCTTCCGGATCCTGCTGGGCGACCCGCACGTGCGGGCGGTGCTGGTGAACATCTTCGGCGGCATCATGAAGTGCGACGTCATCGCCAACGGCATCGTGGCGGCGGCGCGCCACATGGAGCTCCGCATCCCGCTGGTGGTGCGGCTCGAGGGCACCAACGTCGATCTGGGCAAGCAGATCCTGGCGCAGAGCAGCCTGCGCATCGTGGCGGCCGACGACCTGGGCGACGCGGCGGTGAAGGCCGTGGCCGCGGCCCGGGCATCCTAGGGGACCCCGTGAGCATCTTCGTCGACAGGAATACCCGGGTGGTGGTGATGGGCATCACCGGCTCGGCGGGGAGCTTCCACACCGGCCAGATGCTGGGGTACGGGACCAACGTGGTCGCCGGGATGACGCCCGGCCGCGGGGGCTCCACCTTCCAGGAGCGGGTCCCCATCTTCAACACCGTGCACGAGGCGGTCGGGGCCACCGGGGCCGAGGCCGCCGCCATCTTCGTGCCGCCTCCCTTCGCCGCCGACGCCATCGTCGAGGCGGCCGACGCCGGGGTGGCGCTGGTGGTGTGCATCACCGAGGGCATTCCCATCCTCGACATGGTGAAGGTGCGGCGCTACCTCGAGGGCCAGCCCGGGACGCGCCTCATCGGCCCCAACTGCCCGGGCCTGATCACGCCGGGCCAGTGCAAGATCGGGATCATGCCGGGCCACATCCACCGGCCGGGGCGCATCGGGGTGGTGTCGCGCTCGGGCACGCTGACCTACGAGGCGGTGAAGCAGCTCTCCGACCTCGGCCTGGGGCAGTCCACCGCGGTGGGGATCGGCGGCGACCCGGTGCACGGCACCGACTTCGTCGACTGCCTCTCCCGCTTCGAGTCGGACCCCGGGACCGACGCCGTCATCATGATCGGCGAGATCGGCGGCTCCGAGGAGGCCCGGGGGGCCGCCTTCGTCCGGGAGCACATGACCAAGCCGGTGGTGGGCTTCATCGCCGGCCGCACCGCGCCCCCGGGCCGGCGGATGGGCCACGCCGGCGCGGTGATCTCGGGAGGGGCCGACACCGCCGAGGCCAAGATCGAGGCCATGAAGGAGGCCGGGATCGCCGTCTGCGACGGCCCGCACCTCCTGGGCGCGACGATGCAGGAGGTGCTCTCGCGCAGGCAGCGCGGCAAGGCCGCGAGGATCGCCAGGCCCGCCAAGGGGAGGGCGGCCCCCCGGCCCGCCGCCCGGACCAGGTCGCGAGCCCGCTAGCGCGGGCGTCGCGCCGAGGAGAGACGAGCACATGGGAATCGAGCGCACCCTTTCCATCATCAAGCCCGACGGGGTCGAGAAGGGCGTCATCGGGCGGGTCATCTCGCGGTTCGAGGTCGCCGGGCTGAAGCCGGTGGCGATGCGGATGACCTGGCTCTCCCGGGCGGAGGCCGAGGGCTTCTACGCCGTCCACCGGGCCCGGCCCTTCTTCGGCGACCTGGTGAAGTTCATGACCGGCGGGCCGGTGGTGCTGATGGTGCTCGAGGGCGAGGGCGCGGTCGCCCGGAACCGCGAGGTCATGGGGGCCACCGACCCGAGGAAGGCGGCCGAGGGCACCATCCGCAAGGACTTCGCGACCGACATCGAGAAGAACACCGTGCACGGCTCGGACAGCCCGGAGAACGCCCGGACCGAGATCGCCTACTTCTTCCCCGAGGTGGCCATCCACCCCTACGAGTGGAAGGGCAAGAGGTAGCCCAACCACCCGGATTCGCGGCGGTTCCATCCGGGACACCCCCGGGGGGAGCCGCTGCGGCCATTCCTGGTTAGATTCCAAGATCGCCCCCGAGCCCGCTTCGGGGCGAGGATCCCCCCAAGGCGGGAAGAGAGGCGCGGTGGGCCCAGTCGCGACATGGGAGTTCCTGCTCGGGCTCGTGTTCCTCGCCGGCTCGGCCTTCACCTCGGCTTCCGAGACCGCGCTCACGGCCCTGGGCGAGGCCCGGGCGCGCCAGCTGGTGGAGGTCGGCGGGCGGCGCTCGCGCCTCCTGCGCATCTGGGTGGACCACCCGGACCGGGTCCTCTCGACCCTGCTGGTGGCCAACAACGTGGTGACCATCGGCGCCGGCGCCCTGGCCGGGAACGTGGCGCTGACGCTGGCCCACGCCTTCGGCCTGGGCGAGGCGGGCGTCATCGCGGCCGCCACCGCCACCGCGACGGTGGTGATCCTCTTCTTCGGCGAGATCCTCCCCAAAACGCTGGCCAAGCGGCATCCGGCGAACCTCGCGCTCTGGGTGATCCCGGCGGTGCAGGTGCTCTACTGGGTGCTCTGGCCGGTCACCACTGGCCTGGTGCGCCTCACCGACGCCGTGGTCCGGCTCTTCGGCGGGCCGCGGCAGCCGGCGCCGGCGGTGACCGGGGCGGAGATCGAGTACCTCATCGAGATGGGAACGCGCGAGGGCGTGCTCGACGAGGTGAAGGAGGAGCTGCTCAACAGCGTGCTGGAGTTCGCCGACCGGGTGGTGAAGGAGATCATGGTCCCGCGGACGCGGATGGTGGCCATCGACCGGCGCCTGCCGGCGGACCAGATCGTCCGCATCGTCACCGAGAACCCCTACAGCCGGATGCCGGTCTACGAGGGGACGGTGGACAACGTGGTCGGCATCCTGCTGGTGCGGGACATCGTCCCCGAGCTGGCCCGGGGCGCGGTCGGCGGCGTCCCGATGGAGCGATGGCTCAAGCCGGCCTTCTTCGTCCCGGAGCAGATGAAGATCTCGCGCCTGCTGAAGGAGATGCAGAGGCGCAAGACCCACCTGGCGGTGGTGGTGGACGAGTTCGGCGGCACCGCGGGGCTGTGCACCCTGGAGGACGTCATCGAGGAGATCGTCGGCGAGATCCAGGACGAGGCCGACGCCGAGGCGGCGCCGGTGAAGCCCATCGGCGACGGGCTCCACCTGGCCGACGCCGCCATCCCGCTGCGCGACCTGGAGGAGTACCTCAACCACGAGGTGGAGGGCCTGGCGGAGGACCGCGAGCACGCCATCCGCTTTCCCCAGGAGGGGGACTTCGAGACCCTGGGCGGCTTCCTCACCGCCACGGCGGGCCGGGTTCCGCAGGTGGGCGCCCTGGTCGCCTGGAACGGCCTCACCTTCACGGTGCGCGCCGGCGACGAGCGCCGGGTGACGCGGGTGGAGATCGCCCGCAGCGCCCCGCGGAGCCTCGCGGCGGCGCCGGAGCCGGCGGCCGCGGCGCAGGGCGGCGCGTGAGCGGGCGGCGCGGATCGCGCCCCGATCTGCGGTCGCTGTCGGCGGAGGCGCTCGGGGAGCTGGTGGCGGAGCTGGGCGAGAAGCCCTACCGCGCCCGACAGGTCTTCCGCTGGCTGCACCGCAACGGGGCCGCCTCGCTCGAGGAGATGACCGACCTTCCGGCCCGGCTGCGGGCCGCCCTGGCCGAGCGCTGCGATCTCCGGACGCTGTCCCGCGCCGAGGAGCGGCGCTCGCGCGACGGTACCATCAAGTGGACCTGGCGCACGGCCGACGGGCTCCTGGTGGAGTCGGTCTACATGCCGCACGGGGGCGACGGGGAAGGGGAGGCGGGCAACCGGCCGCGGCGGACGCTGTGCGTCTCCACGCAGGTGGGCTGCGCCATGGGCTGCACCTTCTGCCTCACCGGCACCATGGGGCTCGCCCGCAACCTCGGCGCCGGGGAGATCGCCGACCAGGTGCATCGCGCCAACCGCCGCCTGGTGGAGCTGGGCGAGGGCCCGGCGCCGCGGCCGCTCACCAACCTGGTGTTCATGGGCATGGGGGAGCCGCTCCACAACTTCGAGGAGCTGAAGGGCGCGCTCGGGCTGCTCCTCCACCCCGACGGGCCCGACTTCTCCCACCGGCACGTCACCGTGTCCACCAGCGGGCTGGTCCCGGAGATCGAGCGGCTGGGCCGCGAGACGCCGGTGAAGCTGGCCATCTCGCTCAACGCCACCACCGATGCCCAGCGCCAGGCGCTCATGCCGGTGGACCGGCGCTGGCCCATCGCCGCGCTGCTGGAGGCTTGCCGCCGCTTCCCCATGCGACAGGGGAGGCGCATCACCTTCGAGTACGTTCTCCTCGGCGGCGTCAACGACTCCGACGACGACGCCGGCCGGCTGGCGCGGCTGGTGTCCGGCATCCCCGCCAAGGTGAACCTCATCCCCTACAACCCGAGCCCGGGCCTGGGGTTCGCGGCGCCGTCCCCGGAGCGGGTGGAGGCCTTCCGCCGCATCCTGGAGGCCGGGCGCGTGACCGCGGTGGTGCGCCGGAACCGCGGGCGCGACATCGCCGCCGCCTGCGGCCAGCTGGCGGCGGAGGGCGGCCCGCGCGACCCGCGGCGGCGGGCGCCGGCCGGGGCGGCGCCGCGTTGACCGCGCCCGTCGGCGTGATATGACGCGCCTTCCCGGTGGCCCATCCCGGGCTGGGGAGGCAGGCCATGTCGCTCGTCGTCGTCGGCTCGGTGGCCCTCGACTCGGTGGAGACGCCGTTCGGCCGGCGCGAGACCGCGCTGGGCGGATCGGCCACCTACTTCTCCACCAGCGCCAGCTTCTTCGGACCGGTGCGCCTGGTCGCGGTGGTGGGCGAGGACTTCCCCGAGGAGCACCTGCGCTTCCTCGCCTCCCGGGGCGTCGACCTCGCCGGCCTGTCGCGCAGGCCGGGCGACACCTTCCGCTGGAAGGGCCGCTACGAGTACGACCTCAACACCGCCCACACCCTCGAGACGCGCCTCAACGTCTTCGCCGACTTCCGCCCCGACCTGCCCGAGGCCTGGCGCGGGTCCGACTGGGTCTTCCTGGGGAACATCGACCCCGACCTCCAGCGCGCGGTGCTCGACCAGGTGCACGAGCCCCGGCTGGTGGCCGCGGACACCATGAACTTCTGGATCGACTCCAAGCGGGCCAGCCTCCTCGAAACGCTGAAGCGGGTGGACCTGCTCTTCGTCAACGACGCCGAGGCCCGGCAGCTCGCCGGCGAGGCCAGCGTGGTGAAGTCGGCGCGCGCCATCCTCTCCATGGGGCCCCGGGCGCTGGTGGTGAAGCGGGGGGAGCACGGGGCGCTGTTCTTCTCCGGGGACGAGGTCTTCGCCGCGGTCGCCTACCCCCTCCCGTCGGTCTTCGACCCGACCGGGGCGGGGGACAGCTTCGCCGGCGGCTTCATGGGGTACCTGGCCCGCACCAGCCGTCACGACGGCCCGGCCATGCGGCGGGCCATCGTGGTCGGGAGCGTCCTCGCCAGCTTCGCGGTGGAGGAGTTCAGCGTCGACCGCCTGCGGTCCCTGACCCCGCGCGAGATCCGGGGGCGCTACGCCGAGATCCGCCGGCTCATCCACTTCGACGAGCTCGAGCCGGAGCTGCTCGGTTGACCCGCCTTCCGGGGCGCGGCTAGCATCCCGGCGCGGACGGAAGGGAACGGCGGGGCGCGGGGGCGCGAGCCGGCCAGATCGAGGGAGAACGCGCCGCCGATGCGCATCGCCATCTTCAGCGACGTCCACGCCAACATCGAGGCGCTCACCGAGGTGGTCGCCGCGGTCCGGGCCCTCGCGCCCGACCGGGTGATGTGCCTGGGCGACGTGGTGGGGTACGGCGCCAGCCCCAACGAGTGCTGCGACCTGGTCCGCGAGGTCTCCGAGGCGGTCCTGCTCGGCAACCACGACGCGGCCGTCGCCGGCCGCATGGACTACACCTACTACTACGACGCCGCCCGCCGTGCGCTCGACTGGACCGCGGCCCGCATCACCCCCGAGAACCTGGTCTGGCTGCGCTCGCTGCCGTACACCCACCGCATCGGGCCGGTGGGCTTCTGCCACGGGTCGCCCATCCTCCCGGCCGACTACGAGTACGTCTTCGCCCTGGAGCAGGCCCGGGAGCTCCTGCCCCACTACCAGCGGCTGCCCGAGGTGACCTTCATCGGCCACTCGCACCTGTGCAAGGCCTTCGCCCTCTCGGCCGAGGGGGAGGTGACCGACGTCGGCGCGGCCCGCATCCAGCTGCACCCGGACCGGCGCCACATCGTCTCGGTGGGCTCGGTGGGGCAGCCGCGCGACTACGACAGCCGCTCCTGCTTCGTCACCTACGACACCGAGTCGCGGGTCGTCGAGTACCACCGGGTGGCCTACGACATCGAGAGGTCGGCGCAGAAGATCTTCGACGCCAAGCTGGCGGTGAACTTCGGCCGGCGCCTCTTCCTGGGCGTGTGACGGCCGCGGGGCGGCGCCCCGGCCGCTACCCGACCACGCCCAGCCGGCTCGAGAGGCGCGCCGCGGCCACCAGGCCGTCCGCGTCCATCGCCAGGAGCCCCAGCTCCGCGTCCACCAGGAGCCGCGCCGGCGGGGGAAGGCGCGCCTGTCCCAGCGGCGCGCCGGAGGCGGCGTCGAGCGCCAGCACCGGATCGCCGGGCACCACCACCACGCCCCGGGCCACGTGGGCGGCGAGTCCGGGCGGGGGCGGGTGCAGCGGCCCGCGCGGCTGGAGCCAGCGGGCGGCCCCGTCCCGCGAGAGCCCGGCGCAGGAGCCGTTCCCGCCCCGCACCACCAGGAGTCCCCCGGAAGCGGCCAGGGCCGGTGCCCCGCGCCCGAGCGGCGGGGCCGCCGTCCAGGCCACCGCCCCGCCGGGCTCGACCGCGGCCACCACCGGATCGCCGGCCACGGTCCCGGGCACCGCCAGCCGCCCGGCGAAGGGGAGCGGGGGGCCCGAGGGAGCGAAGTCGAGCGGCGCCTCCCAGGCCCGCCGGCCCGTGGCCGGATCGAGCGCCAGCACCGCTCCGCCCACCGCGGTCGAGCAGGCGACGGCGCAGAGCGCCCCGAAGGCCACCGGCGGGCCGCCGGGCGGGCCCGGCAGGACCAGCCGCCAGGCGGTGCGCCCGCCGCCGTCCAGGCCGTAGAGCAGGCCGCTGTCGGCCGCCACCGCCGCCAGCGCGCCGAAGGCGGCGGCGGCGACGCGGCTCGCTCCCGGGGGATCGAACCTCCAGGGGAAGGCGCCGGAAGGGTCCAGGGCAGCGAGGCGCGGTCCGGCGGCGAGGAGCAGCGGCCCGCCCCGGAGCCGGAGCAGCGCTCCCGGCAGGCGCTGGTCGGGGGTGGGCAGCGGGCGGGCCCAGCGCTCGCGGCCGCTCGCCGGGTCCAGACTCGCCAGGCGGGAGCCGGCGGCCGCCAGGAGCGCGCGGCCCTCGATCGCCGCCCATGCCGCGCCGGGGGCGCGCCAGCGGACGGAGCCCGAGCGCGGGTCGACGCCCAGCAGCGCGGCCGCGCCGGCGGCC
>DATIFE010000012.1:0-10430 GCA_035455425.1 Anaeromyxobacteraceae bacterium | reverse complement strand
TCTACGATCCCTCGACGGGCCAGTTCAGCCCGGCCGGCGCCATGCAGGTGGGCAGGGTCGTGCACTCCGCCATCCTCCTGACCGACGGGCGCGTGCTGGTGCTGGGCGGCCTGCAGGCCTCCGCGGCCACCGACATCTTCGATCCGACGGAAGGCCGGTGGAGCCCCGGACCGATCCTGGATCCCGCGTGGGGTGCACCGACCGTGACGCTTCTCCGGAACGGAAGGGTGCTGGTCTTCGGCGGTGAGAACGCCCTGGGCTTCCCGGTCCCGACGGTCATTCTCTACGAGTGACGACGGCCGCTGCAGCCGCCCGACCTCCCGCGCCCCCCGCCGCCGCCAGCCTCGGCCCGAGCGCCGCCTTGAGCGGCGGCGCCACCCGCCGCCCCAGGCGGACCTCGGGGGTACCGTGCCAGCGGGCGCTGGCGGTGAGCGCCGCGGCCAGGTCGCCCAGCAGCGCCGGCCCGGCCGCCACCCCGGGCTCGATGTGCAGCGCCTTCACCTCGAAGACGCCGCGGGCCCGGTGGGCCTTGGCGTCGAGCCGCCCCACCAGCGCCCCGCGCCGCAGGATGGGCAGCACGAAGTAGCCGTGGCGCCGCTTGCGGGCCGGCACGTAGCACTCCAACCGGTAGTCGAAGCCGAACATGGCGAGCGCCCGCTCCCTGTCCCAGACCACCGGGTCGAACGGCGAGAGGAGCGCGGTGTGCGTGGCCTCGAGCTTCCCGCCGGCGGCGCGGCGCAGGAGCGGCGCGTGGTCGCGGTGGACGAAGCCGGGCGTCGCCCAGCCCCGGACGCGGACCTCCAGCAGCCGCCCCGCCTCGACCAGCGGGCGCAGGTCCTCCGGCGTGAGCCTGGGCCGGGTGCGGAAGTAGTCGTGGATCCAGCGGGCCTGCGTCACGCCGAGCGCCCGCACCGACCTCTCGATCGCCGCCAGGCGCGCCCCGGCCTCGTCCGGCGGCGCCCGGCGCGCCGCGGCCGGCAGAACCCGCTCCGCGAGGTCGTAGACCCGCTGGAACTTGTGGCGCCGCGCCACCATCAGCTCGCCCAGCGCCAGCCAGGCCTCCAGCCAGGCCTTCTCCCTCTTCCAGCCCCACCAGCCGGTGCGCCGCGGCCGCGCGCTGGTGAAGTCCGAGGCCTTGACCGGCCCGCGCCGGCGGACCTCCTCGAGCAGGGCCGCCATCCCCTCGGCCTGCTCGGCCCGGAGCTTTCGGGCGCGACGGACGGACCAGTGCTGGCTCGTCGCCAGCAACCGCCGGTGCAGCCCGTGGTCCTCCACCGGGGCCAGGCAGGCCTCGTGGGCCCAGGTCTCGAAGAGCGCCGCCCCCGCCAGCAGCTCGTCGAGCCACTCGGGCCGGTAGTCCCCCAGCCGGGCGTGCAGCACCAGGTGGTGGCTGCGGGCCACCACGTGGATGGTGTCGAGCTGCAGGAGCGCCATGCGCCGCACGGCGGCCAGCACGTCCTCGCGGCGGGCCACCCGGGCCGGCGGCGCGAGCAGCCCCTGGGCCGCGAGGTGGAGCGACCGGGCCTGGGCGGCGGTGAGGGTCGGGCGGGGCGCCATCGGGCTCCGGGAGGCTATCTCCCCGACACGAGGATGGCCTCCGCGTCGATGGTGATCGCCACGTCGTCGCCCACCACGACGCCGCCCTTCTCCAGGGGGCTGTTCCAGTCGACGCCGAAGTCGTGCCGGTTGATCCGCGCCGTCGCGACGAACCCGGCGCGGGTCTTCGGGCCCCTGTCCGCGCCGTCCTCCCACCAGGGCGTGCTCCACTGCCCGAGGCACCGGACGTCGAGGACGACGGGGCGGGTGACGCCCCGGATCGTCAGCGCGCCCGAGATCTCGTACTCGCTCGCGCCCAGGAGCCTCGTGACGCGCCCCGCGAAGCGGATCTGGGGGTGGTGCTCGACGTCGAGGAAGTCCGCGCTGCGCAGGTGCGCGTCGCGTTGCGCCTCGCCCGTCCAGATGCCGCGCGCGTCGATGATCACCTCGGCCGTGCCGCGGGCGGGATCCCGATCGTCGAAATCGAGCGTCCCGGCCACGTTCTTGAAGTGGCCGCGGACCTCCGTGACCATCATGTGCCGCACCGAGAACCCGGCCGCCGTGTGGCCGGGCTCGAGGAACCATCGCGCCATGGAGCCTCCCCGCGTGAGCTTCCTGTAGGGAAGGGAGGCCCTGCTCGCCATGCCTTTCGCGACCCGGCGGTCATCGTTCGGCTTTCCTGTCGCACGCGAACGGGCCAACCTCACGGCCCGCATTGCGTCCAGGACGCCTTGGCGCGTGAATCGGGGGGGGAGGTCCTGGCCATGAAATCCGTCACCGCGTTCATCGGCAGCGGGCGCAGGAACGGCGTCACCTACCGTGCGACGCGCCAGCTGCTCGACAACCTCCAGTCGTTCGGCGACGTCCGCAGCGAAATCGTGTTCCTGAGCGACTGCAACCTGGGCCTGTGCCAGGGCTGCAAGGCGTGCATCCTGCGGGGCGAGGAGTTCTGCCCGCTCCACGACGACCGGGACGCGCTCATCGACAGGATGACGAGGTCCGACGGCGTGGTCTTCGCCTCGCCGGTCTACTCGTTCCAGGTCTCCGCTCTCATGAAGGCGTTTCTCGACCGGCTCGGCTTCGCGCTCCACCGGCCGCGCTTCCACGGGAAGACGTTCACGTCCGTCGTCGTCGAGGGGCTCTACGGAGGCAGCGCCGTCGTGAAGTACCTCGATTTCGTGGGGGGCGCCCTGGGCTTCAACGTCGTGAAGGGCAGCTCCATCGTCTGCAGGAAGAACCCGAACACGGCGTCCGAGCCGATGATGGAGGAGGAGCGCCGGATGATGGACCAGGCCCTCGCCAGGCACGGCAGGCGGTTTCACGAGCGCCTTTCGAGCCCGGCCTTCCCCGCACCGTCGATGCTCCAGCTCTGGGGGTTCAGGACGGCCCGCACCAGCATCAGGCTGGAGCTCGGCGACGGATACCGGGACCACGTGTACTACCGCGACCACGGCTGGTTCGACTCCGACTACTACTACCCGACGCAGCTCGGCCCGCTGAAGAGGGCCGCCGGGGCCGCGTTCGACCGCATGGCGGCCCGCAGCTCGAGGCCCAGGGAGTACCGCCGACCGGAGCGCTGACCACGGTGCGGACCCGGCCGGCGGGCTCACTCGTTCACGGCCCGCACCGGATGCGGCCCCGGCTCCTCGCGAGCCGGCTCCGCCCCCGCCGGCTTCGCCAATCCCAGCCTCCGCATCACCCGGTTCCTGAGCTGGTCGAGCCCCGAGTAGAAGACCGGCACGATCCCGAGCGTCAGCACGGTGGAGGTGACGAGGCCGCCGATGATGGCGACCGCCATCGGCACGCGCGTCTCCGCCCCGTCGCCGCGCGCCAGCGCCACGGGGACCATGCCCGCGATCATCGCCACCGTGGTCATGAGGATCGGCCGGAGCCGAACCGGCCCGGCCTCGAGGAGCGCCTCGTGGGTGGTCTTCCCCTTCGCGCGGAGCTGGTTCGTGAACTCCACCAGCAGGATTCCGTTCTTGGTGACGAGCCCCATCAGCATGATGAACCCGATCATCGCCATCATGGAGAGGTACTGGCCGGCGACGAGGAGCCCGGCGATGCCGCCGATGAAGGCGAACGGGAGCGCGGTCATGATGGTGACGGGGTGGACCAGGCTCTCGAACTGCGCCGCCAGGATGATGTAGACGAGCACCACGCCGAGGACGAGCGCCAGGACGAAGGCCTTGCCGGCCTTCCCGAGCTCGCGCCCCTGCCCCTCGAAGTCGTGGACCACCGACTTCGGCAGCTCCGCCTTCGCGAAGGCGTCGAGGTACCCCATGGCCTCGCCGAGCGAGTAGTTCTTGAGGTCCGCCAGGAGCGTCACCTGGCGGATCTGCGCCTGGTGCTCGATCTGCGAGGGTCCGAGGGCCGGCCGGACGTCGGCGACGGTCCGGAGCTCCACCAGCTGGCCCGACGGCGCGCGCACCGGGATGGCGCCGATGGCGCCGGGGTCCGCGAGGACGGCCGCCGGGAGCCTCACCTTCACGTCGTAGGTGTCCCCGCCCTCGTGGAAGTCCATCACCTTGTCGCCGCCCATGAGGGCGCGGATGGACTGGCCCAGCGCCGCCGCCGGGACCCCGAGCGCCGCGGCACGCTCCCGGTCCACCACCACGTCGAGCTGGGGCTTCCCGGCGCGCCAGGTGGTGTCCACGTCCACGAAGCCCGGGTTGGCGAGCATCCTGGCGCGGGTCTTCTCCACCGCCGCCAGCAGCTCCTCGAAGTTCGTGCCGCGCAGGTTGAACTGCACGTTCTGCGCGCGGTTCCCGCCGCCCGCCACCGGGTTGAAGTCCTGCACCGCCAGCACCGCGGCCGGCGAGACGCGCAGGGTCTTGCGGAGGTACTGCTTGAAGTCCTGCTGGCCGTAGGTGCGCGCCTTGATGGGGACCAGGACCACGGTGACGTCGCCGCGGTTCACCTCCTCGCGCGCACCGCCGCCGGCGACGGCGAACGTCTCCTTCACGCCGGGGACGGCGCGGATCTGCCGGGAGATCCCCGCGAGCTCGCGCTGCGTCTCGTCGAGCGTCGTCCCCGCCGGCAGCTCGAGGGTGACCTTCACGAGGCTCATGTCCTGCTGCGGCAGGAAGGTCGCCTGGAGCCGCGTCGCCAGGGCGACCGTGAGGAGGAGGACGCCGACGGCACCCGCCACGGTGATCGCGCGGTGCGCCAGGACCCACCCCAGCGCGCGCCGGTAGAGCGCCTCGATCCCGTCGAGCGTCCGCTCGATGGCCGCGAAGACGCGCCCGTGCGCCACGTGCTCCTTGAGGACCCGCGCCGAGAGCATCGGGGTGAGCGTCATGGAGACGCCGTAGGAGATGAGGACCGCCACCGCGACGGTGACGCCGAACTGGTAGAAGAAGCGCCCGATCAGGCCCTCCATGAAGGCCACCGGGACGAACACCGCCACCACCGCCAGCGTGACGGCGAGCACGGCCAGGGCGATCTCCCCCGTGCCCTTCCGGGCGGCCTCCCACGGTGACTCCCCGTGCTCGACGTGCCGCACGATGTTCTCGATGACCACGATGGCGTCGTCGATGAGGAGGCCGATGGAGAGGGTGAGCGCCAGCATGGTGACGACGTTGAAGGTGAACCCGAGGGCGCGCATCGCGGCGAAGGTGCCGATGATGGCGGTCGGCAGCGCCACGGCGGCGACGAGGGTCGAGCGGTAGTTCCGCAGGAACAGCAGGACCACCAGCACCGCCAGGATGCCGCCGACGATCATGTCCTCCTGCACCGAGGAGATGGACGCGCGGATGAACTGCGCGCCGTCCACCACCACGGCCACGCGACTCCCCGGGGGCAGCTGCGCCTGCACGCGCTCGAGGCGCGCCTTCACCGCCTCGGCGACCTGCACCGTGTTCGAGCCCGACTGCTTCAGGACCACGAGCCCCAGGGCGCTCGCGCCGCCGAGCTCCGCCGCGGAGCGCGCCTCGGCGGGGCCGTCGAGGACCTGTGCCACCTGCCCGAGCCGCACCGGCACGCCCCCGGGGCTCGCGATGACCAGGCTGCGGAGCGCGTCCACCGACCGGGCCTCGCCGGCGAGCTTCACCGACCGCTCGACGCCCGGCTCGAGGGTCCGTCCGCCGGGGACGTCGACGCTCTGCCCGCGGATGCCGGCCACCACCTCGGCCGGCGCGAGGCCGTACCCCTTGGCCAGCGAGGGGTCCACCACGATCGCGATCTCCCGCTTGCGGCCGCCGAGGAGCGTCACCGAGCCGACGCCCGAGATCTGCTGGAGCGCCGGCTTCACCACGTCTTCGGCGAGCTGGGTGAGCCGCTCGATGGGCACCGGCGCGCTCACCGCCAGCGTCACCACCGGCACCGCGCCGATGTCGAACTTCTCGACGACGGGGCTCTGGATCTCGCGGGGGAGCCTCGAGAGCGTGGTCTGGACGCGGTCGCGCACGTCCTGGGCGGCGACGTTCGCGTTCCGCTCGAGGTCGAAGCGGACGACGATCTGCGAGACGTTGTCGACGTTGATCGATCGGAGGGTGTCGAGCCCCGGGAGCGTGTTCAGCGCCTCCTCGAGCGGCTCGGTCACCGTCTTCTCGATGGCCTCCGGATCGGCGCCCGGAAGGACGGTCGTGACCGTCACGACGGGGAACTCGACCTCGGGATACTGGTCCACGCCGATGCGGGGGTAGGCGACGATGCCGAACACCACCACCACGAGGGTCAGCATCCCGGTGAAGACCGGGCGGCTGATGAAGGTGCGGATCGGGCTCAAGGCGGTCTCCGGATGGTCAGTTCGCGAGCGAGACGACCGCCTCGCCCGGCGCCAGCGCACCGGGCTCGAGGACCACGTCGGCGTCGGGGGCCAGGCCCTGCTTCACCAGGACCGTGCCCGGGTGGACCGCCTCCACGGCGACGTCGCGCCGCTCGGCCTTGCCGGAGGCGACGACGAACACCCAGCTCGCCTTGCCGTCGGTCCGGAGCGCCGTGGAGGGCACGAACAGCCCGCCGCCCTCGCCGAAGCGGCCGAAGTCGGCGGTGACCAGGGTACCCGGCCGCAGCCCCTCCGCCGCGACCACGTCGGCGAGCACCTCGACGGTGCGGGTCACGGGATCGACCACCGCGCTCTTCACGCGCACCCTGGCCTGGAAGCTGCGGCCGCCCGGCGTGGTCGTGCCCTCCACGACGTGCCCCGGCGCGATGGCGGGCTCGAGCGCCTCGGGGACCGCCAGCCGGACCTCGAGGTGGTCCACGTCGGTGAGGGCCACGATGGGCGACACCGGCATGAGGGTGACGGTGTCGCCGGCGTTCCGGAACTTGCCCGTCACCACGCCGGCGAAGGGCGCCACGATGGTGGCGTCGGCGACCTGCTGCTCGGCGGCACGCATCGCGGCGCGCGCCTGGTCGAGCTGCGCCGCCGCCATCTCGCGGCCGGTCTCGACCGCCTCGAAGCCGGACTGCGCCATGGCTCCGCCGTCGAGGAGCTGCTTGCCGCGGGCGAGCGAGCGGTCGGCCTCGGCCAGGCGAGCCTCGGAGAGCCGGAGCACCGCCCTCGCGTTCTCGAGGGCGATGCGGGCGCTGGTCGAGTCCATCTCGGCGAGCACGTCGCCCGCCTTGACGCGGTCCCCGACGTTCACGCGGATGCGCTTGATCTGGCCGGTGGCCTTGGCCGAGAGGACGGCGTCCTCCCGGGCGCGGATGGCGCCGGTCGCGCGCGCCAGGCCCGTCTCGATGCGAGCCGTGGGCTTCACGGTGCGGACGGCGCGGGCGGCGGCGGCGGCTCCGCCGTCGGGCAGCGAGGCCTTCTCCCCCCGGGCGGTGCAACCCGCGGCGGCCAGGGCGACGGCCAGGGGGACGAGGACGGTGCGGGCGTTCGGCTTCATCTAGACGGCTCCCCGCCGGCGCTCGGCCGGCGCTGCAAGACCGTGAAGGGCGAGATCGACGACGAGGCGGGCGCGCGCGGGCTCGGCGAGGCCCGTGTGCCCGCCGTCGTCCCGGAAGGCGAAGGCGATGCCCGCGAACGCGCGGGCCACGACCCCGGGGGGATGGCGCAGCTCGGAGGCGGAGGCGTTCCTCCGCAGCCAGGCGGCGAGGCGCTCCTCGTAGAACGCGATCCCCGCGCGCGGCGACGCCAGCTCGTGCATGGCCGCCGCCAGGTCCGGGCCGCCCCCCTCGAGCAGCTCGATGGCCGGACCGAGCGCCTCCGCGATCCGCGCCTGCGAGAGGAGCAGGTCCTGGAGGCGGGCCGCCAGCGGACGCGCCCGATCCACCGGCACCTCGAACGTCGCCTCCATCTCGCGGAGGACGAGCTCGACGAGGCTCCGGAAGATCTCCTCCTTGCTGGCGAAGTACCGGTAGAGGGAGGGGGCGGCGAAGCCGGCGGCCTCGGCCAGCTCCTGGAGCGTGGCGGCGGCGTAGCCCCGGCGGACGAAGACGCCTGCCGCGGCGAGGAGGATGTCCCTCCGCGCGTGCTCCCTGGCGCGCTCGCGGCGGGCCGCATTCTGGCGAATCGGCATTCGCTGCGTATTAGCACGCGTTCGCGCGAGCGCGCAAGCCCGGCCCGCCGCCGGGGGCGCTACGGCGGCAGCGCCAAGTTCACGCCCGCGGTGTCTCAGCGCACGCGGGTCTCGCTCGCCACCCCTCCTTCGAGGCGCAGCGAACCAGGCGGCGGCAACGCCCTGCGGGGGCGCTCCCGGGAAGGCCCGGTCCGGTCCCGTGAGGCCTCCATCGCGAGACGGGGTGACCCGCTGGGTGGACGAACGACTCGAACGCTCACGCCGAGCACGGCAGCGCGCGGCCTGGCGTGGCCGGGCCCGGCCGCGAGGAGAAGCGCCCCGGCGACCACGCCGCCCATCCATGTGGACCACCTGCGCACCGGGCCTCCCTAGGCGGAGCGGCGCAAGCCTGCGCCCGCCGCCTCGGCCTCCAGGTGGCGCGCGACCGCCTCGGCGCCCTCCGTGGCGGTGAGCCACTGCGAGAACCTCTTGTCGGTCCCCAGGACGTGGTCGACGAACCAGGTCCTCATGAACTCCATGGTCTCGCGCGCACGAGCGGGGTCCCTGTCGGACAGCCCGTCGAGCTTCTCGAGGTAGTAGAGGTACCAGGCGTGCTCGACCTGCTGGGCGCGCAGGCCCGGGTAGTCGGCCGCGCCCATCACGTCCTCCTCGCGGATGAAGTGGTAGGTGGCGTAGGCCCGGAGTGCGTCCAGCGTCGCCTGCGTGCGGTTCCTGCCCTCGCCGCGGTCCATGGCGGAGCAAAGGTTGTTCATCAGCTCGAGGAAGCCCTGGTGATCCGCGTCGATGCTCGGGATGCCCAGCTCGAAGGATTCGTTCCAGACGAAGAAGCGCGACGGCAAGCTCATGGGCCACCTTCACTGCAAGCGCGTGCCCTGCCGGGCGCATCAGTCAAAAGGCCGATGTCTCTTGCTTTTCACCTAGACCCAAAGGGGGGTGAACGGGTACCCGCGGGTCGGGTACAGGGGGAAGTCAGGACACCTCCGGTTCCCGACAGGTAGGCAGCTGGCGGCCCGGGGGCGACCCCCAGCGCGTTGGCTTCGTCTCCCGCTCACGCCTGCTGGCGCGCCCGGAGGAAGGCGGCGAGCTCGTGGTCGGCTCGCATGACGTGGTCGACGACCCACCGCTCCACCGCCGCGACGATGGCGGCGAGGCTCTCCGGCGTCTCCCCGTCCATCCGCTCCTCGAGCAGGGCAACGACGTCGGCGTACTCGCGGTGCTCCGCCTTGTGCGGGCCGGCATCCGGGTAGCCCACCTCGTCCATGAGAAGCTCCTCGTAGGCGAAGTGCGAGCGGACGTGCTGATGCAGGAACGAGACGAGCACCCCGATGCCCGACGGCCCTGCGGCGCCGATGCGATCCAGCTCTTCGAGGATGCGGGCGTGCTGGGCGTCCACCTCGGCGTGACCGGTCAGCAGGGACTGCGGCAGCCTCATCGCTTGACCCCGGTCAAGTCGAGCACACCGGGGATGCTCGGCGCAAGTGCCAGCCCGAGCGCACGCGGGGCCTCACACGCCTCCGGAATCCCGGAACCTGGCCTTCAGGGTGTCCACCACGACCCGGATGCGGGGAACGCGGCGCAGATCCGGGTTCACGATGAGCCACCCCGTACCCCGGGCGACACCGGGGGACAGACGGCGCAGCTGCGGGAACCGTCTCGCGGCGCGCCTGGGGACGACTCCCAGCCCGAGGCCGCCCGCGATTGCGGCGGAGGACACGAGCATGCTCGGAACCGCGAGCACCACGCTCGCCCCGCGGAACGCGCGGGTGCACCACGCCGAGGCGGGGTTCCTGGCGGAGTAGACGACGACGTCGTGGCCCGCGAGCGCGGCCGGGTCGGCCGGCGCGCCGCGCGCCGCCAGGTACGCCTCCGCGCCGTAGAGGTCGAATGGCTCGTCGCCGAGCTTCTGCGCCACCAGCCGGTCCGGCGACGGTCGCGTCCCTTCGGGCCCGAACCGCAGGGCGACATCCGCCTCCCGCCGCAGGAGATCGCTCTCCTCGTTGGAGAGCACGAGCTCGAATCGGATCTCGGGGTGCCTGGCACGCAGGGCTCGGAGCGCATCCACCAGGAACGACACGGCGAGCAGCTCCGTGGTGGCGATGCGCACGACGCCCTCGAGGTCGCGCTCCCGCCCGGCTGTCTCGAGCGCGAGCGCGCGGGCGGCGGCCTCCATGGCCTCGGCCGGCTGGACGAGCGCTGCCCCCGCCGCGGTGAGGTGAAGCCCCCCGGGAGTCCTGTCGAAAAGGCGCATGCCGAGCGCCGCCTCGAGCCCCGCGAGCCGGCGCCCGCAGGTGGGCTGGGTCAGCCCGAGAGGGCGGGCCGCGGCGGAGAGGCTCCCGGCGCGCCGGATTGCCAGGAAGATCCGGACGTCGTCCCAGCTCCGCACCGCGCGGAGGACCTGGCCGGGGGTCGCGCCGCCGACGGTTC
>DATIFE010000011.1:0-6932 GCA_035455425.1 Anaeromyxobacteraceae bacterium | reverse complement strand
TGGCCCGGGGCGGAGCCCTGGGCCTCGCCCGCGCCCTCGGCGGCGAGGGGCTTGTCGGCAACGGATGTGGGTGGCGCCTCGGCGCCCGGCGCGGGGGTTTCGCGGTTCTCGTTCATGCTGTCGTCTGCTCCAGCCGCGGAGGCGTTCGACATCGCCCCTGCGCGGCTCGCCCTTCCTCTGGGGACACGGGCTCGCCGTCGCGCGGTCCACTCCCGGCCCGCTCGTACGGCTCGCCTCCCCGCTCGGCCCGGCGCCACCGCGCTACCCAGCAGCGCGCCGCCTGCTCCGTGCTCGGCCGAAAGACCGGGGATCCATCTCCTGCCACCGGATGCCTAGCCTCGCGGCGGCGTCGAGACAAGCGAAATCTAGCAGACTCCCCTGGCGGGCGGAAGTCTCCGGCTCAGGGCCCGCCCCCGGGGGGGGAGGCCAGGGGCTCCACCCAGCCGAGGGGAAGCGCCACCACCGGGCCCATCTCCAGCAGCGCCGCGGCCGCCTGCACCTCGGGCGCGCGGAGGAGGAGCCGCTCCAGCGCCGAGCCCGATCCGGAGGAGAGGCCGGCCCCGACGTCGTCCAGGAAGCTGCGCGGTGGCTCCAGGATCCGGAGGGCCACGTCCTCCGACGCGGCGATGCCGGCCCGCTCCCGGGCCAGGGCCACCGCGTCCGCCAGGGAGCCGATCCGGTCCACCAGCCGCCGCTCCAGCGCCTGCTGGCCGGTCCAGACGCGCCCCTGGGCCACGCGGTCCACCTCGTCCCGGGTCAGCCGCCGCGCCTCGGCCACGCGGGCGAGGAAGGTCTCGTACATGGCGCCGAGCTCGCGCCGGATGGCCTGCTGCTCCTCCTCGCTCCAGGGGCGCACCACCGACTCGAGGTCCGCGCGGGCGCCGCGCTTCAGCGTCACGGCCCGGGCGTCGATCTTGGAGAGCAGCCCCGAGAGGTCGGGCTTGAGGGCGAATACGCCGATGGAGCCGGTCAGGGTGGAGGGCTCGGCCAGGATGGCGTCGCCGGCGGTGGCGATCCAGTACCCGCCGCTGGCCGCCACGTCGCCCATGGAGACCACCAGCGGCTTCCCCTTGCGCTTGGCGGCCACCAGGGCGCGCCAGATGAGGTCGGAGGCCAGGGCGTCGCCGCCGGGCGAGTCCACCCGCAGCACGATGGCCTTCACCTCGCGGTCCTGGGACGCCGTGCGCACCAGCTCGGCGACGGTGTCGGCGCCGGAGAGGGCGACGTCGAGCGGCCCGCCCCGGCTCCTCCCCGGGACGATGGTGCCGGCGACCCGGATCACCGCCACCGCCGGCCGCGGGCCCCAGCGCTGCGCCAGGCGCGGCTCGGGGACCTGGTAGTGCGCCTGGAAGGCGCCGGGCGTGGCGCGGGTCCTCCGCTCCAGCTCGTCGGGCCAGGAGAGCGCGTCCACCAGCCCCGCCTGCTTCGCCTCGACCGCCTGGAAGAGCCCCTGGTCCACCAGCTCCCGGACCCTGGCCTCCGGGAGCTTGCGCGCCTCGGCGATGGCCTTCACCTGGCGGGCGAAGAGGTCGTCGAGGACCGCCTCGCGCACCTCGCGCTCGGCGGCGCTCATGTCGCCGCGCGCCAGCGCGTCGGGGGCGTTCTTGTACTTGCCGATGGCCACCGCCTGGAAGGAGATGCCGAGCTTCGCCAGCGCGTCGCGCAGGTAGAGGCCGGTGGAGGAGAGCCCGGTGAGCTGGAGCACCGCCGGCGGCGCCATCTCGATGCGGCCGGCCGCCGTGGCGACGTAGTAGTCCTGCAGCCCCGCGCCCTGGAGCCAGGCGACGACCGCCTTCCGCTCCCGGAGCTCGAGGATGGCCGCCCGCAGCTCGTCGGCGTGCCCGGGGGCGAGCGAGAGGCGATCGAACCGCAGCACCACCGGGTCGACCTCCGGGTCGCGCCCGAGCGCGCGCAGCCTGCGGACCAGGGCGCCGAAGGGGTCGCGCGGGCGCGGCGTCAGCAGCGAGAACGGCGGCTCCAGGCCCTCCGCCAGGTCCACCACCACCGGCCGCGCCCTCCCCCGGAAGCCGCGGTAGGCGCGGGTGGAGAGGCGCACCCCGAAGAGCGTGCTCCGGTCCGCCGCCGAGCGGGTGCCGCCGGCCGCCCCCACGCCGCCGACGTGGCCCGAGTTGAAGGCCAGCGACGCCAGGAAGAGGGTGGAGCCGGCGACGCCGCCCGCGCTCTGGGTGGGGAGCTGCATCTCGCCCTGCAGGGCGACGCCGAAGGGCGTCTCCCAGCCGAGGCCCACCGCCACCGCGCGGCTGCGGAAGGACCGGGCCGCCGCGTCGTCGGCGAGCCAGTCGGCCCAGGCGGTGAGGGCGTCGCCGGCCAGCCGGGTGGCCAAGCCGAAGCGGTAGCGAACCGGGAGCCAGATGCCCGCCTGGCGGCCGTCCAGGTCGAGCGCCGCGGCGCCGACGGAGAGCCAGCGCAGGGGCCGGACGGTGAGGCCGACGTCGAAGGTCCGGAGCTGGGCGATGCCGGGGTCGGAGGACGACCAGTCGTTCCAGGTGAGGCCCAG
Source organism: Anaeromyxobacteraceae bacterium (assembly GCA_035455425.1). GTDB lineage: Bacteria > Myxococcota > Myxococcia > Myxococcales > Anaeromyxobacteraceae > JACRMN01. The sequence goes on along the minus strand of DATIFE010000011.1, from coordinate 4,414 downwards.
GGAGCCCTCGCGCCCGCCCAGGCCCAGCCCCAGCGAGAGCTTGCGGTAGTGCGGGGTGCCGCTCGGCCGCACCCACTCGCTCGAGAGCGCCAGCGGCCCCAGGCCGGCGTAGACGCCGTCGCCGCCGAGGACCCCGGAGGCCCGCTCGTGGAAGTACTGGAAGGTGAGGCCCCGGTTGAAGCCGGCGGCGGCCGGGTTCACGCTCACGGCCGAAGGCTCCTCCCCCGAGGCGACCCCCGCGCCGGGGAGGGCCAGGCCCGTCGGGTAGCCCCGATCCCTGCCGACGAAGCTCCAGGCCTGGCCCGCCGCGGCCAGGGGAGCGAGGAGGCAGGCGAGGGCGAGGGCGCGGCGCATGGGGGATCCTCCGACGGCCGGCATCATGCGCGGGCGGCCGCCGGCGGGCCAGGGAAAAGGCCGCCCCCCCGGGCGGCGCCGCGCCGGCGGCGCCGGCCCCGCGCTAGCTCTCGTTGCCGGCGTCCTCCACCTGGCGCAGCGCCTCCTCGGAGAGCGGGGCCAGCTGGCCCTTCCGGTGCTGCTCGAAGAGCTGGAAGAGCGTCTCCTTGTGCGGCCTGACCTTGCCGATGGGGCAGGCCTCCCACTCCCGGAGCGGCTCGTCGCAGTAGCCCATGCGCCTCTCCCCGCACTTGGGCTGGATGTGGCTCCCCAGCTCGGGGACCAGCCGCATCACCTCGCGGCGCATCAGCGCCACCATGTGCCGGATCTCCCACTGCGCCCGCCAGCAGAGGCGCAGGTCGGCGATGTGGAGCAGCTCCTGGAAGTTCACCATCACCTGGAAGTTCGTGGGCGTGGCGTTGGGGAGCACGAAGCGCGCGTCCTCGGCCGGGATGCCCCGCTGCATCGCCAGCTGGTAGACGCGGGTGATCTCCCGCATCAGCTTCTCGTACTCCTCCGCCATGCCCGGGGTCTTCTCCCAGGTCTTGGGGGTCACGTAGTCGAGCCGGTCCTCCTTGTACTTGACGTAGCGCTGCGACTGCTGCTCGAAGCTGATGCCGATGCGGTGCCGCACGAACTGGTGGGAGAGGGCGCGCGACACGCCGCCGATGCCGAACCAGAAGACCACCTGCTCGAGCGGCGAGGCGTGGCCGGTCTTGAGCCGCTCCAGGATGAACTCGCGGATCTTCTCCCGGGCGATGGTCCCGTCGCCGATCTCCTTCCAGACCTCGATGGGCGTCTTGGGCGTGTAGCAGGTGCGGTAGGCGCCGTAGAGCTTCTGGAGCGGGTCGCGGGCGTAGTCGATGAGGACGACCTCGAGCGGCATGGCGGGGTTCTAGCACCCGCCCCCGACGGCAACCACGGAACCGCGGCCCGGAGGGTCCCGGGCGGCCAGCCCCCAACGAGCAGCGTGCTCCGGCACCGGCCCCGTGGTAGATGGGCGCGCCGTGGCCGACCTCACCGCCAAGCTCGCCTCCGGGTCCCGCGTGGAGATGACGCAATTCGTCATGCCGGGCGACGGCAACCCGCACGGCACGGCGTTCGGCGGCCGGATCATGCAGTGGCTCGACCTCGCCAGCGCCATGTCCTGCCAGCGCCACTGCCGCATGCCGGTGGTGACCGCCTCCATCGACCGGCTCGACTTCCTGGCCCCGGTCCACGTCGGGGAGATGGCCATCCTCCGGACCCAGGTGAACGCGGTCTTCGGCTCCTCGATGGAGGTCGGGGCCGAGGTCTGGGCCGAGAACCCGCTCTCCGGCGAGCGGCGCAAGTGCTGCGACGCCTTCCTCACCTTCGTGGCGCTGGGCCCCGACCGGAGGCCGGCCCGGGTCCCCATCCTCCTCACGGAGACCGAGGAGGAGGCGCGGCGGGCCCGGGAGGCCGCAGAGCGCCGCGCCACCCGCCTGGCCCAGAGGCGGAAGAGCTGAGGCCCCCCGGCCGTTCACTCCCAGCCACCCTTCCCCGAGGAGGTAGCCGTGCACCGGAATCTCGCCCTGTCGGGACTCGTCCTCGCCGCCTGCGCCACCGCCGCGCCCCCCGGCCCCGCGAAGACGGCGCCGGCGCCGCAGGCCGCCGCGCCCGCCACCGCCCCTCCGCCGGCCGTGCCCGGCATCGACGCCGCGGCCATGGACACCCGGGTGAGCCCCTGCGTCGACTTCCACGCCTACGCCTGCGGCGGCTGGCTGGCGAGGACGGAGATCCCGCCCGACAAGTCGCGCTGGGGCCGCTTCAACGAGCTCCAGGAGAGGAACCTGGAGCGCCTCCACGCCATCCTGGACGCGGACGCCGCCGGCCAGGTGGACGCGGCCGACCCCTACGGGAAGAAGGTGGGCGACTTCTACGCCGCCTGCATGGACGAGGCGGGCATCGAGAAGGCCGGCGTCGCCGACCTGCGGGCGGAGTGGAAGAAGCTGGACGCCGTGAAGGACGCCCGGTCGCTGGCCGCGGCCGTGGGCTCGCTCCAGAAGCAGGGCGTGGGCGTCCTCTTCCGCTTCCGCTCGCAGCAGGACTTCAAGGACTCGACCAAGGAGGTGGCGATGGTCGGGCAGGGGGGCCTGGGGCTGCCGGACCGCGACTACTACCTGCAGGACGACGCCCGGAGCGCGGAGATCCGCAAGAGCTACCTGGCCCACGTCGAGAGGATGCTCGCGATGGCCGGGGTCCCCGGGGCCCGGGCGGCGCGGGAGGCGAAGGCCGTCTTCGGGCTGGAGAGGACGCTGGCCGCCTCCTACTGGACCCGGACCGAGATGCGGGACCCGGCCCGCATCTACAACCCGGTGGGCCTGGGCGGCCTGGAGAAGGCGGCCCCGCGCTTCCCCTGGAAGGTGTACCTGGCCTCCCTGGGGGCGCCGCCGATCACCGACCTGTTCGTCACCACGCCCAGGGCCGTCTCGCTCATCTCCGACCTGGCGAGGAAGACGCCGGCCGCCACCTGGCGCGCCTACCTGCGCTGGCACGTGCTCTCGGAGATGGCCGCCGCCCGGGCGCTCCCCCGGGCCTTCGTGGACGAGGACTTCGCCTTCACCTCCCGGAACTTCACCGGCGCCAAGGAGCTCGAGCCCCGCTGGAAGCACTGCGTCCGCGCCACCGACGCGGAGCTGGGCGAGGCGCTGGGGCGCGACTTCGTGCACCGCTGGTTCGGCGGCGACGCCCGGGAGAAGGCGCTGGAGCTGGTGCGCAACATCCAGGCTGCCCAGGGGGCCAACCTCGCGACCCTGGCCTGGATGGACGACGCCACCCGCCGCCTGGCGGAGGAGAAGCTCCGGAAGATCGACAACAAGATCGGCTACCCGGAGAGGTGGCGCGACTACTCCTCCCTCGAGGTCGACCGCCGCTCCTACCTCCGCAGCCTCCTGGCCGCGGACGCCTTCGAGGTGCGGCGGAACCTCGCCAAGATCGGGAAGCCGGTGGACCGCGGGGAGTGGTTCATGAGCCCGCCCACGGTGAACGCCTACTACAACCCGCTGCTCAACGAGATGGTGTTCCCGGCTGGCATCCTGCAGCCGGTCTTCTACACCCGCGGCGCCAACGACGCGGTGAACTACGGCGCCATCGGCTTCGTGGTGGGCCACGAGCTGACCCACGGCTTCGACGACCAGGGGCGGAAGTTCGACGCCCAGGGCAACCTCTCCGACTGGTGGAGCCCGCCGGTGAGCCAGGAGTTCGAGAAGCGGGCCGCCTGCGTCGAGAAGCAGTACTCCGGCTACACGGCGGTGGACGACCTGAAGCTCAACGGCAAGCTGACGCTGGGCGAGAACATCGCCGACCTGGGGGGGCTCAAGCTGGCCCTGGCCGCCTACCGCGCCTCGCGGCAGGGCAAGCTCCCCGAGGCGCCGGTGGACGACCTCGGGCCGGATCAGCAGTTCTTCGTGGCCGCGGCGCAGGTGTGGTGCGACAAGGCCCGGCCGGAGGAGGCGCGGCGCCGGGTGGTCGTCGACCCGCATTCGCCCGGCCGGTGGCGCGTCGACGGGCCGCTCTCCAACCTCCCCGAGTTCGCCGCGGCCTTCGGGTGCAAGGCCGGCGACCCCATGGTGCGGGCCGACCGCTGCGAGGTGTGGTGACGCCGGCGGCGGGCCCTCAGTGCGAGGCCACCAGCTCGGCGCTCACCCGCGCCTCGCCGGCGCCGCCCACCTCGACGTCGGCGTCGAAGGGGAGGTAGCCGGCCTTCCGCAGCGCCACCCGGTGGCGGCCGGGCTCGACCCGCACGGCGCAGGGGGTGACGCAGCGCTGGCCCTCCACGGTGGCCTCGGCGCCCCCGGGCGCCGAGTCGATGCGCAGCTCGCGCGCCGACGCCGACGGGGGCGGCGGCGCGAGGGCCGCCGGCCGGTCGCGGCAGCCGGGCGCCGTCGAGAGGAGCAGCAGGCCGAGCGCCACCCCGGCGGCTCCCGTGCAGGCCCGAGCGTCCATCGCCCACCTCCTCCGGAGGGGTGTACCGCCGGCGGGGCCCGGGCGCCCGGGCCCG
>DATIFE010000010.1:0-9509 GCA_035455425.1 Anaeromyxobacteraceae bacterium | reverse complement strand
GGAAAGGAGAAAGGCCCCAGAGCACGCTGTCCTGGGGCCTTCCGGTGACGTGTCGCAAGTGGCGCGCGATACAGGATTCGAACCTGTGGCCTTCGGCTCCGGAGGCCGACGCTCTATCCAGCTGAGCTAATCGCGCGTTCGAGGCGTGTGTAGTGCAGGCCAGCCGGGAAGGCAAGGGGCGAGGGCGCCGCCGGGGCGCCGGCCGCGCTCCCGGCCGGAACGGCGCCCGGGACCGGGGCCCGGCCGCCGCCGGCGTCCGGGAGGCCGATCCAAGACGGGCCCCGATCCCCTAAAGGCTTGAAAGGGTACATGCGACATGGTATCGCACCCGCCCCGATGCCCTTCCACACGACCGAAGAGCTCCTCAAGGCGATCGCCCTGGTTGCCGCCGCCATCGCCGGGGCCATCATCGTCTGGTACCTGATCCGCCGGCCGCACCTGCACCGGGTGACCAAGCTCCTGCTGCTGTTCGGCCTGGGCGTGTTCCCGGCGGTGGTCTCGCTCACCGGCAACATCGCCGGCTTCGAGTACACGCTCTCGCGGCCGTTCTGCGGCAGCTGCCACGTGATGGGCCCGTACCTGCGCGACGCCGAGGACCCCAAGTCGAAGAGCCTGGCGTCGATCCACAGCCACAACGAGCGCTTCGGCGAGAACAGCTGCTACAACTGCCACGCCGACTACAAGATGTTCGGCACCGTCACCACCAAGCTGAACGGCATGCGGCACCTGTTCAAGTACATCACCGAGTACGCCAACACCGGCCCCGACGGCGAGGGCGGGCCCTTCATCGAGCTCTACAAGCGGCACGACCTCGAGCAGAAGAAGATCACGCCGGAGCAGTTCAACCAGCAGATGAACGGCATGTGCATGCAGTGCCACTCCTCCCATGCAGCCATCTGGGTGGAGAAGCACGAGGCGGTCGCCGAGGACGTCCGCGCCTTCCGGACGCTGTGCATCGACTGCCACAGCGACATCCACCCGCTGGCCCTGTCGCGCCGCGCCTCCGCCAGGAAGGAGGAGCAGAAGTGAAGCACCTCCACGTCAAGAAGCTGGTGATGCTGGCCTCCATCGCCACGCTGGTGGCGCTGGCGATGATGGTGCTGGCGATCGTCGCCCCCAAGCCCATCGTGCTGGTGCTGGCGATGAGCCTGGGCCAGGGCATCGGGATCCTGTCGCTGGCGCTGTACCTGTTCGCCATCGCCCTCGACCTCCAGACGGCGGGCGGCTCGGCCCTGGCCGAGTTCGCCGAGACGGAGGAGGCCGAGGAGCCGCCGCCAGACCAGGGGTGAGGACGCCGCGGCCGGGCTTCGGACCGGCCGGGCCGAACCGAGAGAGGGAGACCGAATGTACGGGACCATCAGGCGCTACAAGGTGTCCAAGCCCAGGGAGTTCAACGAGCGGGTGAACGCGTCGTTCATCAACGTGGTCCGGAAGGTGCCGGGCTTCATCTCGTACATCGCCATCGACGAGGGCGACGGCTGGTGGGCCTCCGTCAGCCTCTTCGAGAGCAAGGAAGGGATCATCCAGTCCGACAAGGTGGCCGCCGACTGGGTGAAGCAGAACGCCCCCGACCTGGTCTCGGGGTCGCCCGAGATCACGGCCGGGATCGTCGTCGTGAAGTGAGCCGGGGCGCTCGCCCCGCCGCCCGCGCTCGCCGCCCGGTCCGGCGTCCCCAAACAAGGGTACGCCGTTCTTGACCCGTCCGGTGGGCGCTGCTAACAACGGATCGCAACCTGCCGGAGGGAGGCCGGATCATGGCAGTGCGGGCCATCGCGATCGAGGACGACGAGGCCGTTGCCCGGCTCATCGCCCAGGTGCTCACCTCCCACGGCTTCGAGGTGTGCGGCACGGCCTTGACCGGCGAGGACGGCCTGGCGATGGCGCGCCGGGAGAAGCCCGACGTCGCGCTCGTCGACCTGGGGCTCCCGCGCATGAGCGGCGAGGAGGTCATCGCCGCCATCCGCAAGGACCTGCCCAAGACCAAGTGCATCGCGCTCACCGCGGTCGACATCCCGGCGCGCGTCCTGGCGGCGCTGCGCTCGGGCGCCGCCGGCTACATCCTCAAGCCCTTCCACGCCTCGGAGCTGGCCCGCGCGGTCGAGGAGGTCCTCTCCGGCGAGGCCGCCCCCATCAGCCCCCGGGCCGCCAAGGTGCTGCTCGCCGAGCTGCGCGGCGATCCCCCCGAGCAGCGCACCGGGCCGCCGCTCTCCAAGCGCGAGCTCGAGGTGCTGGAGCTGCTGGTCCACGGCCACACCTACGCCGACGTCGCCCAGGCCCTCGGCATCGCCGAGGGCACGGTGCAGACGTACGTGAAGCGCATCTACGAGAAGCTCGACGTCTCCACCAAGGCGGAGGCGGCCCTCCTCGCGGTGGCGCGCGGCCTGGTGAAGCCCTAGGAGGCGAGGGACCCGGGCGCCGGGCCCGGGCCGGCTCCGGGGAATGACCCGGGGCGCCTTGACTCTCCGCGCTCGACCCCTATAATGGCGCCCTTTCGCAGCCTACCCAAGCAGCGCAAATGCGCGTGAACATTGACGAAATCAAAGAAGGCGGCCTCGACCGCGCCTGGGACTTCTCCCGCGAGCAGCTCGACCGGATGCTCGAGGGGGATCCTGCCGGGTACCGGGCGAGGGCCCCCGCGCACGTCGCGGCGCACCTCGACAAGGTGAGCCGCCGGGTGCTGCTCCGCGCCCGTTCCCGCGCCGAGCTGGCCGCGCCCTGCGGCCGCTGCCTGGTGGCGTCGCCGGTGGAGGTGGGGATCGACTTCGCCCTGACGCTCGTGCCGGAGGAGTCGGGCGAGCAGGAGGGCGAGCCCTCCGGCGACCACCCGCGCGCGCGCCCCGGCGGAAGCTTCTCGGCACCGGAGGCCGACGAGGAGACCTACGCCGGCAAGGAGATCGACCTCGATCCCATCGTGCGCGAGCAGATCCTGCTGGCGCTCCCCGGCTATCCGCTCTGCCAGGAGGGCTGCCGCGGCCTGTGCCCGGTCTGCGGGCAGAACCTGAACGAGCGCGAGTGCAGCTGCGACCGCCGCGTGCCCGATCCCCGCTGGGCCGGGCTGGAGAAGTACCGCCGCGGGAGCGAGTAGCGCGGGGATCTTCCCCCGATAGGATTCGAGGAAGGAGCACAACGTGGGTCTTCCCAAGAAGCGCACCAGCTCGATGCGGCGCGACCGGCGCCGCGCGGCCAACTTCAAGATCAAGCCGGCCAACGTGACCCTCTGCCCGAAGTGCAAGGAGCCGGTGCTCTCGCATCGCGCCTGCCCGTCCTGCGGCACGTACAAGGGCCGGCAGGTCGCGGCGGCCGAGTAGCCCTGCCCATGCGCCGGACCGCTCCCGTCGCCGTCGACGCGATGGGGGGCGACCACGCCCCCGGGGCCATCGTCCAGGGTGCGATCAACGCGGCGCGTAAAGGGCTGGCGGTGGTGCTGGTCGGGCGCGAGGCGCGCGTGCGCGACGAGCTCGCCCGCCACCGGGCGGGCCAGGGCCTCCCCATCGCGGTGAGGAACGCCAGCGAGGTGGTGGAGATGGACGACCACCCCGGCCAGGCGATGCGGCGCAAGAAGGACAACTCCATCCGGGTGTGCTTCGAGCTGGTGCGGCGCGGCGAGGCCTGCGGCATGGTCTCGGCGGGCAACAGCGGCGCGGTGATGGCCGGGGCGATCTTCGTCCTGGGCCGGACCGGGACGGTGGATCGCCCGGCCATCATCACGGTGCTGCCCACGCTCCGGGGCGAGGCGATCATGCTCGACGGCGGCGCCAACGTGGAGTGCAAGCCCCTGCACCTGGTGCAGTTCGGGCTCATGGGGGAGGTCTTCTCGCGGCGCGTGCTGGGCGTGGCCCGGCCCAGGGTGGCGGTGCTCTCCAACGGCGAGGAGGAGTCGAAGGGCACCGAGCTCACCCGGGCCGCCGCGGCGGCGCTGCGGCGCGCCCCCATAGACTTCCGCGGCTACTGCGAGGGGCGCGACCTCCTGGCGGGCGAACTCGACGTCATCGTCACCGACGGCTTCACCGGCAACGTGGCCCTGAAGACCATGGAGGGGACGGCGCGGGTGGTGGGCGAGTACGTGAAGCAGGCGCTCCGCAGCTCCACCGCCTCCAAGATCGGCGGCCTCCTCGCCCAGAGCGCGCTCGCCGGGATCCGGAAGAAGACCGACTGGCGCGAGGTGGGGGGGGCGCCGCTGGTGGGCGTGAACGGCGTGGGATTCATCAGCCACGGCCGCTCCGACGCCCTGGCGATGGAGAACGCCATCCGCCGCGTGCGGGCGGCGGCCGACGCCCGCTTCACCGACGAGATCGCCGAGGCCGTGGCCCGGTCCGAGGCGCTGCTCGGCGGAACCACGGGCGCGAGGCCGCCCGGCAACCCGCGGCGCGCCGCGCTGCCAAACCAGGCCTGAGGAGAGAATGCGCTCGCTCATCGCAGGGACGGGCTCCTACGCGCCCGCGAAGGTGGTCACGAACAAGGACCTCGAGGCCCTGGTCGACACCACCGACCAGTGGATCGTGGAGCGCACCGGCATCCGCGAGCGCCGCGTCGCCGCCCCGGAGGAGGCCACCAGCGACCTGGCCTTCCGGGCCTCGGAGCGCGCGCTGGCGTCGGCCGGCCTCGACCCCAAGGACGTGGAGCTCATCATCGTGGGCACGGTGACGCCCGACATGCCCTGGCCGGCGGCGGCGGCGGTGCTGCAGGGCCGGCTCGGCAACAAGAAGGCCTTCGCCTTCGACGTCTCCGCCGCCTGCGCCGGCTCGATCTACGCCATGTCCATCGCCGACCGCTTCATCGTCACCGGGGGGGTGAAGAACGCCCTGGTGCTGGGCGCCGACACCCTCACCCGCATCACCGACTGGACCGACCGGAACACCTGCATCCTCTTCGGCGACGGGGCGGGCGCGGTGGTGCTCCGGCCCACCGACGACCCGCGGCGCGGCATCCAGTCGCTCCACCTCCACACCGACGGCTCGCTCTGGCCCATCCTGAACCAGCCCGGGGGCGGCTCGCGCGACCCCATCTCGCAGAAGGTGGTGGACGAGGGGAGCCACCACGTCAAGATGAACGGGCGCGAGGTCTACAAGGTGGCGGTGCGGGCGCTGGAGCAGAGCTGCCGCGAGGCGCTGGCCGCGAACCAGATGGCCCCCGGCGACGTGGACTTCGTCATCGCCCACCAGGCCAACAAGCGCATCCTGGACGCCACCCTCGACCGGCTCGGCATCCCGGCGTCGAAGTGCTGGATGAACCTGGAGAAGTACGGGAACACCTCGGCGGCGAGCCTCCCCACCACCCTCGACGAGGCGAGCCGCGCCGGCTGGTTCTCGCCCGGCTGCTCCATCCTGGTCATGGCCATCGGTGGCGGCATGGCCTGGGGCGCGGGCATCATCCGCTGGTAGGCAAGGGGCCATGGGCAAGCTCGCGTTCGTCTTCCCAGGGCAGGGCTCGCAGTCGGCCGGCATGGGCCGGGCGCTGGCCGAGGCCTTCCCCGCGGCGCGAGCGGTCTTCCAGGCCGTCGACGCGGCGCTCGGCGAGAGCCTCTCCACCCTGTGCTTCGAGGGGCCGGAGGAGAAGCTCAAGCTGACCGCCAACACGCAGCCCTCGATCCTGGCCGTCTCGGCGGCCGCCGCCGCCGTGCTGGAGGAGAAGGGCCTCCGCCCCGACCTCGTCGCCGGGCACTCGCTGGGCGAGTACTCGGCGCTGGTCTGCGCCGGGGCGCTCACCGCGGCCGAGGCGGCCCGCGCCGTCCGCGCCCGCGGCACGTTCATGCAGGAGGCCGTCCCGGCGGGGCGGGGGGCCATGAGCGCGGTGCTGGGGCTCGACCCGGCGCGGGTGCAGGCCGTCTGCCAGGAGACCGCCGCCGCCACCGGCCAGGTGGTCTCGCCCGCCAACTACAACGAGCCGGCCCAGACGGTGATCGCCGGCGACGCCGCCGCGGTGGAGGCCGCCGGCGCCCGCCTCAAGGAGGCGGGCGCGAAGCGGGTGCTGCCCCTCCCGGTCTCCGCCCCCTTCCACTGCGCCCTGATGCAGCCGGTCCGCCAGCGTCTCGAGCCGGTGCTGCGAGCCGTCTCCTGGAAGGGGCCCCGGGTCCCGGTGGTGACCAACGTCGAGGCCAGGCCCAACGCCGAGGCCGCCCGCATCGTGCCGCTGCTCCTGGAGCAGGTGACCGCGCCGGTGCGCTGGGTGGAGTGCGTCGAGGAGCTGGTGCGCCAGGGCGCGACGCGGATGGTGGAGGTGGGCCCGGGCAAGGTCCTCTCCGGCCTGGTGAGGCGCATCGACCGGAGCGTCGAGGTGTGGAACGTCGAGGACCCGGCCTCGCTCGAGAGGACGCTGGCCGCGCTGGGGGGGACCGCGTGACATACGATTTCGGCGGCAAGGCGGCCCTGGTCACCGGCGGGTCGCGCGGCATCGGCCGCGCCGTGGCGGTGGCGCTCGCCGAGGGCAAGTGCGCCGTGGCCATCAACTACGCCGGGAACGACGCCGCCGCGGAGTCTGCCAGGGAGATGTGCCTGGCGGCGGGCGCCCCCCAGGTGCTCCTGCAGAAGTTCGACGTCGCCGACCCGGCGGCCTGCGCCCGGGCGGTCGAGGAGGCGGTGGCCGGGCTCGGCGGCCTGCACGTCCTCGTGAACAACGCCGGGATCGCCATCGACCAGCTGGTGATGCGCATCAAGGACGACGACTGGCGGCGCCAGATCGACGTGAACCTGACCGGGGCCTTCAACCTGATCCGGGCGGCGTCGCGTCCCATGATGAAGCAGCGCGCCGGCGCCATCGTGAACATGACCAGCGTGGTCGGGGAGATGGGGAACGCCGGCCAGGCCGCCTACGCGGCCACCAAGGCGGGGATCATCGGCCTCACCAAGAGCGCCGCCCGCGAGCTGGCCAGCCGGAACATCCGGGTCAACGCGGTGGCGCCCGGGTTCATCGACACCGACATGACGGCGGGCCTGGCGGAGCCGGTCCGCGAGAAGATGCTGGAGGCCATCCCGCTGGGGCGCCTGGGGATGCCGCGGGAGGTCGCCGACTGCGTCGCCTGGCTGGCGAGCGACGCGTCGTCGTACGTGACCGGGGAAGTGGTCAGGGTGAACGGCGGAATGTACATGTAGCCGGAGCCAGAGGCCGGCGACAACGGCAGGGACGAAAGGGAGTGCTCATGGCGAACGACATCGAGGCGAAGGTCAAGGCCATCATCGCGGACCAGCTCGGCGTGGCGGAGGACGAGATCAAGCCGACCTCCAGCTTCATCGAGGACCTGGGCGCCGACTCGCTCGACATCGTCGAGCTGGTGATGGCGATGGAGGAGGAGTTCGAGGTCGAGATCCCGGACGAGGAAGCCGAGAACATCAAGACCGTCGCCGACGCGGTGAACTACGTCAACACGCACAAGAAGTAGCCGGACCGGCCCCGGCGGTGCGCCGGGGCGTCCGCGGGCAGGGGCGGAGGAAGAACCATGAGCAGGCGGCGCGTCGTCGTCACCGGGATGGGAGTGGTGTGCCCGGTGGGCATCGGCCTGGAGGAGGCCTGGAAGGCGCTGGTGGCCGGGCGGAGCGGCATCGGCCCCATCACCCAGTTCGACGCCTCCACCTATCCCACCCGGATCGCGGGCGAGGTGCGGGGCTTCGAGCCCGAGAGGTGGATGGAGAAGCGCGAGGTGAGGCGCAACGACCGCTTCATTCACTTCGGCCTGGCCGCCTCGGAGATGGCCATCGCCGACGCCGGCCTCGACATGTCGCGCCTGGACCCCGAGCGGGTGGGCGCCATCATCGGCGCCGGCATCGGCGGGCTGGCGACCGTGGAGGAGAACGCCCAGATCCTGCGGGACAGGGGGCTGAAGCGCATGAGCCCGTTCTTCATCCCGGCGCTGATCATCAACCTCGCCCCGGGCCAGCTCAGCATCAAGTACGGGATGAAGGGGCCGAACTACTCCCCGGTCTCGGCCTGCGCCACCGGCAACCACTCCATCGGCGACGCCCTGATGCTCATCGAGCGCCACATGGCCGACGTCATGATCGCCGGCGGCTGCGAGGCCACCATCACCCCCCTGGGGATCGGGGGCTTCTGCGCCGCGCGCGCCATGTCGGAGCGCAACGACGCTCCCGAGAAGGCCAGCCGGCCCTTCGACAGGGGGCGCGACGGCTTCGTCGCCGCCGAGGGAGCGGGCATCCTGGTGCTGGAGGAGCACGAGCACGCCCGCCGCCGCGGCGCCAGGATCTACGCCGAGCTGGCCGGCTACGGCGCCACCGCCGACGCCCACCACGTCACCTCGCCCGCGCCCGAGGGGGAGGGCGGCCAGAGGGCCATGCGGATGGCCATCCGGGACGCCGGCCTCGAGCCCGCCCGGATCGGCTACCTGAACGCCCACGGCACCTCGACGCCCCAGGGCGACGTGGCCGAGTGCCAGGCCATCCGCAAGGTGTTCGGCGAGGCCGTCGACAAGCTCTCGGTCTCCTCCACCAAGTCGATGACCGGCCACATGCTGGGAGCCGCGGGCGGCGCCGAGGCGGTCTTCTCGGTGATGGCGCTCCACACCGGCGTCCTGCCCCCGACCATCAACGTGGAGGAGCAGGACCCGGAGTGCGCGCTGGACGTGACGCCCAACGTCGCCCGGGAGAAGCGGGTCGAGGCGGTCCTCACCAACAGCTTCGGCTTCGGCGGGACCAACGCCGTGCTCTGCTTCAAGCGGGTATAGCCTGTCTCGCGCGAAGTCTTCGGGCCAGGGGAACGGGCCAGCACCGCAGACCCGCCCGCGAAGCGTGACCCTTGCCCTAGTCGCCCCCGTCCTCGGCCCCGTCGTCCATCCCGTCCTGGTCGTCGTCCTCGAAGGCGTCGAGCGACCTGGCGATGTTGGCCGCGATGGTGGCGGCGTCGGCGGGGTTCGTGGGATCGAGGGCCCGGGTGCCGTCGGTGAACCACTTCGCCCAGTCGATGGTCAGGGTCACGTTCGGGACCGTGCCGTCGGCGGCCACGGTGATCTGGGTCTCGCGCTCGATCTCGACGCCGGCGGTGACCGAGATGACGAACGGGTCGGTGACGGTGGTGGTGGTCCCGCCCGTCGTCACCTGGTGCGTGAAGGAGCCGTTCACGACCACCGAGGAGCCTCCCAGGTCGCCGGCGCCGGTCACGGTGTCGGCCAGGGGGGCGATCTCGACCTCGAGCTCGCGATAGGTGCCCGCCGGCACCTGGGTCTGGAATACCGGCTGGAGGCCGCCGGCGAGCTGGTCGCCGGCGAGGTCGGCCACGAAGGGGCCGGTGGCGACCTCGCACTCGTCGGCGTCGTCCTCGGCGTCCTCATCGCCGCTCGCGGACGAGCCGCCCGACGACATGGCGCCCGACCCGGACGACATCCCCGCCGAGGCCATCCCGGAGGACGGGGCGCAGGTCCCGTCCTCGAGCGTGAGCTGCCTCACGGCGATGCGGACGCGGTCGATGGAGATCTGGTCGTTCACCACGAGAGCGCCGGCCGCCACCGCCGCTGGCGCGCCGGCTCCGCGGGCGCTCACCTTGAGCGCGGTGGAGCGTTGGCTGCA
>DATIFE010000009.1:0-2063 GCA_035455425.1 Anaeromyxobacteraceae bacterium | reverse complement strand
CCGGGGGAGGTGGCGCCGGGCATGGCGCTGGCCCTGGCGCTGGCCCTGCGCGGTCACCAGGGCTCGCGCGCCCCCCGCATGAACCTGCGCCGCGGCGAGCACGCCTACACCCGCGACTTCGAGCACCTCCGCGGCGGGGTGGCGCGCCTGGCGGTGTACGCCGCGCTGGTCCTCCTCCTGGCCGGGGTGTCCGCCGGCGTCCGACTCTTCAGCCTCTCCCGCTACGAGGCGCTCCAGGACAAGGCGCTGTGCGAGGCCACCCAGAAGCTGGCCGGGAAGTGCTACGAGGACTTCGACGTCGCGGTCTCCGTATTGAAGGGAAAGGGCACGCCCGCCAGCGCCATCCCCAAGGTCTCGGCGGTGGAGATCCTCGCCGAGCTCTCCCATCGGTCGCCGGCGGACCTCCCGGTCCGCTTCGAGCGAATCGAGATCACCCGCGACCGGCTGCACCTGCAGGGCACGACCGACGCGGCCGAGAACGTGGACAAGGTGGTCTCGGCGCTGCGCGGCTCCCGCTGCTTCGGCGACGCCCGCAGCGGCGGGGCCCGGCGCCGCAGCAGCGACCAGAAGTTCGAGTTCACGGTGGACTCGGAGCTGACCTGCGAGGTCGGCGGGGCTCCGGCCGCGGGGAGGGGCTAGACGTGGAACGCCTCCGCAGGCTCCTCGGCGACGCCGAGGCCTTCTTCGCCCGCCTCTCGGCGCGGGAGCGGGTCATGGTCTCCGCGGCCGGCGGCGCCCTGGCCCTGTTCGTCCTCTCGCTGGTGTCGGTGGGCGTCTCCCGGGCCATCGCCGCCCGCGAGTCGCGGATCGACCAGAAGACCGAGGTGCTGGCGCAGATCGGACAGCTGTCCCAGGCCTACCGCCGCGCCCAGTCGGAGCGGGCCATGCTGGAGGCCCGGCTCAAGGGCCCGCCGGTGCAGCTCATGAGCACGCTCTCCCAGACCGGCGCCCGCCTGGGCATCGAGGTGAACGACCTCCGCCCGGGGCAGCAGGCGGCCACCGGCAGCGACAAGGTGGTGGAGGACAGCGTCGAGGTGAGCCTGGCGAAGCTCGACCTCCCTCGCCTGGCCGCGCTCCTCACCGAGCTGGAGCGCGGAGCGGGCATCGTCCGGGTGCGGCGGCTCGCCATCCGCACCCGCTCCGACGACCCGGCGGCCATGGACGTCACCCTGGTGGTGTCGACCTGGCAGATGAAGGGGTAGGGGACCGATGCTCGACCTCAAGCGCTACCGGAAGCCGGCCGCCTTCGCGGTCCTCTTCCTCGCCGCCTTCGTCTTCTCGCTGCGCCAGACGTTCCCCGCCGAGGCGGTCCGCTCACGGCTGATGGTGGAGGCCGCCGCCCAGGGCTGGTCCGTCAAGGCGGCGGACGCCGGGCCGGCGGGGCTGATCGGCGTTCGCCTGGGCGGGCTCTCGGCCGAGTCCCGCGACGGGGTGCGGGTGCCGGTGGAGGAGCTGCGCGCTTCGATCCGCATCCTCCCCCTGCTCCTGGGCCGGCGCGGGATCGACTTCGACGCCCGCCTCTACGGAGGGAGAGTGCGCGGGATGGTGGAGGAGACGCGATCCACCCGGCGCCTGGCGGCCACGGTGGCCGGCCTGAACCTGGCGCAGGCGGGGGCCGTCCAGAAGCTCACCGGGCTCGACCTCGCCGGAACGCTGGGCGGGGCGCTGGACGTGACCCTGGACTCCCGGGAGCCGACCCGGTCGACAGGCAACCTCGACTTCCGGCTGGAGAAGGGGGCGCTGCGGGGCGGCCAGCTGCACCTCGCCGCCTTCGGCGGGGCGCTCACCCTGCCCCGCGCCGAGCTGGGCCCGGTGGTAGCCCGGGCGACGGTGAAGGACGGCAGGGTCTCCTTCGAGGCGCTGGAGACCAAGGGCTCCGATCTGGAGCTGGCCAGCGAGGGGCTGACGGTGACGCTGCAGCCGCGCCTCGCCTACTCGCAGGTGTTCGGGAAGGCGCGCCTCCGGCTCTCCGACGCCTTCTGGCAGAAGAGCGGCACCAGCACCCTGCGCGGCGTGACCGAGGCGGCGCTGGCCCAGGCCCGCGGCCAGGACGGCTCCTACTG
>DATIFE010000008.1:0-9694 GCA_035455425.1 Anaeromyxobacteraceae bacterium | reverse complement strand
AGATGGCCTCCAGCTCGGCGTCCCCCAGCGTCTCCTTCGCCAGGAGCAGCTGCGCCGCCTCCACCAGCAGCGCGCGGTTGGCCTCCAGGAGCCGGAGGGCGTGCGCGTGGGCCTCCTCCACCACGCGGCGGATGGCCACGTCGATCTCCCGCTCGGTCTGCTCGCTGTAGAGCTTGACCGGGGACCGGGGCATGCCCGCCAGGAAGGCGCCGGGCTCGGTCTCGTAGGCCAGCGGGCCCAGCTCGGGCAGCATCCCGTAGCGCGTGACCATGCTGCGGGCGATGTCCGTGGCCTTGGAGAGGTCGTCGGCCGCGCCGGTGGAGAGCTGGCCGAAGACCAGCTCCTCGGCCGCCCGGCCGCCGAGCAGGACGGCGATCTTGGCCTCCAGCTCCCCCCGCGTCATGAGGTAGCGGTCCTCGGTGGGGCGCTGGATGGTGTAGCCCAGGGCGCCGATGCCGCGCGCCACGATCGAGACCTTGTGCACCGGGTCGCTCCCCGGCTGCGCCGCGGCGGCCAGGGCGTGGCCCATCTCGTGGTGGGCCACCACCTCCCGCTCCCGCGGGTTCATGATCCGGTTCTTCTTCTCCAGCCCGGCCACGATGCGCTCGACGGCGGCGGTGAAGTCGGCGGCGTCGATGCGCTCGGCTCCCCGCCGGGTGGCGACCAGGGCCGCCTCGTTGACCAGGTTGGCGAGGTCGGCGCCGGTGAAGCCCGGCGTCAGCGCCGCCAGGTCGTCGAGCTTCACCTCCGGGGAGAGCTGGACCTTCCGCACGTGTACCGCCAGGATCTGGGCCCGCCCCGTCCGATCGGGGCGGTCCACCAGGACCTGGCGGTCGAAGCGGCCGGCCCGCAGCAGCGCGGGGTCCAGGATCTCCGGGCGGTTGGTGGCCGCCAGCAGCACCACCCCGGTGGTCGGGTCGAACCCGTCCAGCTCGGCCAGGAGCTGGTTCAGCGTCTGCTCCTTCTCGTCGTGCCCCCCCATGCCGGGGTAGGCGCCGCGGGCCCGCCCCAGGGCGTCGAGCTCGTCGATGAAGATGATGCAGGGGGCCCGCTGGCGCGCCCGCTCGAAGAGGTCGCGCACCCGGGCCGCGCCCACGCCCACGAACATCTCCACGAACTCGGAGCCGCTCATGGAGAAGAAGGGGACGCCCGCCTCGCCGGCCACCGCCCGGGCGAGGAGCGTCTTGCCGGTGCCCGGCGGACCCACCAGGAGCAGGCCCTTGGGCATGCGGGCGCCGAGGCGGCCGTGCGACTTCGGGTCCTTGAGGAAGCTCACCACCTCCTGCAGCTCCGCCTTGGCCTCGTCCACGCCGGCCACGTCGGCGAAGCGGACCGACACGCCGGTCTCGACGTAGACCTTGGCCCGGCTCTTCCCGATGGCCATCAGCCCCGCGCCGCCGCCCCCGGCCCGGCGCCCGAGCCAGATCCACATCGCCGTGAAGAGGGCGATGGGCACCACCCAGCCCAGCAGGCCGCGGAGCAGCGGGCTCTCCTCCCGGCCGGTGTAGGTGACGCCGTGCTTCTCCAGGCCCGCCGCCAGCTCCGGGTCCACCCGGGTGGTGACGAAGCGGCTCCGCCCCTGGTACGGCGGATCGGCGAGCGGCTGCTTCAGCTCCCCCCGGAGGGTGTCGGCCTCGACCAGCACCTCCTTCACGTTCCCCCTGTCGAGCTCCCGCTGGAAGAGGCTGTACGGGATCACCGCCACGGTCTGGCGCCCGACCCACAGGTCGTGGATCACGAGCACGCCCATGGCGGCCAGGACGAGGAAGAGGAGGTTGAAGCGCAGCCGCCTGTTCACGATCGCCTCCGCCGGAAGCTTACGCCCTCCCGGGCGCGGCCGACGCGGCGAGGTCGCCTGCGCCCGCCTGACGCACCCGGGCGGTCAGCCGCGCCCGAGGACCGGTAGCATCCGGTCGACCGCCTCGAGGAGGACCTCCTCCGGCACCACCAGCGGCGGCAGGAAGCGGACGGTGTGACCGCGGGTGTCCTTGCACAGGACCGCCGCCTCGCGCGCCAGCGCCTCCGCCACCCTGCGGGCGACCTGGCGGTGGAACTGCACCGCCACCATCAGGCCGCGCCCGCGGACCTCCACCACGGCCGCGCTCCCCTCGAGGCCGCGCCGCAGGCGCGAGAGGACCAGCTCCCCCAGGCGCGCGGCGCGCCCGGGAAGGTCCTCCTCCACCACGACGTCGAGGGCCGCCACCGCCACCGCCGAGGCGAGGGGGTTCCCGCCGTAGGTGGAGCCGTGCGTGCCCGGGGTGAAGACCCCGAGCAGCTCGGAGGTGCCGCACACCGCGGACACCGGGTCGAGGCCGCCCGAGAGCGCCTTGCCCAGGCAGATCAGGTCCGGCGCCGCGCCCCAGTGCTGCCAGGCGAACATCCTCCCGGTGCGGCCCAGGCCCGTCTGCACCTCGTCGAGGCACAGGGGGATCCCGCGCTCGGTGCAGAGGGCGCGCACCCGGGGGAGGTAGCCTTCCGGCGGCACGATGACCCCGGCCTCGCCCTGGATGGGCTCGAGCAGCACGCCGGCGGTGTGCGGGCCGAGGGCGCGCGCCATCGCCCCGGCGTCGCCGAAGGGCACCTTCACCAGGCCCGGCAGGAGCGGCCCGTACCCTCCGTACGAGGAGGGATCCGTGGACATGCTCACCGCCAGCAGGGTGCGCCCGTGGAAGTTCCCCTCGGCGACCACGATCTCGGCCCGGCCGTCGGGGATCCCCCGGCGCTGGTACCCGAAGCGGCGCATGGCCTTCACCGCGGTCTCGACCGCCTCGGCGCCGGTGTTCATGGGGAGGGCCAGCGGCAGCCCGGCCAGGGCGCAGAGCCTGCCGAGGAAGGCGCCCATGCGGTCGTTGTGGAAGGCGCGCGAGGTGAGGGTGAGGCGGCGGGCCTGCTCCACCAGCGCCGCCACGATGCGCGGGTGGCAGTGGCCCTGGTTGAGCGCCGAGTAGCCGGAGAGGCCGTCGAGGTAGCGGCGGCCCTCCGCGTCCCAGACGAAGCACCCCTCCCCGCGGGTGATCACCACCGGCAGCGGCGCGTAGTTCCGCGCCGAGAAGCGCTCCGCCTCCTCGATGAGCCGCCGGGTGTCGGCCGGGCCCGTCACGGCGTCCTCCTGCCGCGCGCCAGGGCGGCCGCCACCAGCTCGAGGAGCGGGGGGCCGGCGCGCTGCTCGAAGTGGTAGCGCACCCGCACGGTGGGGATGGCGAGGTCGAGGAAGCGGTCGAGCCGGGCCGGGCTCGCGTCCACCAGCACCTCGGCGCCGCTGGCGGCGATGGTCCGGGCCAGCTCGCGCCGCTGGTCGGCCGAGTAGCCCAGGGCCGGCAGGACGGGTCCGAGGTGGGGGTACCGGGCGAAGGCCTCGGCGATGGACCCCACCGCGGCGGGGCGCGGGTCGACGATCTCCCGCGCGCCGCAGCGGCGCGCCGCCACCGTCCCGGCGCCGTAGGCCATGCCCCCGTGGGTCAGGGTGGGGCCGTCCTCGACCACCAGCGCGCGCCGGCCGGCGACGGCCTCGGGCCGGTCCACCGCGATGGCCAGGTCGCCCTCCAGCACCGCCGCGCGGGGCGCGAGCGCGGCCGCGCTCCGGCGCAGCGCGGCCACGGCGCCCGGCGCGGCGCCGGACACCTTGGTGATCACCACGGCGTCGGCCGAGCGGAGGTTGGTCTCCCCCGGGTACCAGGAGGTCTCGCAGCCGGGCCGCAGGGCGTCGAGGGCCACGATGGAGAAGTCGGGCCGCAGGAAGGGGTAGTCGTTGTTGCCTCCGTCCCAGAGGACCACCCCGGCCTCCTGCTCGGCCGCCGCCAGGACCGCCCGGTAGTCGACCCCGGCGAACACCGCCAGGCCCGCCTCGAGGTAGGGCTGGTACTCCTCCCGCTCCTCGACCGTGCACTCGGCGGCCTCCAGATCGGCCTCGGCGGCGAAGCGCTGCACCGCCTGGCGCCGGAGGTCGCCGTAGGGCATGGGGTGGCGCAGCACCGCGGCGCGCACGCCGCGCGAGCGAAGGCCGGCGGCGATGGCCAGGGTGATGGGGCTCTTGCCGGCGCCGGTGCGGGTGGCGGTGACCGCGACCACCGTCCCCCGGCTCCGGATCTGGGTGTGCCTCGGCCCGAGAAGGGCGAAGGCGGCCCCGGCGGCCTGCGCCCGCGAGGCGCGGTGCATCACCTCCTCGTGCGAGAGGTCGCTGTAGGAGAGGAAGACGAAGTCCACGTCCAGCTCGCCGATGAGGCGCTCGAGCTCGGGCTCGGGGAAGATGGGGATGTCCTCGGCGTAGCCGGCGCCCGCCAGCTCGCGGGGGAAGGCCCGGCGCTCGATGAACGGGATCTGGGCCGCCGTGAAGGCCACGACGCGGAACTCGGGGCGGTCGCGGAAGAAGGTCTGGAAGTCGTGGAAGTCGCGGCCGGCGGCCCCCATGACGATGCACCGCAGCGGCTTCACGGTCCCTCCTCGTCGGGAACCACGGTGGTCCCGCCCTCCCCGGCCAGCGCCGCGGCCAGGCCCGGCGCGTCGCAGACCAGGGCGCGGCGGCCGGGCCGCGAGGCGAAGCGCGCGCAGGCCTGCATCTTCGGCCCCATGCTGCCGGGCGCGAAGTGGCCCTCGCGGAGGAGCGCCCGGGCCCGGGAGGCGGCCGCGCGCCGCACCGGCCTCTGCCGCGCCGAGCGGAAGTCGGTGTAGGCGCAGGGCACGTCGGTGACGATGGCCAGGAGATCGGCGCCCACGGCGTCGGCGAGGAGCGCCGAGGTGAGATCCTTGTCCACCACCGCCTCGATGCCCCGCAGGCCGCCCGGGGCGCCGCGGACCACGGGCACCCCGCCGCCCCCGGCGGCCACCACCGCCGCCCCGGCGTCCAGGAGGAGGCGCACCACCCCGGCCTCGACCACCCTCCTCGGCTCGGGCGAGGGCACCAGGCGGCGCCAGCCGCGCCCCGCCTCCTGGCCCACGGCTGCACCGCGGCGCCGCAGGGCCTCGGCCTCGGCCGGCTCGAGCCACGGCCCGACGGGCTTCGACGGGCTGGCGAAGGCCGCGTCGCCGGGATCCACCTCGACCCGGGTCATGACCGAGACGACCTCGCGGCCGGCTCCCCCGAGCTCCAGGAGCTCGCCCAGGGCCTGCGCCAGGAGGTATCCGAGCTCGCCCTGGGTCTGGGCGACGCAGACGTCGAGGGGCAGCGCCACCCGCTCGAGGAGGCGGCCGACCTGCGGGCCGTTGCCATGGGTGACGAGCAGCTCGGCGTCCGGCGCCAGGAGCGGCCCGAGCCGCGCCAGGGCCTCGCGGGCGAAGCGAGCCTGCCCCTCGGCGGCGGGGGCGGTTCCCGCCGGCGCGAAGGCGTTTCCGCCGAGCGCCACCACGGCCCGCATGCGTCCAATCTACCGCCTTCGGGGAGCGGGGCGGCGGCCGGTCCGGCGCCTGCGACCGCGCGCCGCAGCGGGCGCGAATGCCGGACCCGGCTGCCGCGGCCGGGAGCAGAATGGGGGCCCCGGGCCGGCGGGGAGGCGGTCGCCGCGAGCCGGCGAGGGGATGGCCATGGCGCTCCAGCCCATCGAGTTCTACGACGCCCTGGCGCAGGACTACCACCTCCTCTTCGCGGACTGGGAGTTCTCGGTCGATCGCCAGGCGTCGATCGTCGACGCGCTGCTGTCCTCGCGCCGGCCGGGACGCGGGACGGTCCTCGACTGCGCCTGCGGCATCGGGACCCAGGCGCTCGGGCTGGCCCACCTCGGCTGGCGGGTGCACGCCACCGACCTCTCGCCCGCGTCGGTCGCCCGCGCGGCGCGCGAGGCGGCGGCCCGCGACATCGCCCTCACCACCGGCGTCGCCGACATGCGCCGGCTCGGGGAGAGCGTCCGCGGCTCCTTCGACGCCGTCATCTGCTGCGACAACTCCATCGCCCACATGACCTCCGACGAGGACCTGCGGGCGGCGGTCGCGGGCATGCGCGACCGGCTGGTGCCCGGCGGCGTGCTGCTCGTCACCCTGCGCGACTACGACGCCCTGCGCGCCTCGAGGCCGGTCTTCGCCGCCCAGCGCTTCCACGCCGCGCCCAGCGGCCGGATCGTGGTCTTCCAGGTCTGGGAGTGGTCCGCGGACGGCAGCCACTACGTGGCCAACCACTTCATGGTCCGCGAAGGGCCCGGCGGCTGGAACACGGCCCACCGGACGGCGCAGTTCCGGGCCCTCCTGCGAAGGGACCTCGAGGGGGTCCTGCGCGAGGCGGGCCTGGTCGAGGTCCGCTGGCACGCGCCGGCCGAGACCGGCTACCACCAGCCGGCGGTCACCGCCCTCCGCCCCTGAGGTGCCCCAGCCGCCCGGCTCCCGCCGCGGGAGGCTCGGGAGGAGGACCATGCGCGAGCCCAAGAAGACCCCCTACCTCGTCCGGCCGCCGACCGCGGTGCTGACCCGCGGCTTCGACCCGCGCCTCTCGGTCGGGTCGGCGCGCCCGGCCGTCTTCCGCTCCTCGACCTACGTCTTCTCCAGCCCCGAGGCCGCCGAGCGCGCCTTCGCCATCGCCCTGGGGAGGACGCGGCCGGCGGAGGGCGAGAGCGTCGACCTCATCTACTCCCGCCTCTCCCATCCCAACGCCGAGATCCTCGAGGACCAGATCCTGCCGCTGGAGCCGGAGGCCCGCGCCGCGGCGGTGTTCAACTCGGGGATGGCCGCCATCTCCACCCTCTTCCTCACCACCTGCCGCCCGGGCACGTCGTTCGTGCACACCTCGCCGGTCTACGGCGGCACGCAGCACCTCGTCCACCAGATCCTCGAGCCGCTGGGGCTGCGCGGGGTGCCGGTGCCCGCCGGGGACACCGGGGCGCTGCGCCGGGCCATCGCGGAGACGCCCCGGCTGCGCCTGGTGTTCGTGGAGACGCCGGCCAACCCCACCCTGGTGATGTCCGACATCGCCGCGGCGGCGGAGGCGGCCCGGGCCCTGGCCGAGCGGCCGCTCCTGGCGGTGGACAACACCTTCCTCGGCCCCACCTTCCAGCATCCCCTGGCCCGCGGCGCCGACCTGGCGGTCTACTCGGCCACCAAGTACCTGGCCGGCTTCAGCGACATGCTCGCGGGCGTCGTCCTGGGCCGGGACCCGGAGCTGGTGGCCCAGCTCCGGGGAACGCGCGCCATCCTGGGCAACATCCTCCAGCCCGACGAGTGTTGGCTCCTCGACGGCCGCCTGCCCACGGTGACGCTCCGGATGAACCGGCAGAGCAAGAACGCACAGCGGATCGCCGAGGCCCTGGCGCCGCACCCGAGGATCTCGAGGCTCTTCTATCCCAGCCTCTTCTCCGATCCGGAGCAGATCCGGATCCGCAACGCCCAGTCCCGGTTCCCCGGCGGCATCCTCTCCATCGAGCTCCGCGGCGGAAAGGCGGCGGCCTTCGACTTCCTCCGGCGCCTGCGCATCGCCCGGAACGCCGTGAGCCTGGGCGGCGTCGAGAGCCTGGCCTGCCACCCGGCCAGCACCACCCACTCCGAGCTCTCGCCGGAGGAGCTGGCTCGCGCCGGCATCGGCGAGGGCCTGGTGCGGATCTCGGTGGGGATCGAGGACTGGCGCGACCTCCTGCGCGACTTCCGGCAGGCGCTGGACGCGCTCTGATCGCTCCCCAGGGCGCGCCGAGATGTCCCTTTCCCCATCCGGGGATCGGCGGTGTGGTAAAGAAGGAGGCGGCTTCCTCGCCGCGAGAACCCCATGACCTTCCAGCATCTCCTCGTCCACGTGGACTCCTCCGGGCGAGCACCGGAGCGAATCGACCTGGCCATCGCCCTGGCGCGAAAGAGCGGCGCGCTCCTCGTCGGCCTCTTCGCCGAGAGCGAGACGCTCGGGGGAAGCCTGGTCGGCCGGCGCACTCCCGACGTCGTGGCCCGGGCGGCCGCCGAGGCGCGCGCCGGGTTCGAGGGGCGGGCCCGATCGGCGGAGGTCCGCACCGGCTGGTGGTCGCTCGAGCCGGGGGAGTACGGCCCCCTCGTCGGCCAGATCGAGATCTGCTGCCGGTACGTCGACCTGGCCATCTTCGGGCAGTCGGGCGGGGAGGACCGCCGCCTGCCCGACGACGCGGTCGATCAGGCGATCTTCCACGGCGGCCGTCCGGTGCTGGTGGTCCCGTCGGTGGGTCACTACCCCGAGGTCGGCCGCCGGATCCTGGTCGGCTGGAACGGAAGCCGCGAGGCGGCGCGCGCCGTGGGCGACGCCCTGCCCCTGCTGGAGCGCGCCGAGATGGTCCACGTGGTGGCCCTGCAGAGGGCCACCCACGGCGGCGCCCCGAGCGCCCTGCCGCCGCTCGACGTCGTGGCCCACCTGGCGGCCCACGGGATCGCCGCGAAGTACGAGCGGGTCATCGTCGACGAGGAGGAGGTCGACGCCACCGACATGCTCCTCAACCGAAGCTTCGACCTCCAGACCGACCTCACCGTGGTCGGAGGCTACGCCCAGCACCTGCCGGGGACCCGGGCCGCCGCCAGCACCCGCAAGCTCCTCGACTCGATGACCACACCGGTGCTGTTCTCGCACTGAGATTCGTGCGGAAGCTCCACCCCACCGCGATCGCGCCGCGCATCGAGGCCTTCCCGGCGGCGCCCACGCCGGGGGCCCGCTACGCGGTCCTCATCCCCACCTGGAACAACCTTCCCTTCCTCGAGCTCTGTCTCGGGAGCCTGCGCCGGCACTCGGCCCTGGCGCACGAGGTCGTCCTCCACGTGAACGAGGGCAGCGACGGGACCCGGGAATGGGTGCGCCGCCAGGGGATCGCCCACACCTGGTCCGAGCGCAACGCCGGCGTCTGCTGGGGCATCAACGCCGCCGCCGCCCTCTCCACCGCCCCGCTCCTCGTCTACCTGAACGACGACATGTACTGCTGTCCGGGCTGGGACGCCCCGCTCCTGGCCGCTGCCGAGGCGGCGGGACCCGACCGCTGCTTCCTCTCGGCCACGGCGATCGAGGCCGGCACCAGGAACCGCGCCTGCTACGGGGGGCGCGACTTCGGGCGGACCCCCGACACCTTCCGCGAGGCCGAGCTGCTGGCCGCCCTGCCGGGCCTCACCCGCCCCGACTGGAGCGGCGCCTCCCACCCCCCCAACCTCGTCTCGCGCCGGCTCTGGGACCTGGTGGGCGGCTACAGCGTCGAGTACTCGCCGGGCCACTCCTCCGACTACGACTTCAGCATGAAGCTCTGGCGGGCGGGGGTGCGCGACTTCCGGGGGATCGCCGCCAGCAAGGTCTACCACTTCGGCAAGGTGTCGACCCGGCGGCTGCGCTCCGGCGAGGGGCGGGGGACCTTCGCGCGCAAGTGGCTCGTCCCCGCCTCCTGGTATTACCGGTCGGCCCTGCGCATCGGCCAGGACTACGCCGGCCCCCGGCCGGAGATGGAGAGCCTTCCCGACTACGGTTGGGCGCGCCTCAAGGCCTGGCGGTACTTCCTCGGCTCTTGAGCCCTCCGGCGCTCCGGCGCCCGAGGGCCCGGAGCTCCAGGGCCTTGTCGAGGTCGTAGCGCGCGTAGAGGAGGGCGAGCCTCAGGCCGGCGGCGCCGTCGAGGAAGCCCAGCCTCAGGAAGTAACGCTTGGCGAAGCCAGCCGGCCAGCGGAGCCAGTGCCAGGGCCGGAAGCGGGTCCCGTGCGCGAACCGCTCGCGCGCTGCGGCCCGCGCATAGCGGCGCAGCTTGTCCTCGAGCTCGGCCTGGCTCTCGCACCCCCGGTGGTCGCAGCGCCCCGGGAG
>DATIFE010000007.1:0-13995 GCA_035455425.1 Anaeromyxobacteraceae bacterium | reverse complement strand
CTTGACGGCTGCTACACCGACGGCAACGCCGCATTGCATCCGAATCAGTGCAATCCAGGCAGTGTCGCGATTCCCGTCCTCGCGGGTGGCGCCGTTGTCAACAGTCCGGCGGATCCGTTCGACAACTACGTCCTGAAGATTGGCGTCAATCCGGCTGTTGCGGCCAACACCAACCAGTTCACCCAGATGGAAGCCAACTTCAGCCTGTTCTTCGGGCTGGCGATACACGCATGGACCTCGATCCTCATGCCGGATGACACGCCGTTTGACCGCTTCATGGACGCGAATCCCGATGCATTCGTGTCTTTCGGAGAGGCCAACGAGAACGCCCTGGTTCTCGACATGCTCAGTTGCGACCAGACGGGCGGGGCGCAGCCTTGCTTCCGGGCGGTCGGGAACTTCAAGCGCGATCCGGACCTCATCGCCAAGCTCGATTGCCCCGGCCCCGAGGGGACCACCGGCTGCACGTTCACGCCCAGCACCGGCACGCGGACGCCGGGCAGCGTCGATCCCCTGCTCGGTCTCGACTTCTTCCTGGGATCCAACCTGTCGCTCAAGAATGGCAACTTCAACACGCTCCGCTGCGGCGAGTGTCACGCCGGAGGGACCTTGACCGACCATACCGTCGAGATCAGCCACCAGCTGTCCTTCAACGACTGGGCGCAGGAGTTCAGCATCGGCACGCCAGGGTCCGAGATCTTCCCCGAGCCCCTGGGCAGAGGCCGGATCATCTCCGGCTTCGCCCTCGAGGGGGAGATCAACGGCAATGCGCAGGACGCGGTCGAGCGCAACGTCGCGGACCTCTGCACCATCGAGCCTTGCGAGGACGTGTACGGAAATCCCGTGCCGGGCGGGGCCGCGGGCGGGTTCCCGCAGGGCCAGGCCCTGTTCGACAACGGGGTGTACAACATCGGAGTGACCCCCATCGGGGACGACGTCTCGCGCGGAGGCAACGACCCTTTCGGCTGGCCGCTCTCGCTCACCCGCCTCGCCCTGAAGAACCTCTGCGGCGTGGACTACACTCCGGGCGGGGACGATCCGGGTGACGGGTTTGCCCAGCCTCCCTCCCCTGGAAACCCCTGCCCCACCTTCGATCCGGCCGTCGATCCCATCGGCGGCGGAGTGTTCGAGCCCACCGCCCAGGACCAGGGCATCAACCCCGGCTTCGAGGAGGAGCCGGCGGACCCGCTGCTGCCTCCCCACCTGGCGCCCTGGGCCAGCAACATCAACGTGGGCGACGAGGTGCAGATCGACGAGGTGTTCGTCGGCCTCAACACGCGGATGCGGGAGCCGATGCTGGAGGGATTCATCGATTCCTTCGGTCCCTTCAATCCGGCGGCCATCCTCGGCGAGAACATGAACAACGCGGTCGGCGACGCGATGGCCACCTGGCCCAACGTCAACCGGGTGAACGTGCAGGGCTCGTTCAAGGCTCCGCCCCTGCGCAACGTCGAGCTCACCAATCCGTACTTCCACGACGGCGGCAACCTGACCCTCCGCCAGCAGCTCGACTTCTACACGCGGGGCGGGAACTTCGCGATCACCAACAAGGCGCACCGGGACTTCCTCATCGCGAACCTGTTGAACGAGGACGAGGCCCTGGGCGCCCACGTCGTCCCGAACCTCGACCCGGCCGCGGGGCCCATCTGCGATCCCAGCCAGCCCCTGGGCAGCCGCGGGCGGGCCGAGTGCATCGGCGTGTCCCCGGGCACCGCGGGCGCCGTGCCGATGTTCAGCCCGGAGCAGAAGGAGGAGATCATCGTCGCGGTGGTGGATTTCCTCCTCGAGCTCACCGACGAGCGCGTGAAGTTCGAGAGGGCGCCGTTCGATCATCCCGAGATCTTCGTGCCCCTGGATGCCACGGCCCCGGAGAACGGCACGCTGTCCGCGGTGGCAGGGAACCGGGAAGGCCTGCTGGCGAACCTGGGTGGCGTGTGCACGGATGCGACGACAGGTCTGGCGTTTGCCGGCGCGACCACCGCGTGCTTCCGGCAGGTCCCCGCGATCGGCGCCGGTGGCAACGCGACCGCATTGCCGACCTTCCTGGGGATCTCGAGTGGCCCCCGCCTGGTCGGCGCGGCCGCGAACTGCACCCCGGTGAACAACCACTACTGCCACTGAAGTCGTCGCCCTCCGCTCGTCCTCTCCCCTCGCCGGGGAGGGGATGGGCCGGAGGGCTCCGTTCTCGCGAGCAGCCAGGAGGGGAACCCATGCGAACCGTTCTCGCCGCGTCGGCCATCGCTCTCGCGACCCTGGCGCTCGCCGCTCCACCGCGGTCATGGGCCGGCGACGCGAAGGCCCCGCCGGCGTCCGCTGCCGCGACCACCATCACCCTCTCCTTTAAGCTCGATCCCCGGGTCCTCGGGCCCACCTACGGCGGAGAGCACTGGGTCTCCCCGCCGACGTATACCGGCGCGCAGGCCCAGGGCGCAGTGGAGACGATGGCTCGCGCCGTGGACGCCCGGGGAGCGCCGGTGAGGACCGACCCGGAGTGGACCGTGTCCGATCCCGAGCTCCTGACCGTATCGCCACCCCGGGGCAGGCGAGTGACCATCACCGCGAAGCGCCCCGGAGCGAGCACTGTCACGGTGAAGGCCGGCGGGTCGTCCCGGACGTTCACCTTCAAGGCCGAGAAGCCGGATGGCAGCTGGCGGGTGACCGTCACCCAGTGACGGACGCCCCGGAGATCGCGACATGAAGCGCACGCTCCTCGTGGCTGGCCTCTCCATCGGGGTCCTGCTCGGCGCCAGCGTCGCCATCATCCTGGCGCTGGGGAGGGCCCCGCCGGCGCCGGCGACGCCGGATCCGTCCCCGCCCATCCCGGACGCGCCCGCGCCTCCCACACCGCCGGTCGCGGCAGTCCCCTTCAGGGGAGGGAAGCTGTACCTCCCGGCCACCGGCCTCGACCGTCGGCCCAGCGGGGAGCGCCCGGGTGAGACGTCGACCCCGATGGCGGACCGGGTGACGCGGAAGGCCGTCCGCAAGGCCCTCCGGGCAGCATCGCTGCAGTCGCCGCTCGCCCGATGCGTCGATCGCGACCGGGAGGTCGGGTTCGGCGGGGGGGCGTCGCCGTCTCGGATCCCCCGGCCCAGGCCGGCCACGCTGGTTCTCGAGGTGGAGACCCTTCGCGGGCAGGTGAGGATCGCCGATGCGCGAGTCCAGAGCTGGGGCGGGGCGAGCGAGACGGCCGTGTCCTGCGCCCGGGAGGTGCTGCGCGACAAGGTGCTCGCCGCCCCCACGGCCAGGCCCGGCAAGCGCGCGCTGATGCCATTCCCCCTGAACCCGAGGAGCCAGGCCCTGGCCCTGAGCCGGTGAGCGGGCCCGGCGCGACGGGAGGGCAGTCTTCGCTGCCGCCGGGCCGGCCCGGCACAAGGACGAGGAGAGCCAATGACACTCGGGTGGATGGGACGGATGGCGGCAATAGGCCTCGGGATGCTCGCCTTCCAGACGGCGGCAGCGGACGACCCGGTCCTCAGGACCAGGAAGCACAAGGTCAGCTACGCCATGGCGGTGAGCCTTGCAAAGACCGCCCAGCGCCAGGGGGTGGAGATCGACGTCGGCGTCTTCACCCAGGGGCTGTACGACGCCCTCGAGGGCGGGAAGCTCCTCATGACGCATGACGAGATGAAGGCGACCCTCGGCGGGCTCATGAGCGACCTCAAGAGGAAGCAGGAGCGCCCCGAGGCGAGGAGGAGGCCCAGGGGCGCGACGAGGTGACACCCCCGTCCGGGGCCGGCCATGGCATCGCTTCGCGGTCGAGGTCCCGAATTCCGCTGGGACGCGCCGAACCTCCGGCTGTTCGAGAGCTGGCGGATACCGGCGGGACATCGAGCGCTCCCTCCAGGCCGCCATGGCGTTCCTGGCCGCGGTCCGGGAGCGGAAGGTGCAGGTGGCCGGGACCTCGGGTTTGGTCGGACAGCCCGTCGTGGTCCGCCTGGTTGGCTGTACGGGCCCCGCCGCCTAGCGCCCCAACTCGGCTCGCCACTGCGCCGGCGTCTGGACGTAGTTCTGCGCGCTGGTCATGCTGGCGATGCCCACATCCCAGCCACGAATGACAGTGACCGCCAGGGTCGGTACCGTGGCTGCGTCCGGGTGGTATTTCAGGGTCGCGGCGGCGACTTCCTGCGCGGCTTTCTTCATGTCCTCCGGCGGTCCCCGGAACCAGAGGACGGCAACGATGACCTTCGACGACCGCCCCGCCCCCCGGGTGGTGAGGCTCTTGATCTCCATGGAACTCGCGCCGGGTATCGCCGAGATGCTCTCCATGAGGACGGGCGGGAACTGGCTGGCAATGAGGCTCGGTCCCATAAGGGCTATCGCAGTCGTTCCGGCCGCCACGAGGCTGACCCAGGCCATGCTCGCCACCATCGGCCGGCGCGTGCTCATGGCGGGGACTCGCAGACCAAGTCCGTCGGCCCGGATGACAAAGCTGCCGACGAAGAGATCGTGCAGGGCCTGCCGTGTCCGCCGATTCAGCAGGTAGGTCCCAATGATCGCACCGCCCACGCCGAAGATGAGGATGCTGGCCACCCAGAGGGTCGCCAGGACGACCGGGCCCACGGACGCGAACCGGATGCCGTTGAAGATCCAGGGGAGCGATAGCAGCGCCGCCCGGACGAAGGAACGAGCCAGCGACAGGGGCAGGCCGTTCGCGTCCACGACCCGAAGGCCAAGCAGTCGCTTGCCCACGGTCTGGCCGCCACCCACATGGCTCCCCAGCACTCCTAGGTACGGGAGGATGACCAAGAGACCGATGAGGCGCGCCGGGGTACCCACCGGCGCCAGGCGCTCGCCGAGCAGGAGGCCCAGCGGAAAGCCGATGGCCCCCAGGACCAGCCCGTCCACGGCCAGGGCAGCCAACCGGCGCCAGAAGCCTGCGAAGCGAGACGTCGGAACGGGCTGCGTCTCCAATACGGGCTCGGCAGGCGGCTCCATCACGCCTCCTTAGCGGTGCGCCCGCCGCCAGCGGTGGACAGGGGAGGTTACCCCGGAGGACATGACCGGAGCAGCACTAATCGTCCGGGGTCTGGTTCGTTCGCGCGGGCTTCTCGCCCACCTCGCCTGCCCCTAGGGCTACGGCGATCCAGACCACCCGCCACACCTTCGCCTCGCACTGGGTCATGGCGGGCGGCTCCATCGAGAAGCTCAAGGAGATGCTCCGCCACTGCTCGGTCACCATCACCGGGCGGTACTCGCACCTGCGCGTCGACCTGTTCGCCGAGCACGACCTGGCCAAGGTCGCCCAGGACCTGACCCCTGGGAACGCGGAGCCGACGCCCATTGGGCAGCCTTTGGGCAGGACGGGCCCGTAAACCCTTACGGCGGCAGCACGGTCTCCCCGTGCATCAGGTACTTGTCCACGCCGCGGGCCGCGGCGCGGCCCTCCTGGATGGCCCAGACCACCAGGGACTGGCCGCGGGAGCAGTCGCCGGCGGCGAAGACGCCCGGGACCGTCGTCATCTTGTCCTCGTCGGTGACGATGTTGCCGCGCTCGTCGAGCTTGCAGGCCAGCTCCTGGGGCAGCGGCCTCTCCGGGCCCAGGAAGCCGAGCGCCAGGAGCACCAGGTCGGCGGGGAGCACCCGCTGGGTGCCCTCGATCTCGCGGGGCCCGAGCGGCCTCCCGTCCGGGCCGCGCAGCCACTCGATCTGGCAGATCTCGATGCCGGCGACCTGGCCCTGCTCGTTCCCGAGGAAGCGCTTGGTCTGCACGGCGTACTGGCGGGGGTCCGCGCCCCACAGCGCCTTGGCCTCCTCCTGGCCGTAGTCGAGCTTGTAGACCTTGGGCCACTGGGGCCAGGGGTTGTCGGCGGCGCGCTCGTCGGGGGGGCGCGGCAGGATCTCGAGCTGCACCAGGCTCCGGGCGCCGTGGCGCAGCGAGGTGCCGACGCAGTCGGTCCCGGTGTCGCCGCCGCCGATGACCACCACCTGCTTCCCCCGGGCCGAGAGGAAGGCGCCGTCCTTGTGCCCGGAGTCGAGGAGGCTGCGGGTGTTGGCGGTGAGGAAGTCCATCGCCAGGTGGATGCCCTGGAGCTTCCGCCCCTCGACCGCCAGGTCGCGGGCGTGGGTGGCGCCGGTGGTGAGCACCGCCGCGTCGAAGTCGGAGAGCAGCCGCGAGGCGGGGAAGTGCTTGCCCACCTCCATGCCGGTGACGAAGCGCACCCCCTCGTCGGCCATGAGGCGGACGCGGCGCTCGACCACCTTCTTGTCGAGCTTCATGTTGGGGATGCCGTACATCAGCAGGCCGCCGACGCGGTCGGCCCGCTCGAAGACGGTGACGTAGTGGCCGGCGCGGTTCAGCTGCGCGGCGCAGGACAGCCCGGCCGGCCCCGAGCCCACCACCGCCACCCGCTTGCCGGTGCGCGCCAGCGGCGGCTCGGCCTTGATCCAGCCGCTGGCCCAGCCCCGGTCGGCGATCTCCTGCTCGATGTTCTTGATGGTCACCGGAAGGGCGTTGATGCCCAGCGTGCAGGAGCCCTCGCACGGCGCCGGGCAGACGCGGCCGGTGAACTCGGGGAAGTTGTTGGTCTTGTGGAGGCGGATGAGCGCCTCGCGCCACTGCCCCTGGTAGACGAGGTCGTTCCACTCCGGGATGAGGTTGTTCACCGGGCAGCCCGAGGCCATGCCGGCCACCAGCTTGCCCGTGTGGCAGAAGGGGACGCCGCAGTCCATGCAGCGCGCCCCCTGCCGCCGCAGCGTCTCCTCGTCGTAGGGAGGGTGCTCCTCGCTCCAGTCCCGGATGCGGACGAGCGGGTCGCGCGCGTGCGTCGGCTCCCGCGAGAACTCCATGAAGCCGGTGGGCTTGCCCATTCCTAGGTCCCGCCCACCCGCATGGCGTCGTGGGCGTTCTCCTCGAAGGCGGCCATCTCCGCCTCCTCGGCCGAGAGCCCCTTCTGGCGCATGCGCTGCTGGGCCTCGAGCACCCGCCGGTAGTCGTTGGGGACGACCCGCACCATCTTCCGCACCGTCCCCTCCCAGGCCGAGAGCAGCGCCCGGGCGCGGGCGCTCTGGGTGTACTCGGCGTGGCGCTCCACCAGCCGCCGCACCGCCTCGATCTCCTGCGGGTCCTCGAGCGGCGAGAGCCCCACCATCTCGCGGTTGCAGACCCGGGCGAAGTCGCCGGCCTCGTCGAGCACGTAGGCCATGCCGCCCGACATCCCGGCGGCGAAGTTGCGCCCGGTCCGGCCCAGCACCACCACCCGGCCGCCGGTCATGTACTCGCAGCCGTGGTCGCCGACGCCCTCCACCACCGCCTCCACGCCGGAGTTGCGCACGCAGAACCGCTCGCCGGCCACCCCGCGGATGAAGGCCTGGCCGCCGGTGGCGCCGTAGAAGGCCACGTTGCCGACGATGACGTTCTCCTCGGGGACGAAGGTCGCACCGGCGGGCGGGAGGACCACGATCTTGCCGCCGGAGAGCCCCTTGCCGATGTAGTCGTTGGAGTCGCCCTCGAGCACCAGGGTGACGCCCCGGGGGACGAAGGCCCCGAAGCTCTGGCCGGCCGAGCCCTGGAAGTGCAGCCGGATGGTGTCCTCCGGCAGCCCCTCGGGCCCGTGGCGGCGGGTCACCTCGCTCCCCACCATGGTGCCCACCACCCGGTTGGTGTTGCGGATGGGCAGGGTGGCGTGGACCGGCTTGCGGTTCTCGATGGCGGGGCGGCACAGCTCGAGCAGCACGGTGGCGTCGAGCGACTCGTCGAGCCCGTGCTCCTGCGGGATCTGGCAGGTGCGCCCGTAGTGCTTGGGCACGGTGGGCTTGTAGAGGATGCGGCTGAAGTCGAGGTTGCGCGCCTTCCAGTGCTCCACCGCCCGGCGCATCTCGACGCGCTCGGAGCGGCCCACCATCTCGTCGATGGTGCGGTAGCCGAGCAGGGCCATGTACTCGCGGACCTCCTGGGCGATGAAGCGCATGAAGGTCACCACGTGGGCCGGGTCGCCGGTGAAGCGCTTGCGCAGCTCGGGGTCCTGGGTGGCCACCCCCACCGGGCAGGTGTTGAGGTGGCAGGCCCGCATCAGGATGCAGCCCAGCACCACCAGCGGGGCGGTGGCGAAGCCGAACTCCTCGGCGCCCAGCAGCGCCCCGATGACCACGTCGCGGCCGGTCTTGAGCTGCCCGTCCACCTCCACCGCGATGCGCGAGCGGAGGTTGTTCATCACCAGCACCTGGTGGGTCTCGGCCAGCCCCAGCTCCCAGGGGATGCCGGCGTGCTTGATGCTGGTGAGCGGCGAGGCGCCGGTGCCGCCGTCGTGGCCGCTGATGAGCACCACGTCGGCGTGCGCCTTGGCCACCCCCGCGGCGATGGTGCCCACCCCCACCTCGGCCACCAGCTTCACCGAGATGCGGGCCCGGTGGTTGGCGTTCTTGAGGTCGTGGATCAGCTCCGCCAGGTCCTCGATGGAGTAGATGTCGTGGTGCGGCGGGGGGCTGATGAGCCCCACGCCCGGGGTGGCGTAGCGGGTCTTGGCGATCCAGGGGTAGACCTTGTGGCCGGGCAGCTGGCCGCCCTCGCCCGGCTTGGCCCCCTGGGCCATCTTGATCTGCAGCTCCTGGGCGTTCACCAGGTAGTGGCTGGTGACCCCGAAGCGGCCCGAGGCCACCTGCTTGATGGCGCTGTTCCGGGAGTCGCCGTTGGGCAGGCGCTGGTAGCGGGCCGGGTCCTCGCCGCCCTCTCCGGTGTTCGACTTGCCCCCGATGCGGTTCATGGCCACGGCCAGCGCCTCGTGGGCCTCCTTGGAGATCGACCCGTAGCTCATGGCGCCGGTCTTGAAGCGGCGGACGATGGCCTCGACCGGCTCCACCTCCTCGATGGGCACGGGCTTGGGGCCGGGCCTGAGGTCCATGAGCCCGCGCAGGGTGCACAGGTTCTTCGACTGGTCGTCGACGAGCCGGGTGTACTCCTTGAAGGTCGGGTAGCTCCCGGCGCGGCAGGCGTACTGGAGCTTGTGGATGGTGAGCGGGTTGAAGAGGTGGAACTCGCCCTCCTGCCGGTACTGGTACTGGCCGCCGACGCCCAGCTGCTTGTGGACGATGGGCCGCTTGGGCGGGTAGGCGCGGTCCTGCCGGGCCTTCACCTCCCGGGCGACCACGTCGATGCCCACCCCGCCGATGCGGGTGGGCGTCCAGGTGAAGTACTCGTCGACGAAGTCCTGGTTCAGGCCCACGGCCTCGAAGACCTGGGCCCCGTGGTAGCTCTGGATTGTGGAGATCCCCATCTTGGAGATCACCTTGACGATGCCCTTGTTCACCGCCTTGACGTACTTCTTCTCGGCGACGTCGGGCGGCCCCTTCACCATCCCCAGCTTGATCTGGTCGTGGATGGTCTCGAAGGCCAGGTAGGGGTTCACGGCGCTGGCGCCGTAGCCCACCAGCAGCGCGAAGTGGTGGACCTCGCGCGGCTCGCCCGACTCCAGCACCACCCCGACCCGGGTGCGGGTGCCCTCGGCCAGCAGGTGGTGCTGCACCGCCGCCATCGCCAGCAGCGCCGGGATGGGCGCGTCCTCCTCGTTGTGGCCGCGGTCCGAGAGGATGATGACGTTGTGCCCCTCGGCGATGGCCTCGGAGCAGCTGTTGCGCAGGTCCTCGACCGCCTTGCGCAGCCCGGCGCCGCCGTCGTTCACCTTGAACAGCATGGGCAGGGTGATGGACTTGAAGCCGTGCGAGCCGTTCCGGCCCTCGAGGTGGCGGATCTTCTCCAGCTGCACGTTGTCGAGGACCGGCGTGGGCAGGGCCAGCTGGTGGCAGCTCTCCGGGCGCGCCTCGAGGAGGTTGCCCTCGGGGCCGGTGGCGGTCTCGACCCCCATGACGATCTCCTCCCGGATGGCGTCCACCGGGGGGTTGGTCACCTGGGCGAAGAGCTGCTTGAAGTAGGCGTAGAGGAGCTGCGGCTTGTCGGAGAGCACCGCCAGCGGCGTGTCCGTGCCCATCGAGCCGATAGGCTCGGTGCCCTCGGCGGCCATGGGGTTCACCAGGACGCGCACGTCCTCGGCGGTGTAGCCGAAGGCCTCCTGGCGGCGGAGCACGGTCTCGTGGTCGGGCTCGTGGACGCGGGGCGGCGGCGGCAGGTCGTCGAGGTGGACCAGGTTCTGCTCGAGCCACAGCGCGTAGGGCCGCTGGCTGGCGATGCGCTGCTTGAGCTCGTCGTCGGAGACGATGCGCTTCTCGGCGGTGTCCACCAGGAACATCCGGCCCGGCTGGAGCCGCCCCTTCCTCACCACCCGCTCCGGCGGGATGTCGAGCACCCCGACCTCGCTCGCCATCACCACCAGGTCGTCGCGGGTGACGTAGTAGCGGGCCGGCCGCAGGCCGTTGCGGTCCAGGGTGGCTCCCACCAGCGTGCCGTCGGTGAAGGCGATGGAGGCCGGGCCGTCCCACGGCTCCATCAGGCAGGAGTGGTACTCGTAGAAGGCCTTCTTCTCCGGGCTCATGGACTCGTGCCGGCTCCACGGCTCCGGGACCATCATCATCATGGCCTCGGGGATGGAGCGCCCCGCCAGGTGGAGCAGCTCGAGCACGTTGTCGAACATGGCCGAGTCGGACCCCTCCAGGTCCACCACGGTCAGGATCTTGCGGATGTCGTCGCCGAAGAGCTCCGACCGCATCATCGACTGGCGGGCGTGCATCCAGTTGATGTTGCCGCGCAGGGTGTTGATCTCGCCGTTGTGGGAGATGAAGCGGTAGGGGTGGGCGCGGCTCCAGGAGGGGAAGGTGTTGGTGGAGAAGCGCGCGTGCACCAGGGCGATGGCGGCCTCCACCGACGCCTCGCTGAGCTCCGGGTAGAAGGTGAGGAGCTGGGAGGCGTTCAGCATCCCCTTGTAGACGATGGTGCGGCAGGAGAGCGACGGGACGTAGAACTGGCCGCGCTGCGGGATGGCCGAGCGGGAGATGGACTTCTCCACCAGGCGGCGCACCACGTAGAGCTTGCGCTCGAAGGCCATGTCGTCGCCGAGCGCCTCGGGGCGGGCCACGAAGACCTGGGTGACGACCGGCTGGCTCGCCTTGGCGGTGGCGCCGAGCGAGGAATTGTCGGTGGGCACCTGGCGCCAGCCGAGGAGGGCCACGCCCTCCTCCGCCAGCACGCGCTCGAAGATGCGGACGCAGGCCTCGCGGCTGGCCGTGTCCTGCGGCAGGAACACCATGCCGACGCCGTAGGCCCGCGGGCCGGCGAGGCGGACGCCGGCCTGGGCGGCGGCCCGCTCCAGGAAGGCGTGCGGGATCTGGGTCAGCAGGCCGGCGCCGTCGCCGGTGTTCTTCTCGGAGCCGGAGGCGCCGCGGTGCTCGAGGTTCACCAGCACCTGCAGCGCGTCGCGCACGATGGCGTGCGACCTGCGGCCCTGGATGTCGCAGACGAACCCGAAGCCGCAGGCGTCGTGCTCGTTCCGGGGGTCGTAGAGGCCCTGGGGAGGGGGAGATCCGTGCGCTGTCATGACGCCCTGTTCCTTGCTGCCGGGTGAGGCGGGGAAGCTCTTCGGCCTACCTCTAATAAGCGCCTCGCGGCGCCGGAGAGCGCTTTCGGCGCTCGATCCCGCGCCTTCGCGGACGGGCCCGGGGGTCCGCCCCGCGCCCGCCGGGGCCGGCACGCCCCCCGCGCCGGTCGCTGCTCCCGGCGCCAAGCTCGCAACCTGACATGGAAACGGCAGTTTCCTTGATCGGGACGGCCGGGGTCAAGGAGCGCCGGCGAGCGGGGGCCGGCGACGGGCAGGCGGGGACCGGCGGAGGGTGGCGGCTCTCAGTCGTCCAGGTCGGCGGCCGTCGAGCCGCTGTCGTTCCCGATGGTCAGGCCCACGGTGACCGGCGCCTGGATGCCGGAGACGTCCGCGTTCCCCTCGACGGAGAGCCGGTAGGCGTTTCCGCCGAGCGGCGCGATGCGGACGCCGACCACCGCCCCGCCGGCGTCGCCGGCGAAGCGCCAGCCGCCGCGGCGCGCGCTCTGGAACGATCCCGCGGGGATCGAGAGCGAGACGGGGCCGACCTGCAGCGCCACCGGCTCCGAGACGGGGTCGATCCCGTCGCTCCCGGCGCCCAGGGTGAAGTCGCCCGAGAGCTCGAAGCCGTCGCGCTCGAGCTCCAGCCTGGCATCGAAGGACGCGAACGCGGCGAAGGGCGGGTGCGTCTGGGCGATGAACTGCGCGAAGGCGATGTTGACGTGGTCGAGGCGGAGGTCGCCGGCGGTGGTCGGCAGCGCCGGCGGCGGGTCGGCGCAGACGCCGGGGAAGCCGCCGCACGAGAGGGCGTAGCCGCTCACCACGTCGTCGGTGGTGAGGTCGTAGGCGAGCACCGCGCCCGTCGGCGTCAGGAGGCCGGAGGGGTACACCGGGTCGCCGGGGAAGGCGGGGTCGCCCAGGGGCACGCCGGAGGAGCCGAAGCCGATGCCGTTGTTCGTCTGGTCGACGCTCACGAAGATACCGGCACTGGGGAGGAAGGTTGCCTGGGCGATCGCCGAGTGGTTGCTGTCGTAGATGATCACCGAGGCCGTGCCCTTCATGATCTCGGCCCCGGTCACGGGTCCGTTCGGGCCGGGGACCGAGTAGGTGAAGACGTCCGCGGTGTCGCCCTCGAAGACCAGGTCGAAGTAGCCGCTCGAGAACGCCAGGGTCCCCAGGCTGCCCGAGGCGTTCCCGCCGAGCACGGTCAGGGTGTAGGTGACGGGCATGGCCCGCGCCGAGGCCGGGGCGGCCAGCGCGGATGCCAGGAGCAGCGCCGCGAGCGCCGGGCGCCACGGCGCCTTTCCGGAGCGGAGCCGGTGTCGCCCGCTGCGCTCGCCGGGGCCGTCGGACCGTCCAGGATGGGGTGCCGCTCCGTCGAGCATGGCCATGGCGACCTCCGCGGGTACAAGGATCGAGAGCCTGTCACCCGGAGTGTCTGCACGCTCCTCCCTCCGGGCCAGGGGCGGTCCCGAGAAACCGCCTGGGCCACCCATGCGGTGCCTCTCGCGCCGCCGAGAGCTCGGTGCCCGTGAAGCTGGGAAGCGGGAGCTCCTGGACTCCGTCGGCAACCTGGCCCTCCCGGCGCTGCCCGGGATTGTCAGACCCCTCTGGCAACATCTGAACGCATGAGCAGTTTCGCCAACGACTGCCCCGCCGCCTTCGCGCCGCCCGTCCCGCTCGAGGTCCTCGCCGAGCGGGCGCGGCTGCTCGAGGCGGGGGCGGGCCACGAGCGGCGCCTCCCGGCGGCTGCCTCGCGGGCAGTCGACGGGCTCCTCGCCCGGGTGGCCAGGGGGCGTGGCGCGCTGGACGTCGCCCTGGCCGAGGGCCTCGCGGCCCTGGCCGAGGGAGACCGCTTCCTCCGCCTCGGCTACTCCTGCTGCGCCGACTACGCGCGGGAGCGGCTCGACGTCGCCGCGCGGACGGCCCAGGCGATGGTGCAGCTCGGCCGCGAGCTGCGCTCCCGGCCGCTCCTGCGTCAGGCCGTGCGTCGGGGCGAGGTGAGCCCGCGGAAGGCGCAGGCCGTCCTCCCGGTGGCGGTGGGAGAGGCGGAGCAGGCCTGGGTCGAGAGGGCGCGCGACGCCACGGTACGGGCACTGGAGAGGGCGGTGCGGGAGGTGGTCGCCGGGCGAGGGCGCGAGAGGGAGGCGGCGCAGCCCAGGGGCGGGCTGGCGGGCTTTGGCGCAGACGTGCGCGCCTGGCTCGCTGCTCTGGCCGGCGACGCAGAGCCCGGCGGCGGGGGCGCAGGTGCGTGCGCCGGGCAGGACGCGGCAGGCGCAGACGTGTGCGCCGGGCTTGAAGTGGCGGGCGCAGGTGTGTGCACCGGGCGGGAGGGCGGCGCGCCTGCGGGCGAGCCGGTTCGACCGGCGCCCCTTCCGCCGCCGGACGAGGAGCCCTGGGACCGGGTCGAGTTCGAGATCGCCTCGCACGTCCGGGTGAAGCTCGACCAGGCGATGGATCTCGCCGGCCGCCTGCTCGGCGCCACCGCTCCGAAGTTCCTGCGGCTCGAGGCCATGTGCCAGGAGTACGTCGCGGCCCATCCGGTGGAGGCCGAGGAGACCGTGGCCGACTGGATGCC
>DATIFE010000006.1:0-35745 GCA_035455425.1 Anaeromyxobacteraceae bacterium | reverse complement strand
CAGCTCGGCCGCCAGGCGGGCCAGCTCGTCCTGGATGCGCTGCAGGCGGCGGACCAGGGCCTCGGCCCGGGCCAGCTCGGCGACCGCCGGGCCCGCCTCCCGCTCGTAGGCCCGGGCGAACTCCTCGAGCGCCCGCGACAGCTCCTCCACCTCGGCGTCGAGGCGCATCACCTCGTCGAGGAGGCCGCGGACCCGGGCCCGCGCCTCTCCGGCGGCGCCCCCGGGGGCGGCCGGACCCGGCGGCGCCAGGGCGCGCTCGAGGCTCATGCCGCGTACTCGTTACCACCGATGGGCGCGTCCGGCCATCGGGGGCGTGCTACCGTCGGCCCGTCGATGGCGGCCACCGACCCGGTGATCTTCCTGCGGCAGACGCCGCCCTTCCACGCCCTCCCCGCCGAGCTCTTCGACGCGGCGGCGCGGGCGCTGGAGATCGCCTTCTACCCCGCCGGCGCGCGGCTGGTGCGCCGGGGCGAGGCGCCGCTCGAGCACCTGTACGTCATCCGCAAGGGGGCGGTGCGGCTCGAGCGCGACGGCCAGACGCTCCAGCTCCTCGAGGAGGGCGAGATCTTCGGCTACACCTCGCTCATCGCCCGGAAGGCGTCGCTCGACGTGGTGGTCGAGGAGGACCTGCTCGCCTACCGCCTGCCGCGGGCGCAGTTCGAGGCCCTGCTCGCCGACGCCCGCTTCGCCGGCCACTTCGCCCTGGGGCTCGCAGAGCGCCTCCGGAACAGCCTGGAGCACTCCCAGGTGGCCACTTTCCAGGCCGACCTGTCGGCGCCGGTGGCGCAGCTGGTGCGCCGCCCGCCGGTGCGCGTGGCGGCGGACGCCACCGTGGGCCAGGCTTCGCGGATCATGCGCGACCTGCGCGTCTCCTCGGTGCTGGTGGAGACCGAGCCCATGGGCATCGTCACCGACCGCGACTTCCGCAACCGGGTCCTGGCCGAGGGGCTCGGGCCCGAGACGCCGGTGACCCGGGTCTTCACCCAGGGCCTGCGCACCGTGGCGGCCGAGGCGCCGGTGTACGAGGCCTGGGCCATGCTCCTCGACTCCGGCCTGCACCACCTCCCGGTGGTGCGCGCCGGCGAGACCATCGGCGTCGTCACCGCCAACGATCTCCTCAAGGCCACCGCCCAGGGGCCGGTGGCGGTGCTCCGGCGGGTGGAGCGGCTCGCCTCGCGCGACCAGCTCCCGGGCTACGGCTCCCGGGTGGCGGAGATGGCCTCGGCGCTGCTCGCCGGCGGCCTCGACGCCACGGTCATCGCCGGCTTCGTGGCGCGGCTCAACGACGCGCTCATGCAGCGGATCCTCTCGTGGGGCGAGGCGGATCTCGGGCCCCCGCCCTGTCCCTACGCCTGGATCGTCTCGGGCTCCGAGGGGCGGATGGAGCAGACCCTGCTCACCGACCAGGACAACGCCCTGATCCACGCCGACGGGGTGCCGGAGGCGCCCGGGTACTTCCGCCGGCTGGCCGAGCGCGCCAACCAGG
Source organism: Anaeromyxobacteraceae bacterium (assembly GCA_035455425.1). GTDB lineage: Bacteria > Myxococcota > Myxococcia > Myxococcales > Anaeromyxobacteraceae > JACRMN01. The sequence continues at coordinate 34,259 of DATIFE010000006.1, read as the reverse complement.
ACCTGGAGGCCGCCGGCTTCCCCCGCTGCCCCGGGGGATACATGGCCCGCGAGTGGTGCGGCCCCATGGGCGAGTGGGTGGAGCACTTCCAGGGCTGGGTGGCGGACCACGGGCCGCAGACGCTGATGCGGGCCGCGATCTTCGTGGACCACCGGAAGGTCCACGGCCAGCTCGACCTCTCGCCCTTCGAGGCGGCGGTGCGGCGCGCCGGCAAGGACCGGCTCTTCCTCCTGTCGCTCGCCAAGGCGGCGCTCGACGCCCGGCCGCCGCCGAGCCTGCTGCTGCGCCTCCGGGGCGAGTCGTCGGAGGTGAACATCAAGGCCCAGGGCATCACCCCCATCGTCTACCTGGCCCGCTGCTACGGGCTCGAGGTGGGGGCCGAGAGCCGGAACACCCTGGCGCGCCTCGACGCCGCCGTGCGCGCCGGGGTCATGGGCGCGGACGCGCGCGCCCTGGTGGGCGAGGCCTTCCGCTTCCTCCTCGGGCTCCGGCTCCGCCTCCAGCTGCGGATGGTGGCCGAGGGCCGGGCGCCGACCAGCACCGTGCAGCTGGCCGAGCTCTCGGCCATCGAGCGCAGCCGGCTCAAGGAGTCCTTCCGCGCCATCCGCGACTGGCAGGACCTGGCCGCCTACCGCTACCGCACCGACCTGTTCTGACGCCCTAGCACTTCCCTCCGGCGGTGGGCGCGCAGGAGGTCCCGCCGGCCCCTGCGGAGCCGGCGGCGAGGACCGGGGTCTCCCCCGTCTGCGGGACCGCGAGGGCCAGGTAGAAGGCGCTCTGCAGCGCGAAGGCGCCGGCGAGGAGGGCGAGGGCGGCGACGGCGATGGCCTGCTTCATGGCGGACCTCCGGGACGCAGCTCAATACGGAGGCCGGGGCCGATCTATTTCGCCGCCCCGGGAGGCCCGCGGGCGCCCGGGATCCGCCCATGCCATTCCGGCACGGTCAGGACCGGAGGTCGTCCGCCAGCGCCTGGCGCTGGGCGGGGGAGAGCTCGGTCTCGGCGGCGAGATCCGGGAGGTCGCAGCCCACCGCCGCGGGCGCGGTCCCGCCGACGTCGAACTTGAGGTACTGCACCGAGGAGAGGCGGTCCTCGCCCACCTGGCGCGGGTCGAAGCTCGGGCGCACCTTCCGGCCGTCCGGCGTCCTGAGATACAGGTGCTCGAGCAGCCGGAGCCAGCGGCGCAGCTTCTCGTCCCGCTCCCGGGGATCGGCGATCTCGATGAGCAGCGAGCACCCCAGCTCGCCCGGGCCGCCCAGCAGCTCGTTGTAGGTGTCGAGCTCGTGGGCGATCTCCTCCTCGCGGAAGAGCCGCTCGGCGCGGACCATCTCGTGGATCTGGTAGCGGATGGTCTCCCGGTTCTCGAAGAGGAAGGTGAGGTGGGGGCCGAGGTGGATCCGGCGCACCTCCTTGGCCTCCATGGCCGCCGGCCGCAGCCGGGGGCGCTCGCGGTCGTACGTCTGGAGGTCCAGGATCTCGGAGCGCTGCACCTTCTGCATGTCTCGCCCTTCCGCTAGAACGCGTCGCCCCGGTAGGCACGCGCCAGGATGGTCATGGGGTGGAGGGGCCTGCGGCCGGCGTGCTGCGCGAACTGGATCGCGGCCAGGGGGCAGTCGGTGGCCCAGACCTGGGCCTCGGCGGTCTTCATCCCCTGGAACGCCTTCTCGCCGACCCGGGCCGAGGCCTCGAACCCCTCCACCGTCATGGCCCAGGTCCCGTCGTGGCCGCAGCACTCCGACACCGTGGCCGCCACCGTGACGCCGGGGATCTTCCGGAGCAGGTCGCGCCCCTTGAAGCCGATCCCCTGGGCCCGCAGGTGGCAGGGGGCGTGGTAGGCCACCTTCCCGCCCGGCGGGGTGCTCCGGAAGGCGGTGTTGAAGCGGGGCTGGTCGCGCAGGGACCAGAGGAACTCGGAGGGATCCATCACCGCCGGGGCGAGCCGGGCGGCCCGCTCGCGGTCCGGCCCCTCGAGCAGGTGGGGCCACTCGCGCCGCATCATCATCGAGCAGGTGGGGTTCACCACCAGCACCTTGGCCCCCTTCTCGACGAAGGGCAGGAGGACGTCGAGGTCCCGGTGCGCCTGGCGCCGGAGCGAGGCGATGTCGCCGTGCTCCCAGGCCGGCATCCCGCAGCAGGCGAGCCCCCTGGCCACCCGGCAGTCCACCTGGTTCCGCTTCATCACCTCGAGGACGTCCCGGCCGATCTGCGGCTCGTTGTGCTGCACGAAGCAGGTCTGGAAGAGCACCGCCTCGCCGCCGGGCTCGGCCCGGACGAAGCCGTTCTGCTCGGCCCAGGAGTCGAAGGCCTGCGAGGCGAAGTCGGGGAGCAGCTTGTCGCGGTGGATGCCGACCGCCTTCTCCATCAGGACCCGGAGCGGGCGGGAGCGGTTGGCCACGTTGGCCATGCCGAGCGAGGCCCGCGCCATCTTCCCGGCGGCGTCCGGGTCGCCGAGCATCCTCTCCCGCATCGTCTTGCCGCGCTTGCGGAACTGGACGGCGTCGTACCGGTGGACGAGCTTGGGGAAGTCGAGCTGGAACTCGTGCTTGTCGCGCGGGGTGTAGGGGCACTGGACCTCGCACAGCTTGCACTGGAAGCAGAGGTCCATCACCTTGCCCACGTCCGCGGGCGTGAGCCGGTGCACGTCGCCGTCGTACCTCTCGTCCAGCAGCCCGAAGAGCGTGGGGAAGCTGTCGCAGTACTTGAAGCACATCCGGCAGCTGTGGCAGAGCTCGAAGGCGCGCGTCACCTCGGCCGCCAGGCCGGCCTCGTCCCAGTACCTGGGCTCGGACGGATCGTAGGAGAGTCCGGGCGTCGGCAGGAAGGAGATGGGCTTCTGGGGCTCGGCCACGGGTCGCTCCGGGGACGGCGGGAAAGGGGGCCCGGCGCGCCGCCGGGCCCCCCGGGCGCTGGCTACTTGATGGTGTCGAGCATCTTCTGGAAGCGCCCGGCGTGGGACTTCTCCGCCTTGGCGAGCGTCTCGAACCAGTCGGCGATCTGCTTGAACCCCTCCTCGCGGGCGGTCTTGGCCATCCCCGGGTACATGTCGGTGTACTCGTGGGTCTCGCCGGCGATGGCGGCCTTGAGGTTGTTCTGGCTGTCGCCGATGGGCAGGCCGGTGGCCGGGTCGCCCACCTCGCGGATGTAGTCGAGGTGGCCGTGGGCGTGGCCGGTCTCGCCCTCGGCGGTCTCCCGGAAGTTCATGGCGACTTCCGGGTAGCCCTCCACGTCCGCCTGCTTGGCGAAGTACAGGTAGCGGCGGTTCGCCTGCGACTCGCCGGCGAAGGCGTCCTTGAGGTTCTGGAAGGTCTTCGATCCCTTGAGGTTTGCCATCTGTCGTCTCCTCGATCGTGTGTCGCGCCGGGGATGGTCCCCGAAAGCGATGCGGGGCGCCACGCCCCTTGCGCAGGCCGCGACGAAGTGACTCGGACCCCGGGCCGGCCTGCGCTTAGACGGTGTCTAATACCGGACTTCGTCCGGCGCCAGCCCTCCTGCCGGGAGGGGGCGCGGCCTATCCGCCCAGGCGGCGGACGTAGCGCACGCCGCCCCCGCCGCCGGGAGCGTCGTCGCGCTCGAAGCCGGCGCGGAGGGCGAAGGCGGCGCCGGCCGGGTTGTGGCGCCGGGCCTCGAGGCGGATGGACAGCCCGCCCTCGCTCCGGGCCCAGGCCTCCAGGCTGGCGAGCATCTCCCGGCCGAGCCCGTGGCCGCGCTGGTCGGGCGCGACCAGCAGCAGCTCCACGGTCCAGTGCCCCACCGCCGGGTGGTCCCGGACCACCACCAGGACGCCCGACATCCGGCCCAGCGCGTCGAAGACGCCGACCACGAACTTGTCCTCGAAGCTGCGGCCCGGCGGCAGGTCGCCCAGGATGTGCGAGGCCACGCCGGCGTCCGGGGGCAGGCCGTAGATGAGGGCCACGTCGAGGGCGCAGCGCTCCAGCAGCCCCTGCAGCTCGCCGCGCCAGTTCTCGTCGAGCCACACGGCGAAGCCGCCCGGGACCGGCACCTCGAGGAGCCTCTGGGCCTCCAGCGTGCCGACGCGGCCGGGCGTATCGGAGAGGAGTCCCATGGAGGCCGAGACGCTACCCCGCCAGGCGCCCCGGGTACGCGCCCGGGAGGAGGGCCCCCAAGCGGGCCCTAGAGGTTCTGCGAGAGGATGAGATGCACGTACTGGGCCCGCTCGAAGGCGCCCGGGTCGCGGATCACGCGCTGCGACAGCGTCCCCCGGAAATCCGCCACCTGGGCGTAGCCGCGCTTGTCCATCCAGTCGTCGAGGCCGTCGCGCATCTTCCCGAGGTAGGGGATGCCGTTCCGGACCAGCGCAGCGGCCACCTGGACCACGGTGGCGCCGGCGAGCAGCATCTTCACCACCGAGGCGGCGTCGTGCACGCCGGTGGAGGCCGCCAGGTCGGCCTGGATCCGGCCGTGGAGGATGGCGATCCAGCGCAGCGGCAGGAGCATCTCGCCGGGCTGCGACAGCGACATGTCGTTCTTGAGCGACAGCTTCTCGATGGAGATGTCGGGCTGCAGGAAGCGGTTGAAGAGCACGAAGGCCTGCACCCCGGCGGCGTCGTAGCGGGCCACGGTGTTCGCCAGCGAGGTGAACCAGGGGGCGAGCTTCACCGCCAGCGGGATCTTCACCGCGTCGCGGATGGAGCCGATGATCGACTGGTAGCGGTCCTCGAGCTGGGCTGCGGTCACCTGGGGATCGGCCCCGATGTCGTAGAGGTTCACCTCCAGCCCGTCGGCTCCGGCCTCCTCGATCTGCCGCGCGTACTGGCTCCAGCTCCCCGGGGCGTTGCAGTTGAGGCTCCCGAGGACCGGGATGCGCACCGCCTTCTTGGCGGCCCCCACCAGCCGCAGGTACTCCCGCGGCCCGATGGCCTGGCGGGGGAAGTAGGTGGTGGCCTCGGCGAAGCTCTCGGAGTGCTTCTCCAGCGCCTCCTGGAGCTGGGTGTCGATGGCCTCGATCTGCTCCTCGAACAGGGAGCGCAGCACCACCGCGCCGGCCCCGTGCTGCTCGGCGACCTGGAAGTTCTCCACGCGGTTGGAGAGCGACGAGGAGGCGAGCACCAGCGGGCTGGAAAGCGTCAGGCCCATGTAGGTGGTGGTGAGGTCGGCCATGGGCTCCTCTCGGGCGGCGTCGGTGGGGGCGGCTCCGGTGGCATCCTCGCCCGGGGACGCCCCGGTTGGGAAGGGGGTGGTGGCGGGCGCCGCGGGCTACTCGGCCCCGCGGCGGGCGAAGGCGGCCGCGGCGCACACCGCGAAGGCGGCGGCGGCGAGGCCGGTGAAGACCAGGCTCTGGGAGAAGAGGGCCAGGGGGAGCAGCAGCGCCGCGCCGCTGGCGGCGGCGAGCAGGTCGAGCCCCTCGGGCCGCCCGAAGGGGAAGGCCAGGAAGGCCGAGAGGACCGCCAGCGGGAGGCCCACCGCCAGCACCCGGGCCACGCCCTCGCGCGCCGAGCGCACCAGGTCCCAGTCGCGGATGAGCACCACGGCGAAGACCGCCAGCGCGCCGGCGACCAGCACCAGCACCGCCCCGGCGGCGGCGTCCTTGGCGCGGCGGGCCCGCTCGTCGGGCTCGCCGGTGGCGAGGTCCACCGCCGACTCCACGGCGCTGTTCATCACCTCGGCCGAGATCACCAGGAAGACCGACACCAGCAGGGCCAGCTGCTCGGCGAGGCCCAGCGGGACGGCGCTGCCGAAGGTCGCCACCAGGACCGCCGCCACCAGGTGCACGCGCATGTTCCGCTGCGACACGGCCGCGTCGAGGACGCCGCGCGCCGCGAACTGGAGGCTCCCGCCGAAGGTTCCCCGCCCCAGGGACATGGGAGGACGATACCGGAACCGGCGGCTACTTCCAGTTGTCGTACAGGAACTGCACCTCCACCGGGGAGAGGTCGAACCGCACCGCCGCCTCCTCGATGAGCCGCTGGCGCGGGGCCGCCGGGTCCTCCTGTCGCCGGTCCGAGAGCCAGCGCATGGCCCGCCGCAGCCCCTCTCCCTCGGGTGCGATCCCGCTCGCCATCTCGACGCTCCTCCCGCCTCCGTCTTGGGGTAGAAGGGGGCCCCCATGCCCCCTCCCCCGCCGCGCCGCGCCGCCGCGGGCCTCGTGTCCACGCTGGCGGCCTACGTCTCCTGGGGCCTGTTCCCAGTCTACTTCCACGCCCTGGCCCCCGTCCCGCCCCTGGAGGTGCTGGGCCACCGGGTCCTCTGGTCGCTGCTCTTCCTGGCGCTCCTCCTCTCGGCGCTGGCGCGCTGGCGGACGGTGGCGGAGCTCCTCGCCCGGCCGCGCCGCCTCGCCACCCTGGCCCTCACGGCCCTCCTCATCTCCTCGAACTGGGTGATCTTCATCTGGGCCGTGGGGAACGGCCACGTGCTCGAGTCCAGCCTCGGCTACTTCATCAACCCGCTGGTGAGCGTGCTCCTGGGCGTGGCCTTCCTGCGAGAGCCGCTCTCCCGCCGGCAGCTCGGGGCCGTGCTCCTGGCCGCCGCCGGCGTGCTGGCGCTGGTGGTCACGGCCGGCCGCGTCCCCTGGATCTCGCTGGCGCTGGCCGTCACCTTCGGGCTCTACGGGCTCTTCCGCAAGCGGGCCGGCGTCGACGCGGTGGCCGGCCTCTTCGTGGAGACCCTGGTGCTCGCGCCCCTGGCCGCGCTCTGGATCGCGCGGCTGGCGCGGGCCGGCACCGGCCACTTCGTGCCCGGCACCGGCCTCTCCTGGCTGCTGGCCGCCTCCGGGGCCATCACCGCGCTGCCGCTCATCTGGTTCGCCTCGGGGGTGCAGCGCCTGCGCCTCTCCACCGTGGGCCTGCTCCAGTACGTGTCGCCGACCCTCCAGTTCGCCTGCGCCGTGCTCCTCTTCGGCGAGCGCTTCACCGGCGCCCACGCCCTGGCCTTCGGCTGCATCTGGGTCTCGCTCGCCGTCTACAGCTCCGAGGCCCTCCAGGCGGCGCGCCGCCTCGAGGCCGGCGGCGGCGCGCCGGGGTAGGCCCGCCCGCCGCGCGGGATCAGGCGGCCCGCGGCTTGCCCTCGGGGTGGACGGTCAGGACCGGGCACAGGGCGCGGCGCACCACCCGCTCGGCGGTGCTGCCCAGGATGGCGTGGCGCAGGCCGGTGCGCCCGTGGGTCCCGACCACCAGCAGGTCGAACTTCCCCTCCCGGGCGAACTCGACCACCTCCAGGGCCGGATCGCCCACCCCCTTGGCGGTCTGGACGCTCTTGGCCCCCATGCCCTGGGCGATGCCCTTCCACTCGGCCAGGTGGGCCTCCGCCTGGTCGGCCAGCTCCTGGAGCATCTTGGGGCTCGCCACCACCGAGCCCTCGGGGAGCGTGTAGCCGGGGAGCTGGTAGGAGTGGAACAGCGTCAGCTCGGCGCCGAAGACGCCGCACAGGTCCACGGCCACGGCGAGCGCCAGCCGGGACGGCTCGCTGAAGTCGATGGGGCAGCAGATCTTCTTCCAGGCGATGGCCATGGCTCCGTCTCGCCGGCCGGCCGGGAGCTGCGCGCGGCCGCGAGCCTCCTCGCCGGGAAGGATACGCCTTCCGCGGCAGGCCGGCGCGGGCTCTGCGCCGCAGGGCGGGCGCCGCGGCCGCGGGCCCCGGAATGGGGCGCGCCCCCGCCCGGCGCCTGCGTTACGGATCCGCCGTGCGGCTCGCCCTCTACTCCTTCTGGCGCTCCTCCTGCTCCTGGCGGGTCCGCATCGGCCTGGCGCTCAAGGGCCTCGACTACCAGTACCGGGCGGTGGACCTGCTCCAGGGAGACCAGTTCGGCGCCGAGCACCGCCGCCGGAACCCCATGTCCCAGGTGCCGGTGCTGGAGGTGGAGGAGGACGGGCGGGTCCGGCACCTCACCCAGTCGATGGCCATCCTGGAGTGGCTCGACGAGCGCTTCCCCTCCCCGCCGCTGCTCCCGGCGGACGCCTTCGGGCGGGCGCGGGTGCGGGCCCTGGCCGAGCACGTCAACGCCGGGATCCAGCCCTACCAGAACAGCGCCCCGCAGAAGTGGCTCCACGCCCGGTCGGCCGGGCTGGAGAAGGAGTACGTCCCCCACTTCCTCGGCGTGGGGATGGCGGCGCTGGAGGAGGCGGTGCGCGACGGCGCCGGCCGCTTCTGCCACGGGGACGCCCCGACGCTGGCCGACGCCTACCTGGTGCCGCAGATGTACGGGGCGCGCCGCTACGGCCTCGACGTCGCCCTCTACCCCACGCTGCTCCGCGTCGAGGCCGCCTGCGCCGCGCTCGACGCCTTCCAGCGCGCCGAGCCCGGCCGCCAGCCCGACGCCCGGGGATAGGAGGAGGCATGGCCCGCGCCGAGCCCATCGGCATCGTCCGGCTGGAGGCGATCCACTACTACGTGCACGACCTGGAGCGCTCGCGGCGCTTCTACGCGCAGAAGATGGACTTCGCCGAGGTGGCCGCCTCGACCCCGGAGCTGGAGCGCCCGGGGAAGCAGCGCTCGGCGGTGTTCGAGGCCGGCGCCGTCCGCGTGGTCTGCTCCGAGCCGTCGGGCGAGGGCGGGAGGGCCTGGCGCTGGCTGCGCAGCCACCCCGACGGCGTCGGCTCGCTGGTCTTCCAGGTCGAGGACGCGGCGCGCGCCTTCCGGCTGCTGGAGGAGCGGGGCGGCACGCCCATCACCGACGTGCAGCGCTTCGCCGACGACGGCGGCGAGCTCGAGACCTTCAACATCACCACCCCGTTCGGCGACACCACCTTCCGCTTCGTCGAGCGGCGCGGCTACCGGGGGATGTACCCGGGCATCGCCGCCCACCCGACGCCCCGGGGCGGGAGCAACGCCTTCGGCTTCACCGGCTTCGACCACGTGACCTCCAACTTCCAGACCATGAAGCCGGCGCTCCTGTGGATGGAGCACGTGCTCGGCTTCGAGGAGTTCTGGGAGATCGAGTTCCACACCGCCGACGCCGCCGCCGAGGCGCGCAAGGCGGCGATGCAGGCGCACGGCTCGGGGCTGCGCTCGGTGGTGATGCGCGACCCGAGGAGCGGGGTGAAGTTCGCCAACAACGAGCCCTGGCGGCCGGCCTTCAAGTCGTCGCAGATCAACGTCTTTCACGAGGACCTGCGCGGCGACGGCGTGCAGCACGTGGCGCTGGCGGTGCCCGACATCCTCGGGGCGGTGGCCGGCCTGCGCCGGCGCGGCGTCGAGTTCATGCCCACGCCGGCGAGCTACTACGAGATGCTCCCGGCGCGGCTGCAGGACCTCGGGGTGGGGCGCCTCGACGAGGACGTGGCCCAGCTCCGGGAGCTCGGGATCCTGGTGGACGGCGGGGCGCCGGGCTCCTACCTGCTCCAGATCTTCCTCAAGGACTCGGCCGGGCTCTACGGGGAGGAGCGGGCCGGGCCCTTCTTCTACGAGCTCATCCAGCGCAAGGGCGACCAGGGGTTCGGCGCCGGGAACTTCCGGGCCCTCTTCGAGAGCATCGAGCGGGAGCAGGGGCGGACGGGGCGGGTGTAGCCGTGATCGAGAGGATGGCGGCCGGCCGGCTCCCGGCCAAGCACCACATCGCCTTCCGCGACGAGGACGGGCGCCTCCTCCACGAGGAGTGCCTGACGCGCGAGGGCTTCGAGGGCCCCTACACCATCCTCTACCACCGCCACCGGCCCCACCCCTCCCGCGCGGCGCCCGCCGAGCACGGCTGGAGGATCCCCGAGCCGGCGCCCCGCCGCCCGCTGCTGCGGCGCCACTACCGGACGCAGGACCTCCGGCTCCCCGGCGGCCCGCCGGTGGACGCCCGGGTCCCCCTGCTGTGGAACGCCGACGCCGTGGCCTCGGTGCTGGCCCCCACCGCGGCCGACCCGGTCTACTTCGCCAACGGCGACGCCGACGACCTCTACTGGATCCACGAGGGCGGGGGCGTCCTGCGCAGCGCGCTGGGCGACCTGCGCTTCGAGAAGGACGACTACCTCTGCGTGCCCAAGGGGCTGGTCCACCGGATCCTCCCCGGCGCCGGGCCGCAGCGCTGGCTCTCGCTGGAGCTGCTGGGCGGGATCCACCTCCCCGCCCAGTGGCGCAACGCCGCCGGGCAGCTGCGCATGGACGCCCCCTACTGCCACCGCGACTTCCGCCGGCCCGAGTTCCGCGGGCCGCTGGAGGAGGGGATCCGCCGGGTGCTGGTCAAGCGGGGCGGCGCCTTCCACGCCTTCGACCAGGAGGCGTCGCCGCTCGACGTCGTCGGGTGGGACGGCTCGGTCTGGCCCTTCGCCTTCCCCATCCTCGCCTTCCAGGCGCGCGCCGGCCTGGTGCACCTGCCGCCCACCTGGCACGGGACCTTCGCCGCGCGCGGCGCGCTCGTCTGCTCCTTCGTGCCCCGGGTGCTCGACTTCCACCCGGAGGCCGTCCCCTGCCCCTACCCGCACTCCTCGGTGGACGTGGACGAGATCATCTTCTACGCCCGCGGCCAGTTCACCTCGCGGCGCGGGGTCGGGCCGGGCTCCCTCTCGCACCACCCCGCCGGCGTGATGCACGGCCCGCACCCGGGCGCCTACGAGGGGAGCATCGGGCAGCGCACCACCGACGAGCTGGCGGTGATGCTCGACCTCCGGGAGCCGCTGCAGCCGACGGCCGCGGCGCTCGGGGTCGAGGACGCCGCCTACCACGACGGCTTCGCGGGCTGAGCCCCCGGGCAGGGCACCCCGCGCCGGCCCGGCCTCTGCTATGGTGCCGCTCCACGGAGGGTCACACCATGCGGCTCGCTCCGGTCCTGCGCCTGCTCGCCACCGCGGTCCTGCTCCTCGCCGGCACCGGCGCCGTCTGGTGGCTGGTCGGCTTCCAGATCGGCAAGGGGGTGCTCTCCGACACCGGCGGCCTGGGCGCCTTCCGGCAGGCCTACGGCTTCGAGGTGCGGCCCTTCCTCGACCTGCTGGCGCTGGCGCTGGTGGTGCCGGTGACCCGGGAGGTGCGGGCCGAGGCCCGGGCCGGCTCGGGGCGCTGGCTGGCCCTCGCCGGCGTCGCCTTCGGCGCCGCGCTGCTCTTCGGGGACCGGGGCGGAGGCGGCGCCGTCTCGATGGCCCTCTTCGTCTTCGCCGCGGCGGCGGCCGCCGAGGTCACCGGCGCCGTCCAGGTCGTCACCGCCCTGGCCGGCGCGCTCCTGGTGGCGCTGGCGCAGGCCGCCGCCCTCCCGCTCGGCACCGGCGAGCGGCTCCTGGCGGTGGCGCTGCGCGCGGTGCTCTTCTACGGGCCCCTGCTCTTGGGCCCCACCTGGATCGACCGCGCCCTCGGCCGCGCGGACGCCTAGCCCTTCCCCGGGCGCCGCGGCGGTGGTAGGTGGAGCCGTGCACGGGCGCCTCGAGACGGCGCGCCTCCGCTCGGCGGCCCTCGCGGGAAACCCGCTCGGCGACCCGGCCGAGCGGACGGTGCTCGCCTGGCTCCCGCCGTCGCAGGCGCGGGGTGCCCGGCTCCCGGCGGTCTACTTCCTGCACGGCTTCTCCGCCGGCGTCCACTCCTGGACCAACTTCTCCGCCTTCACCCCCACCGTGCCCGAGCGCATCGACGCCCTGGTGGCCGCGGGCCGGCTCCCCGAGTTCGTCGCGGTGTTCCCGGACGGCCGCACGTCGCTGGGAGGTTGCCAGTGGGTGAACGCCGAGGCGGTGGGCCGCTACGGCGACTACCTGGCCGCGGACGTGGTCTCCTTCGCCGAGCGCGAGTGGGGCGCCCTCCCTCGCCGCGAGGCCCGCGCCGTCGCCGGCAAGAGCTCCGGCGGGTACGGGGCGCTGGCGGCGGCGCGCGACCACCCCGAGGTCTTCGCGCACCTCGCCTGCCACGCGGGCGACGCGGCCTTCGAGTACTGCTACCTGCCCGACTTCCCCAGGGCGGCGGCGGCGCTGCTCGGGACCGACCCGGCGAGCTGGGTCGAGGCCATGCGGGCGCGGGCGCGGGAGACCCGGATGCGCGACGCCGACCACGCGGTGCTGAACGTCCTCGCCATGGCGGCTCACTACTCGCCCCGGGCCGGCGCGCCGCTCGGGCTCGAGCTCCCCTTCGATCCCGGGTCCGGCGCGCTCCGCCCCGAGGTCTGGGAGAGGTGGCTGGCCTGCGACCCGGTGCGCTTCGTGCCGCGCCACCCGGAGGCCTTCCGGCGCCTCTCGACCGCCTTCGTCGACTGCGGCACCCGGGACGAGTTCCAGCTCCGATGGGGCGCGCGCATGGTGGCCCGGGCGCTCTCGGAGGCCGGCGTGGCCGTCACCCACGAGGAGTTCGACGACGGCCACTTCGGCATCGACTACCGCTACGAGCGCTCGCTCTCGGTGATCGCGCCCCGGCTGGCCCGCGAGTGACCGGCCCTCACTTCCCCTCGCCGAAGAGGTGCACCCCGGCGGAGACCGGGTACACCACCGCCTCCTTGCGCATCCGCACCAGGCGCTTGCCCAGCCGGGGGAAGTCGGCCACCTCCACCTCCCGGTTCTCGCCTCCGGCCAGGTAGACCAGGTCCTCGTCGAAGGGGTTCTTGAGGTGGTGCGCCGGGCCGCCCGCCGGGAAGCCGAGGAAGTCGCCCGGGCCCACCTCGAAGCTCGCCTCCCCGATCTCGGCGATGCCGCGTCCGCCGACCACGAAGACGAACTCCTCCTCGTTCTCGTGGGCGTGGAAGATGAACGACTCCTTGCCCGGCGGGACGCGCAGCAGGGAGAGGCCCACCCGGGAGAGCCCGGTCTTGCGGGACAGCATGTAGCCGTGCAGCTCCGAGGCCGGGTTCAGCGGGTGCCGGAACGACTCCTCCTGCATCGCGGCGCGGTCCGCCGCGCGGACCAGGAGATCGCGCGGCTCGGGCATCCGGGACGGGCCCTCGGGCGTGGGACGGGACATGGAGCGCCTCCTCCCGGAGAGGGTAGCCGCATCCGAAAGGGGCCCGGGGCGCCCGGGCGGGTTCCCGCCAAGGACCGCGTCAGCCTGCCGCAGGCACCCGCGCCCGCTCCTCGGACTCGAGGGCGGCGCGGAGCGCCTCGAGCCCGGAGGCGTCCTCGGAGTAGGCCAGGCCCAGGCGGAACTCGTCGGAGCCGGGCGCGCCCTGGTAGCCGGCGCCGCGGTAGTAGACCGAGAGGCGCGCCCGCTTCGCGCCGCAGTGCCGCTCCACGGCGTAGCGGAGGCCGGTGGCCTGCCGCCTCACCTCCTCGAGCGCCCTGCGGGCCCGGTCGTCGAGCGTCACGGCGCGAGTGAAGCACGGCGGGCCGCGCCGCGGCAAGGAAGCCGGGCCGGGCGCCCGCCTCCGCGACCGGCTAAGATGCCCCGCCCATGAGCGTCTCCGTCGAGTCGGGCTCCACCCTGCCGTTCGACCGCTTCTGGCGCTGGCTCAAGCTGCACGCCAATTGCATCGTGCGGGCCGGCACCTCCGACTCCTGGCTCCACGACCAGGAGGCGTTCCACTGGCACCTGGAGGAGGACGAGGAGCGCAACCCGGTGGTGCAGCTCGTCTGGGGCAAGCTGCTCGTCGCCGAGCTGGTGCTCGACGTCCGCGACGCCCTCTTCGTGCAGGCGACCCCGGCCGCCGACGGCGAGCCGGGCCAGTTCCTCTTCGAGGTCGTCGGCGGCCAGGGCGAGCCCTACCCCGTCTACCACTTCCTCGTGGCCCACGGGCTCGAGGAGGAGGAGGGCCGGCCGGGCCTCAAGCACTAGCCGGGCGGTGGTGTCTCCGGATCGGGGACACCCCGATCGGCAACTCCCCCCGAGGGGCGCGGAGCGGGACCTCTCCCGGTGTAGAAAAACGGCGTGGGGGGTGGAGCGATGGACACGCCGTCCCAGTGGCCCGTGCTCGCCGGCGCTCCCTGGAGGGCCCGGGCGCGCTGCGAGATCGTCGGCACCGTGGTCCAGTTCTACGGGTCGAGCCTCCGGCCCTGGCCGCGCGAGATGCTCCTCGGGTTCGAGATGCCCGACGACGTGCGCGACTTCCTGGCGGAGAGCGGCCTGCCCCTCGACCCGGGCCTCCCGCTGGTCCGCTTCCTGGGGCCGCCCCTGCACTGGAGGCGGGAGGGCCTGCAGCGCCTGCTGGTCGTCGGGAGCGACGAGGGCACCGAGCTGCGCATGCGCGAGGGGTCCGCCGAGATCGTGTCGGCGAGGCCGTTCGGCGCCGGCGCCGCGCGGTTCGTGAACTCGACCGCGGTCGAGCTGCTCGACTGCCTCCGCCAGTACGCCGAGCGGCGGGAGGACCTGCGCCACGCCGACGACGAGGGGGCGCTGAACATCGCCTCGGACCTGCGGGCCGGAATCGCCGCCGTGGACCCCCTGGCGCTGGAGCACCCGGGCACCTGGTGGTCCCGGGTCCTCGACCGGGTGGAGGCCGGCTTCGAGTGAGGCTCCCCCCGCAGGCAGGTCCCCTCACGGCGCCGCCCGCTCCTCGGGCGGCCGGAGCCGGCGGAAGCTCCGCCACAGGAGCAGGTCGTAGACGATCTTGAGCCCGCCGCCGACGAGGAAGGGCACGCCCGAGAGGGCGGCGCTGGCGTAGAGCGGGCCGGCGGCCAGCGGCGCCAGCGAGGAGCCCACCGTCCGGGCGATGCCGGTGACGCCGGCCGCGGCCGAGCGCTCCGCGGGGTCCACCACCGCCATGGTGTAGGACTGGCGCGTGGGCACGTCCATCTGCGAGATGGAGAAGCGCAGCAGCAGCACCCCGGCCGCCAGCGGCAGCGTGGGCATGAGGGGCACCAGGAGCAGGAGCACGTTCGACGGCAGGTGGGTGAGCACCATGGTGTTGACGAGCCCGATGCGCCCGGCGATCCAGCCCGCGGCCAGCGCCGAGAGCCCGGCCAGGAGGTTGGCCCCGAAGAACAGGGCGCCGAGCCACTGCTCCTCGAGCCCGAAGCGGCGGTGGAACCAGAAGGCGACGAAGCTCTGCACCACGAAGCCGCCGGCGAAGGCGTCGACGGCGAACAGGCCCGAGAGCCGCGCCACCACCCCGCGCGAGCGGGAGAGGCCCAGGCCGGGCGCGAGGAAGGCGGGGCGGCCGGCCGACCGGCCCGGCGCCTCGGCCCCGGGCGAGAGGCGCGTGAAGAGCACCAGCAGGACGGCGCCCAGGGCGGCGTAGGCCAGGGCCACGGCCCGGTAGGCGGCCAGCGGCTCCGCGCCCGTGCGCTGCAGCCCGGCGGCCAGGGAACCGCCGGCCAGGGAGCCGAGCGCCGTGGCCACCGAGCCGGCCAGCGCGTACCAGGCGAAGGCGCGGGTGCGGCCGGAGTCGGGGAGCGCCTGCGAGAGCGCCGCCTGCTCGATGGCCAGGAAGGGCCCGACCTCGTTCCCGGCCGGGCTGATGATCCCCAGCGTGGCCGCGAAGAGCAGGAGCCAGAAGTCGCGGGTGGCGGCGAAGAGCAGCCCGGCCGCGACCATGAGCGCGGCGCCGAGGAGCAGCATCCGGCGGCGGCCCGCCCGGTCGGCGCGGGTGGTGATCCAGAGCGAGAGGGCCGTGTCGCCCAGGAGCGTCAGGGAGAGCAGCAGGCCGATGCGCGCCTCGGAGAGCCCGGCGGCGGCGAGGTGCAGCACCAGCACCACCGAGAAGAGCCCGTAGGCGAAGAGCCGGACCGACCGGGTGGCGAAGAGGAGCGCGGTGTCGCGGCGGAAGGCCATTCGCCATTCTTCCACCGCCCGGCCCCCGTGGGATGATGGGCCTCCGGGAGGGGCCATGGCGAAGGGGAGGCCGGTGCACTGGCTCGACCGCGCGGTCGCGCTGGCGCTCCCCGCCGGCACCTGGTTCCGGGACGGCTGGGGAGACGAGCGGGTCTTCGAGGAGACCTCGCCGGAGGAGGCGGCGCCGCTGCCGCCCCCGCCGGCCATCGAGATCGCCTGGGAGCGCGAGGAGCGCTTCGCCGGGCTCCGGGTCCGGGACGGCTCCTTCGAGAGCCCGGAGGCGCGGCTTCCCGCGGCGGTGCGGCGCGCCCGCCTGCGGCTCGTCGAGCCGGCGGGCGGGGCCGGGGCCGCCTGCCTCCACCTGGCCTCGAGCGGCGAGCAGGGGTACTCGAGGCGGGCCCGCTTCGCCCGGCCGCTCGTCGGCGCCGGGATCGCCGCCGTCCTCCTCGAGCAGCCCTACTACGGCTCGCGCCGCCCGCCGGGCCAGGAGGGCGTGGCCCTGCGCCGGGTGTCGGACCTGATCCTCATGGGCGCGGCCGCGGTGCGCGAGGGGCGTGCGCTGCTCGGGTGGCTGCGGGCCTCGGGCCTCGAGCGGGTCGGCGTCTCGGGCTTCAGCATGGGCGGGCAGATGGCGGCCGCGGTCGCGGCCTCCCTCCCCTTCCCGGTGGCGGCGGCGCCGCTCGCCCCCTCGGACTCGCCGGCCTTCGTCTTCGCCGAGGGGATGCTGCGGGCCTACCCCCGCTGGCGCTCGCTCGCCGGGCCGGGGCTCGACCCCGGGGAGGCGCGGCAGCGGCTGCGCGACCTCCTCTCGCGCTACGCCGTGACCCGCATGCCCCCGCCGCGGGCGCCCGGCGCGGCGGTGATCGTCGGCGCCGCCGACGACGGGTTCGTCTCGCCGGGGGACGTGCGCCGCATCGCCGCGCACTGGCCGGGCTCGGAGCTGCGCTGGGTGGCGGGCGGCCACGCCAGCGCCTTCCTCCTCGCGGGAGACGTCATGCGGCGGGCCATCTCCGACGCCTTCGAGCGGCTCTAGGACGCGTCCGGGGAGCTCAGCGCCCGGGGGCGCGGGCCGGCGGGCTCCGCGCCAGGTAGACCCCGGCCACCGCCAGGCCCATGCCGGCCAGGGCGGCCCCCCGCAGCGTCTCCCCGAAGAGCGCGAAGGCGAGGAGGCTGGTGGCGGGCGGCACCAGGAAGAAGAGGCGGGCCACGTTCACCGCGGTGCCTCGCCGGATGAGCAGGTTCAGCAGGCTGATGGCCCCGAGGGAGAGGACCAGCACCAGCCAGCCCAGGGCGAAGAGGAACGGGCCCGACCAGTCGACCCGGAAGGACTCGGTGGCCGCGGCCACCGGCAGGGTGGCGAGGGCCGCCGCCGAGAACTGGATCACCGCCCCGGTGCGCAGGTCGAAGGCCGGGCAGAACCGCTTCTGGTAGAGGGTGCCCAGGGTGATGCCGCCCAGCGCCAGGAAGGCCGGGACGAGCAGCGGCAGCACCGGGCGGGAGGACGGCCCGAGGCCGAGCTTGCCCGAGAGCACCAGCGCCACGCCGGCGAAGCCGAGGAGGAGCCCGATCCACTGGCGCGCCGTGGTGCGCTCCCCCAGGAGCAGGCCGGCCCCGGCGGCCGCCAGGACCGGCTGCAGCCCCACCACCAGGCTGGTGACGCCGGCGGGGAGCCCGCGGGAGATGGCGACGAAGACGCCCCCCAGGTAGAGGCCGTGCACCAGGAGCCCGGCGATCCCGATGTGCACCCCGAGGCGAAGCTCGCGGGGCCAGGGGGCGCCGCCGATCGCCGCGGCCGCGGCCATCAGGGCGATGACGATGGCGTAGCGCACCAGCAGGAAGGTGAGGGGCTCGGCGTGGGGCAGGCCGTAGCGGGCCCCGATGAAGCCGGTGCTCCAGAGGAAGACGAAGAGGTACGGGGCCAGGCGGTCCACGGTCGGGTGGTCGTCGCGTCCGGAGGGCAGGCTCGCGCCGCGGCCGATCAGGCCGGGTACTTCTCGATCACGCCCTCGGCCACGCGCCGGGTGAGGGCGTGGTAGGTGGGCGCGGCGGCGGCGAAGATCTCGCGGGCCAGCGCCCGGCCCGGCCCGGTGGCGCCCAGCGCCTGGTAGAGCGGGCGCACGAACTTCATCCGCCCCACCTTCGAGAGCACCTGGCGGATCCGGGGGAAGGCCGGGGCGTGGCCGGCCCGGGCCGCGATGCACAGCCACTGGACCAGGATCTCGTGGTTGCCCCGCCCGTCGAGCTCGAGTGCCCGGTCGAGCCAGGCGCAGTCCTCGACGCCGAGGTCGCGCGGGAGCTTCTGGAGGTAGACGAGGAGCTCGGTCGGCTTCCAGGCATGGACCTCGGCGGGGGCGGGGCGCCGCCCGGCCTTCCACCCCTCGGCCAGCGCGGTGATCTCCTCCAGCCGGGCGGAGACGAACCGCGGCGCGCCGTCCGGCATGCCGGGCCGGTGGAGCCAGGCGTCGGCGTCGACCCGGGCCAGGGCGCCGGGGAGCTCCTCCTCGACGAAGGCGCAGAACTGCTCGGTGGTGATGCTCCGGAAGCGGAAGCGGGAGAGATAGGCCTGGATGAAGCGGTCGAAGCGCTGCTCGCCCACCGCGCGCTCCAGGGCCACCAGGAAGCGGGCCCCCTTCTCGTAGGGGATGCTGCTGAAGGCGTCGTCGGGGTCGACGCCCTCGAGGTGGGTGCGGAGCACGGTGAGCTCGGGCTTGTCCTGGAAGCGCTCCAGCGAGTCGTCGAGCTCCTTCTGGCCGATGGACCAGCCCATCGAGGCGGCGGCGTCGCCGCGCAGGGCGCGGAGGATGCGGCGCTCGGCGAACACCGTCCACCCCTCGTTGAGCCAGAAGTGCTCGGCGGTGGCGTTGGTGACCAGGTTGCCGGTCCAGCTGTGGGCCAGCTCGTGCGCCACCACGTCGACCAGGCTCCGGTCGCCGGCCAGCAGCGTCGGCGTCAGGAAGGTCATGCGCGGGTTCTCCATGCCGCCGTAGGGGAAGGAGGGGGGCAGCACCAGCATGTCGAAGCGGTCCCACTCGTAGGGGCCGAAGAGGGCCTCGGCCCGGGCGACGAGGGTCTCGGTCTCGGCGAACTCCCAGGCGGCCCGCTCCACCGTGGCGGGCTCGGCCCAGACCCGGGAGCGCGGCGAGAGGTCGCGCCCCTCGAGCTCGCCCACCGCCAGCGCCAGCAGGTAGCTGGGGATGGGCTGGGGCATGCGGAAGCGGAAGGTGCGCCACCCCGCGGGCCCGGCCACCTCGCCCTCGGGGCCGGCGCCCATCACCGCGGTGAGCGGCGAGGGGACCGCGATCTCGGCGTCGTAGGTCACCCGGGCCACGGCGCAGTCCTGGCAGGGGACCAGGGTGCGGGCGTGGATGGCCTGGCACTGGCTGAAGAGGAAGGGGTGGCGCTTCCCCTCGGTCTGCGCCGGGGCGAGCCACTGCAGGCCCACGGCCGCGGGGCTGGTCTCGTACTCGACGGTCGCCCCGGCGGTCCCCGCAGGCAGGTGCAGCCGCAGGCGGCGGCCCAGGATGGGCTCCTCGGCCCCGAGCTCGAAGGGCACCTCGGCCCCCTCGGCGGCGGTCACCCGGCGGATGGCGAGCCCCTTGGTGTCGAGATCGAGCGGGCCGCCGGCCGGGGCCTCGAGCCGGAGCGCGGCCGTCCCGGACAGGACCTGGCGCTCGAAGTCGACCCGCAGCCGCAGGCTCCAGCTCCGGGTGCGCGGCTGGGCGTCGTCGAAGAAGGAGTGGGGGTCGATGCGGGGCATGGGTCAGACCCTAACCGACCACCATCGATGGGGCATGGCCGCAGTCAGGCCCGCCTGCTAAGAGTCGTCCCCTCCGGCGCGCCTCGAAGGACCATGGCCGACTTCACCCATCTCCACCTGCACACCCTCTACTCGCTCCTCGACGGGGCCATCCGCATCAAGGACCTCCTGGCCACGGTGCAGGAGAAGGGCATGAAGTCGGTGGCGGTCACCGACCACGGGAACCTCTTCGGCGCCATCGACTTCTACCAGCAGGCGCGCAAGGCGGGGGTGAAGCCCATCCTGGGGATGGAGGCCTACGTCGCCGGGGAGAAGGGGCGCCGGGATCGCAGCGAGCGGGTCGGCCGGCACCTCATCCTGCTGGCGCGGAACGCCGAGGGGTGGGCCAACCTCCGCTACCTGTCCTCGATGGCCTTCACCGAGGGCTACTACTACGACCCGCGCGTCGACAAGCCGCTGCTGCGCGAGCACTCGAAGGGGCTGGTGGCCCTCACCGCCTGCCTCGCCGGCGAGGTGCCGAGGCTGGCGCGGCAGGGGGACATGGACGGCGCCCGCCGCGCCGCCCGCGAGTACAAGGAGATCTTCGAGCCCGGCTGCTTCTTCCTCGAGGTGCAGTCGAACGGCATGAAGGAGCAGCTCGAGGTGAACGACCGGCTGGCCGAGCTCTCGGAATCGGAGGGCATCCCGCTGGCGGCCACCGCCGACGCCCACTACGCCCGGCGCGAGGAGGCGCGTGCCCACGAGGTCCTGATGTGCATCGCCTCGGGGAAGACCTTCTCCGACCCGAAGCGCATCCGCCACGAGACCGACGGGCTCTACATCACCGGGCCGGACGAGATGGCGGCGGCGCTCCCCGGCCTGCGGGAGGCGGTCGACAACACGGTGCGCATCGCCGACATGTGCAACCTGGAGCTGGAGCTGGGGAAGAGCTTCCTGCCCGCCTTCCAGGTGCCCGACGCGCTCTCCGAGGACCAGTACATCGAGCGGCTGGCGCGGTCGGGGCTCGACCGCCGCTTCCGGGAGATCGAGGGGCAGTACCCGCACGACCGCGACCTCTACCGGCAGCGGCTGGAGCTGGAGCTCGGGACCATCCGCAAGATGGGCTTCTCCGGCTACTTCCTGGTGGTCCAGGACTTCATCAACTGGGCCAAGGCCCGGGACATCCCGGTGGGCCCGGGGCGCGGCTCGGGGGCGGGCTCGATCGTCGCCTGGTCCCTGCGCATCACCGACCTCGACCCCATCCGCTGGAACCTGCTCTTCGAGCGCTTCCTCAACCCCGAGCGCGTCTCGATGCCGGACTTCGACGTCGACTTCTGCCAGAACCGGCGCGACGAGGTCATCCGCTACGTCGCCGACAAGTACGGCAAGGACAACGTCGGCCAGATCATCACCTTCGGCTCGCTCAAGGCGCGGTCGGTGATCCGCGACGTGGTGCGGGTCATGGGCCTCCCCTTCGCCGAGGGAGACCGGATCGCCAAGCTGGTCCCCGAGCCGGTCCAGGGGAAGACGCCCCCGCTCCAGGAGTGCATCGAGCGGGAGCCGCGGCTGGGGCAGCTCTGGAACGACCCCCAGGTGGTGCAGTCGTTCGTGGACGCCTCGGGGCAGCAGCAGAGGATCACCACCCGCGACATCCTCGACATCGCCATGAGCCTCGAGGGGCTCAACCGCCAGGCCGGGCTCCACGCCGCCGGGGTGGTGATCGCCGAGCGGCCGCTCTGGGAGCACGTGCCGGTCTACAAGGACGGCGAGTCGGACACGCTGGTGTCGCAGTTCTCCAAGGACGACGTGGAGAAGGCCGGGCTCGTCAAGTTCGACTTCCTGGGCCTGAAGACGCTCACCGTCATCGACGACGCCATCCGGCTGGTGCGCCGGAACCACCCCGGCCAGAAGGACCTCACCGCGGCGCGCATCCCCATCGACGACAAGGCGGTCTACGACCTCATCGGCCGCGGCGACACCGGCGGCGTCTTCCAGATGGAGTCCTCGGGCTTCACCGAGATGGTGAAGCAGATGAAGCCCTCGCGCTTCGAGGACGTCATCGCCGCCGGCGCCCTGTTCCGGCCCGGGCCGCTCGACCAGCGGCTCGAGGACGGCCGGACCATGGTGGACGTCTTCATCGATCGCAAGCACGGCCGCGAGAAGGTGACCTACCCGCACCCCTCGCTCGAGCCCATCCTCCAGGACACCTACGGCGTCATCGTCTACCAGGAGCAGGTGATGCAGATCTCGCAGGTCCTGGCGGGGTACTCGCTGGGCCGCGCCGACCTGCTCCGCCGCGCCATGGGGAAGAAGAAGGCCGAGGAGATGGCCCGGGAGCGGGCCGGGTTCCTGGAGGGCGCCCAGCGGAACGGCGTGGAAGAGAAGGTGGCCAGCGGCATCTTCGACCTGATGGAGAAGTTCGCCGCCTACGGCTTCAACAAGAGCCACTCGGCCGCCTACGGCCTGCTCACCGTCCAGACCGCCTGGCTCAAGGCCCACTACCCGGTGGAGTTCATGGCCGCGCTCATCTCCAGCGAGGCCTCGAACACCGACAAGGTGGTGATCCACGTCCTCGAGGCGCGCGAGCGCGGCATCGAGGTGCTCCCGCCGGACGTGAACGAGTCGGCGCTGGAGTTCACCGCCATGCCCGGGGAGGTGCGAGATCCGGGGGGGCCTCCTCCCCCCGGTGCCAGGCCCCGCATCCGCTTCGGGCTGGGCGCCGTGCGGGGCGTCGGCCAGGCGGCGGTCGAGGCCATCCTGGCGGCACGCCCGGACGGACCCTTCCTGAGCCTCTTCGACTTCGCCGCCCGCATCGACGCCCGCAAGATCAACAAGAAGGTGATCGAGGCGCTGGTGAAGAGCGGCGCCTTCGACTTCGAGGGCGTGCCGCGCTGGCAGCTGATGGCCGGCATCGACGCCGCGCTGGCCGCCGGGGCCTCGGCCCAGGCCGATCGCCAGAGCGGCCAGGCGAGCCTCTTCGGCGCCCTCCCCGAGGCGGCGGCTCCCCGGCCGCGCTACCCGGCCGCGGGCGAGCCGCTCGGCGAGGGAAAGGTGGAGGAGTGGCCCGAGCGGGTCCGGCTCGGCTTCGAGAAGGAGGCCCTCGGCTTCTACCTCACCGGGCACCCGCTGGCGGGCCACGAGAAGGAGGCGCGGCGCTACGCCTCCGCCACCTGCGCCCAGGTGGCCCAGAAGCGGACCGGCGACAAGGTGGCGGTGGTCGGCGTGGTCGCCTCCCTCCGCGAGCGCCAGAACAAGGAGAAGGGGACCCGCTTCGGCTTCCTGACGCTCGAGGACCTGACCGGCACGGCCGAGGTCATCTGCTGGGCCGGCCGCCCGGCCTCGGGGGGACGCCCGGCGCAGAAGGGATGGGCCGACTGGGAGGAGCTGGTGAGGCGGGACGAGCCGCTGCTGGTCCACGGCGAGGTGCGCATCGACACGCGCGACGAGGACAACCCCAGGCGCGAGATCGTCGCCAGCGCCATCGAGCTCCTCTCGGAGGTGCGGAGCCAGAAGACCTCCGAGGTGGCGCTGCGCATCGACGCCGACCACCTCTCCGCCGAGCGCGCCGGGGCCCTCAAGGCCCTGCTCGCCCGGCACGCGGGGGCCTGCGCCGTCACCGTGCGGGCGCGGATCCCGGGCGAGAGCGAGACCACCCTGCGGGTCGGGGCCCGGATCGCTCCCACCGACGAGCTCATCGAGGCCGCCCGGCGGCTCGGCTTCGAGGTCGAGCTGCGCTGACCCGGCCGGGGACCCCGAGGGAGCGGGAGGGTCCGCTCTCACCGGTGAGCGCCATCCC
Organism: Anaeromyxobacteraceae bacterium; assembly: GCA_035455425.1. Classification (GTDB taxonomy): domain Bacteria; phylum Myxococcota; class Myxococcia; order Myxococcales; family Anaeromyxobacteraceae; genus JACRMN01. The sequence continues at coordinate 11,182 of DATIFE010000006.1, read as the reverse complement.
CACATCCGGCGCATAACCTGCGCGGTGCATGTATCCATTTGTGATGGCCGTTTTTGCCGTAAGTACGGCTGGTTGATATCGTGACGCGGCGCGTCTCACCCCAATACCTTGAACTTTCAGGGTGAAGGCGGGATACTTCCATCCCCTACCGGGTCGTACGAAAAACGAATTCCGTTTGCCGCCGCGCCGGACCGGGGGGACCGCGCAAAAGCGGGATCCGGGCGGCGAGAGGCAACTGCAGCCGCGCAGGACGGGGGATTGCCATGATGCGCGCACAGATCCGCGCCTCGATGCCTCGCGGAGCCTCGGCCTACTCGGATCTCGCCGGCCACATCAAGTGCGATCGGCAGGCCGAGGAGCTCCTCCGCGACTTCTGGAACGACCTCGCCGACGGGGCGCCGCTGCCCCCGGAGCTCAAGGGGCTCGCCGACGGCGCCCAGGTGGGCGCACCCGGGGTCCGCCGGTCGCTCACCATGGAGCGGGCCGGGGAGCGGCTCAAGATCGAGGCCACCGCGGTCGGGAAGGGCCGGACGCAGCTCCACCTGTGGCGCGAGTTCATGGCGCAGCCGCCGGCGACGGAGGGCGAGATCCCGCAGCTGCCGGCCGCAGCCGACGGGCTCACCCAGCGCGAGCGCGAGGTGGCGCTCCTGGTGGCCGACGGCCTGCGCTCCCGCGAGGTGGCCGAGCGCCTCGGCATCGCCTCGCAGACCGTGAAGAGCCACCTCAAGACCATCTTCGACAAGCTGGGCGTGCGCAACCGGGTCGAGCTGGCGCGGCGCCTCGAGACGCACTGAGCCGCCCGGCGCAGCTTGCGGCGGCCGGCCCCCGGAGGGTAGGGTCGCCGCTTCCATGATCACGCTCGACGACGTCCGGTCGGCACGGCAGCGCATCGGCGGCCAGGTCTACCTCTCCCCCTGCGCCCGCAGCGAGACGCTCTCGCGCCTCACCGGCTGTCACGCCTTCCTCAAGCTCGAGAACCTCCAGATGACGGGCGCCTACAAGGAGCGCGGCGCCCTGGCCAAGCTCACGCGCCTCACGCCCGAGGAGCGCGGCCGCGGGCTCATCGCCGCCAGCGCCGGCAACCACGCCCAGGCCGTCGCCTACCACGCCGGCCGCGCCGGCATCCCCTCGACCATCGTGATGCCGGAGGGGACGCCGCTCCTCAAGGTGGCCAACACCCGCAGCCACGGCGCCAAGGTGGTCCTGGCCGGCTCGAGCTACGACGAGGCCTACGCCGAGGCGCGGCGCCTGGAGGTGGCCGAGAAGCTGACCTTCATCCACCCCTTCGACGACCCCGACGTCATCGCCGGCCAGGGCACGGTGGGGCTCGAGATCCTGGAGCAGGTGCCGGACCTGGACGCGGTGCTGGTGCCGGTGGGCGGGGGCGGGCTCGCCAGCGGCATCGGCGTGGCGGTGAAGGCCATCCGGCCCGAGGCCAGGGTGATCGGCGTCGAGACCGAGGTCCTCCCCTCGATGCTGGCCTCGCTGGAGGAGGGGAGGCTCGTCACCCTGGAGCCCGCCAGCACCCTGGCCGACGGCATCGCGGTGAAGCGCCCCGGCGAGCTCACCTTCGAGCACGTCCGCAAGGTGGTGGACGAGATCGTCACCGTCTCCGAGGAGGAGATCGCCAGCGCCATCCTCTACCTCCTGGAGCGGGAGAAGACGGTGGTGGAGGGAGCGGGGGCGGTGGGCGTGGCCGCCCTGATGAACAAGAAGGTGCGGCTCGAGGGGCGGCGGGTGGTGTCGGTGATCTCCGGCGGCAACATCGACGTCAACGTCATCGCCCGGGTGATCGAGCGCGGCCTGGTGCGCGACGGGCGCCTGGTGCGCATCGACGTGGCGCTGCTCGACAAGCCGGGCCAGCTGGCCCGCGTCTCCCAGGTCATCGCCGCGCACCGGGCCAACGTCATCGAGGTCCACCACTCGCGCGCCTTCTCCGACCGCTTCGGCGACACCATCCTGCAGCTGACGATGGAGACGCGCGGCCTGGACCACGTGGAGGAGATCCTCCGGGCCCTGCGCGAGCGCGGCTACGCCGTGCGCCGGACGGCGTAGCCGGGCCCGCCGCCGCGCGGCCTCACTTCCCTTCGAATTTGAACGACACCTTGACCCGGGCGCGGTAGGTGATCTTGGCGCCGTCGATGCTCATGTCGAGCAGCGCCACCTCGGCCACGCGCAGGTCGCGCAGCGTCTTCGACGCCTGCTCGACGGCCGCCGCCGCCGCCTTCTCCCAGGAATCCGGGCTCGAGCCCACCAGCTCGATGACCTTGTAGACGCTGTTCGGCATGGTTCCTCCTCGCCGCCCGGACCGGGCGGCATGCTCCACCACGGCCGAGCTGCGGCCGGATGGCAAGCGCCCCCTTGGGGCGCCGCCGTCGGGGCGTCAGGGACGCGTGCTACTCGTGGCCCGTGTCGAGGATCGCCACCCGGGCCCGCACCGTCTACGCCTGCGCCGAGTGCGGGCACGCCTCTCCCAAGTGGCTGGGGCAGTGCCCCGCCTGCCGCCGCTGGAACACGCTCCACGAGGAGGTGGCGGCGCCCGAGCCACGCTCCGGCCCCCGGGGGCTCGGCTCGGCGGCCGGGGCGCGCCCCATCCCGCTCCGCGAGGTCGAGGCCAGCGAGGACCAGCGGCTCCGCACCGGCATCGGCGAGCTCGACCGCGTCCTCGGCGGCGGGGTGGTGCCGGGCGGCCTCGCGCTCCTCGGCGGCGACCCGGGCATCGGCAAGTCCACGCTGCTCCTGGCCGCGCTCGATCGCCTGGCGGCCGCGGTGGCCCCGCGGCCGGTGCTCTACGTCTCCGGCGAGGAGTCGGCCCGCCAGGGGAAGCTGCGGGCCGACCGGCTCGGCGCCTCGGCGCCGAACCTGCACCTGCTGGCCGAGACCGACGGGACGCGCGTGCTGCACGCGGCCGAGCAGCTCGCGCCCGCCGCGCTGGCGGTGGACTCGATCCAGACCATGTACCTGCCCGAGCTGCAGTCGGCCCCCGGGACGGTGACCCAGATCCGGGAGGTAGCGGCGCGCCTCATGGCCTTCGCCAAGACCACCGAGACCCCGGTCTTCCTGGTGGGCCACGTCACCAAGGACGGCGCCATCGCCGGCCCGCGGGTGCTCGAGCACATGGTCGACACCGTCCTCTACTTCGAGGGCGGCGGCGCCCACCCCTACCGCGTGCTGCGGGCCCACAAGAACCGCTTCGGCTCCGCCAGCGAGATCGGCGTCTTCGAGATGAAGGCCCGCGGCCTGCAGGAGGTCCCCAACCCCTCGGCGCTGTTCCTGGCCGAGCGGCCGGTGGACGCCCCCGGCAGCGCGGTGACGGCGGCCCTCTCCGGCACGCGGACGGTGCTGGTCGAGGTGCAGGCCCTGGTGGCGCCGACCGGCTTCGGCACGCCGCGGCGCACCGCGCTCGGGATCGACCCCAACCGGGTGGCGCTCCTGGCGGCGGTGCTGGAGAAGAAGGTGGGGCTCGACATCCTCTCCTGCGACCTGTTCGTCAACGTGGCCGGGGGCCTCGAGCTCGACGACCCGGCCGCCGACCTGGCCTGCGCCGCGGCCCTGGCCTCGAGCTTCCGCGACCGGGCCATCGGGCCGCGCACGCTGATCGTGGGCGAGGTGGGGCTCGCCGGCGAGGTCCGGGCCGTGGCCCAGGCCGAGGCGCGGCTGGCCGAGGCGGCCCGGCTCGGCTTCACCCGGGCGCTCCTCCCGGCGGGCAACGCCCGCCACGCCGAGGCGCCGGCGGGCCTCGACCTCGTCGGCGTCGAGACGGTGGCCGAGGCGCTCGACCGGCTGGGCTGACCGCGGGGTCAGGCCAGCTGGACGGCGCGCCGCCAGCGCGCCAGGTGCGCCTCGCGCTCCTCCGCTGCCATGCGCGGCTCGAAGCGCCGGTCGACGCGGAAGGCCCTCCGGATGGCGTCGCGGCCGGGCCAGACGCCGGTGGCGAGGCCCGCCAGGAAGGCGGCCCCGAGGGCAGTGGTCTCGATCATGCGCGGCCGCTCCACCGGCGACCCGAGGAGGTCGGCCTGGAACTGCAGCAGGAGGCCGTTCCGGGTGGCGCCGCCGTCCACCCGGAAGACCGGGATGGCGACCCCCGAGTCGGCCCGCATCGCCTCGGCCAGCTCCTGCACCTGGAAGGCGATGCCCTCGAGCGTGGCCCGCGCCAGGTGGGCGCGGGTGGTGCCGCGGTCGATGCCGGTGATGAGGCCCCGCGCCGAGGGGCGCCAGTGGGGCGCGCCCAGCCCGGCCAGGGCCGGGACGAAGACCACGCCCCCCGAGTCCTTCACCTGCCGCGCCAGGCGCTCGACGTCGCCCGCCCTCCGGATGATGCCCAGGCCGTCGCGGAGCCACTGCACGGCCGCGCCGGCGATGAAGGAGCTTCCCTCGAGCGCGTAGCAGGTCTCCGGGCCGATGCGCCAGGCCACGGTCGTGAGGAGGCCGTTGCGCGAGGGGACGGGACGGGCCCCGGTGTTCTGGAGGATGAAGGCCCCGGTGCCGTAGGTGCACTTGGCCTCGCCGGGCGCGAAGCACGCCTGGCCGAAGAGGGCCGCCTGCTGGTCGCCGGCGATCCCCGCCACCGGGATGCCGTCGGGGAGGCCCGGCACCCCCCGGGTGGTCCCGACCACCTCGGAGGAGCCGCAGATCCGCGGCAGCACCGCCGCCGGCACGCCGAGGAGGTCGAGGAGCTCCCGGTCCCAGGAGAGGGAGGCGAGGTCCATGAGCAGGGTCCGGCTGGCGTTGGAGGCGTCGGTGACGTGCGCCGCGCCGCCGGTGAGCCGCCAGGCGAGGAAGGTGTCGATGGTCCCGAAGGCCAGCTCGCCCGCCTCGGCCCTCTCCCGCGCCCCCTTCACGTGGTCGAGGAGCCAGCGGAGCTTGGTGCCGGAGAAGTAGGGGTCGAGGACCAGGCCGGTGCGGCTGCGGATCCGCTCCTCCTCGCCGGCGGCCCGCAGCGCGGCGCAGGCGTCGGCGGTGCGGCGGTCCTGCCAGACGATGGCCCGGTGGACGGGCCGCCCGCGCCGGCGCTCCCACAGCGCGGTGGTCTCCCGCTGGTTGGTGATGCCGATGGCGGCGATGGCCGCGCCCTTCACCCGCGCCTCCCGCAGCGCCCGGCCGACGGCCTTCACCACCGAGGCCCAGACGTCCTCGAGGTCGTGCTCCACCCAGCCCGGCCGCGGGAAGATCTGGCGGAACTCGAGGTTCACCTTGGCCTTCACCGCCAGCTTCCGGTCGATCACCAGCGCGGTGGTGCCGGTGGTGCCCTGGTCGATGGCCAGCGCCAGCGGCCCCATGGCTCAGGCGCCCTGGGCGGGGACGGGGATGCCCGCGAAGAAGGCGGCCACCTCGTCGGCCACCACGTCGCGCTCCACGTCGATGCCCACCAGGTGGTAGCTCTCCTTCAGGACCACCAGCTTGGCCGGCGCCGAGCCGATGCGCCGGGCGATGCGCTTGGCGCCCGAGAGCCGGACGGTGTGGTCCCTGGCCCCGGCGAGCACGATGGCCGGCGCGGCCACGCCCGGGAGGAGCCGGTCGACGTGGTCGGCGAGCCGCTGCAGCTCGCCCACCGCCGAGACCGGGATGGACTTCATCGCCGGATTGAGGCGGCGCATCTCGTCGTCCCGGACGTCGGAGGCTCCCTTGGGGAGGAGCGGCAGCAGCCCGCCGATGGGCGTGCGCCGCGCCAGCAGCCCGCCCAGCGCCGGGCCGGGGGCCAGCCGGAGCGCCGGGGACAGCAGCGCCAGGCCGTCGACGTGGTCGGGGTGGTCGTGCGCCAGCGCCAGCGCCACCAGCGCCCCCATGGAGCAGCCGACCACGAAGGTGCGCCGCGCCCCCCGGAGCCGGAAGAGGTCCTCGCGCGCCCGGGCCACCCAGTCGGTCCAGAGCACGCCGCGGAGCTCCTGCGGGCCGCCGCCGTGTCCGGCCAGGAGCGGGCCGAGGCAGCGGATGCCCTCCAGATACAGCCGGTCGGCGAGCGGCCGCAGCTCGAAGGGCGAGCCCGAGAGGCCGTGCAGGAGGAGGGCGGCGTCGGGGCCGCCGGGCAGGTCGTAGGGGCGGCCCAGCGCCTCCGACGGGCGGGGAAGCGGCGTCCGGCGCATGGAGGCTCGCCTCGGGTTCATCGCCGGATGATAGCCGAGGCCCGGCGGGAAAGGTCCCCCTCGATCCGCGGACCGGATTCGGGTATCGCATGCGGCATGCCCGACAAGCCTGCGACCACGCCCGTCCAGCTCCAGATCGAGATCGACCCGGCCACCGCCAACGGGACCTTCATCAACATGGCGATGGTGAACCACACCGACACCGAGTTCACGCTGGACCTCATCTACCTGCAGCCGCAGGCGCCCAAGGCGGTGGTGCGGGCCCGGGCCATCACCACCCCCAAGCACATGAAGCGGCTCCTGCACGCGCTCCAGGAGAACATCGCCAAGTACGAGGCGCGCTTCGGGGTCATCGACCTCGGGGATGCGCCGCACTTCCCCGGACAGCCGAACTGAGGGGCCCGCCCCCGCTCCCCCCGGCCGGCGGGGCCGGGCCGCGGCCCCGAGGGCCGCGCGGCAGCCTGCCCATCCGTGCAGGTCGGCGCGGCGACGGACCCCGCCCCGGCACGGGCCCTGCTCCTCCCGCGGGCGCCGCCAGGGGCGGCACCAACCAAGGAGGAAACCATGGCCGAGCCCACCGGGGGCAAGAAGCCCCTCGCCGTCTACGCCGTCATCGACCGCAAGGAGGGCCAGAAGAGCATCTGGGTCAAGATCGGCGCCGCCTTCACCAACCGGGACGGCAGCATGTCCCTCCTGCTCGACGCCTTCCCCATCGGCACCAACCGGCTCCAGGTCCGCGAGCAGCGGGACTGGGAGGCGCGCCCCGAGGCCCGCCCCGCCGGCGCCAACGGGCAGGCGGAGGACCGGCCGTGAGCGCGCGGCTGCGCGCGGCGGGGGCGGCCATGCTGGTCCTGCTCGCCGCGCCCGCGCTGGCGAAGAAGAGGCCGCTGGCCCCCGGCGAGCGCATCGACCTGAACCACGCCGGCGTGGCCGAGCTCATGCGCCTTCCCGGCATCGGCCGGCACCGGGCGGAGGCCATCGCCGCGCGCCGGGCGAGGCAGCCGTTCCGCTCGCCGGCCGAGGTGACGCAGGTGAAGGGGATCGGCCGGGCCTGGTTCGAGAAGAACCGGGACCGGCTCTCGGCCGGGCCGCCGGCCGTCGCGCCGCCCGCGGCCGCCGCCGCGCCCAGGCCGGCCCGCGCCCCTTGACACCCGCGCCCGCCGGGCGCTAACGGTGCGGGCCACAGCCAAGCCCGGAGGACGGGGAAGCCGGTCGGAAGCCGGCGCGGTCCCGCCACTGTAGCCGGGGTGAAGCGCCCGCAGCGAAGTCGCCACTGCCGCGAGGTCCTCGCGGTGGGAAGGCGGCGGGCGCCGCGATGGAAGCCCATCGCACCCCGGGAGCCAGGAGACCTCCCTTCGGGCCGGCCGCGAATGGGTCGCGGCCGCTGCGAATCACGGGTCCGAAGGAGACCCGACGATTTGAGCCCGAGCTCATGGCTCCGGTGGGGCGCGCGCGCCCTGGCCCTCGCATCCTCGCTGGCGCGGGCGCAGGAGCCGCGGCCATCGGCGACCGAGGAGATCGTCGTCGAGGCGCCGCGGATCGCGGCGGCCCGCGATCCCACCGCCGCCACCACGGTCGTCGAGGTCGACCGCTTCGCCGGCGAGTCGAAGGACGTGGCGGCGCTCCTGGCCACCGCCCCGGGCGTGGCGGTGCAGCAGTACGGCGGCCTGGGGCAGCTCGCCACCGTCTCCATCCGCGGCGCCAGCGCCGACGGCGTCAAGGTGCTCCTCGACGGGCTCCCGCTCAACACCGCCGCCGGCGGCGGGGTCGACCTCTCCACCATCCCGCCCGCCTGGGTGGAGCGCATCGAGGTGGTCCGCGGCGCCGAGGGGGCGCGGTACGGCCAGGGAGCGCTGGGCGGCGTGGTGAACGTGATCACCCGCAGGGCGGCCGCCGGCCGCTGGTCGGCCCAGGCCTCGGGCGGCTCCTTCGACACGGGCTCGGCCATGGGGGACGTGGCCCTGGGCGGCGAGGCCTGGGGCGTTCTCCTCTCCGCGGGCGCGGACGCCACCGGCGGCCGGTTCCCCTACCTCCACCAGGCGACGCCGACGGTCCCCGGCCCGCTCATCCGGAGCGAGCGGACCCACGACGCCTCCGCCAGCGGGGGCCTCCTGGCGAAGGGCTGGGCCCGGGCCGGGCCCGGGCGGCTCGACGTGCTCCTGCAGCTCTCGGGCGGCGCCCGGGAGCTCCCCGGCTGGCCCTACGCCCTCACGCCCGACGACCGCCAGCGGGAGGGGCGCGCCGCCGGCGCCGCCGGCTACACGGCCGCGCTCTCCGAGTCGGCCTCCCTGGCCGTGCAGCTGCGCGGCCGGGCCGAGCGCCTCGACGTCCGGCTCCCCTCGGCCGGCCTCGGCGACGTCAGCCAGCGGGACGTGGCCGCCGGGGCCGGCGCCGAGCTCTCCTGGGAGCGGGGGCCGAGCGCGCTCGAGGTCGGCGTCGCCGCCGGGGGCGAGCGGCTGGAGGCGACCGGGCTCGGCGCCGGGCGCTCGCGCGCCGAGCTGTCGGCCTACGCCGCCGACGACCTCCTCCTCGGCGACCGGTTCCGCCTCTCGCCGGCGGTGCGCGCCGAGCAGGTCGGGCGCTTCCAGGGGCTCTCGGGGAAGCTGGGGGCCTCGGCGCGGCTCTGGGGCCCGCTCTCGGCCCGGGCCAGCGCCGGCCGCACCTTCCGCGCGCCGAGCTTCGCCGAGCTGTACCTGGAGCAGGGCCTCCTGCGGCCCAATCCCGATCTCCGCCCGGAGGAGGGGCTGAGCGCCGACGCCTCGCTGGCGGCGGAGGGGCCGCCCGGCCTCCTCCGCCTGGGCGGCTTCCTGGCGCTGTACCGCGACCTGATCGTCTACCAGCAGGTGAGCTTCGACCGGCTGGCGCCGGTCAACGGCGGCCGGTCCGCCATGGGCGGCCTGGAGGCGGAGCTGGCCACCGCGCCGCTCGGCCGGCTCGGCGCCAGCGCCGCGCTGGCATACACCTTCCTCGCCTCCCGGACCCTGCGCGGGGGGCCGGAGGAGGTGGGGAAGGACGTGCCGCGCCGGCCCCGGCACCGGCTCTTCGCGCGCGCCGGCGTCGCCCCCGGCCCCTTCGAGCTGCACGCCGAGGCGCACTGGGTCTCCCGGCAGTGGCTCGACCTGCGCAACGCCGTGGCGGTCCCGGCGGCGCTCACCTTTCACGCCGGGGCGTCGGTGCGGCTCTGGCGCCGGCCCGAGGTGCGCCTGCACCTCGAGGTCCGGAACCTGGGCGACGACCGGACGCTGCAGGACGGATTCGGAAACCCGCTGCCGGGGCGCATGGTGCTGGTCGCGCTCCGCGCGGCCTCGAACCCCGACCAGCCAGGAGGACGGAGATGAGACGCTCGGCGATGGCGGCGCTCGCGCTGGCGGCACTGGCGGGCTGCCCGCAGGAGGTGGTCTGCCCCGCGGGCCAGCTCGACTGCGGCGGGGCCTGCACGGCGGTGCGGGACGATCCGGCGCACTGCGGCGCCTGCGGCCACGCCTGCGCCGCGGGGGAGGCCTGCAGCGGCGGGGCCTGCACCGACTGCGCCGCGGCCTGCACCTCGTCGCGCGGGTGCCAGTCCGGGGTCTGCGTCCCCGACGTCTGGGTGGCCTGCTTCGCCACCGACGAGGTCTACGGCCGCGCCGGCGACCTCTCGCCGGCCGGGCCCCCCCGCGCCGTGGACGACGGCCCCATCTCGCTGGCGGCGCTGGGCGGGCGGATCTGGGTGTCCCACGCCCTCACCACCCCGACCGTGGTCGGCCTGGCCCCGGGCGACCCGGTGCCGGCCCGCTTCGCGCTCGGCGGAGGGGACCTGGAGGTGGTCCGGGCCCAGGGCGGGAGGCTCTACGTGTCCGACGCCTCGGTGAGCACCCTGGTCTCCCTCGACCCGGCGACCGGCGCGGCCGCCGAGATCCCGCTGGCGCGCGCCCCCGGCGTCGCCGAGAACCCCCACGGCATCGCCTTCGCCAACGGCAAGGCGTACGTGGCCCTCTACGGGAGCGCCACCGCACCCTCCTTCGGCGCCGGGCAGGCCATCGCGGTGGTCGACCTGGCGGGCGGATCGGCGACGCAGCTCTCGCTGGAGGGGGTCGCCGGCGCCTACGACCCGCCCGGCTTCCCGTTCCCGTCCGGCGCCGCCGCCGTCGGGAACCGGGTGTTCGTCACCCTCCCGAACTTGAAGGCCCTGGTGACGCCCTCCGGGACCTTCTACGTCGATCCGGCCGGGAACGGCCGGCTGGCGGTGGTGGACGCCGCCTCCGACACCCTGCTCCCGCCGGTGGACCTCGGCGCCGGCTGCACCAACCCGGGCGGCATCACGGCCTCGGCGGGCACCCTGTGGATCGCCTGCGGCAGCGGCGCGGTCGTGCCGGTGGACGGCGACACGCTGGCGGTGGGCCAGCCGGTGGCCATGCCGGCCTTCGTCGTCCCCGGGGGCGTCGCCGTCTGCGGCGGCCAGGTGTACGCCGCCGACCAGTACTCCGGCCAGGTGGTACGCTTCGCCGCCTCGGGCGCTCCCGCAGCGGCGGCGACGGAGGTCTGCCCGCCGAGCTCCGGGCCGTACCCCTTCGCGCTGGCCGCCGACGTGACATGCGCTCCCTGATCGTCCCGCTCGCCTGGGCGCTGCTGGCCGCCTCGCCGGCCCGGGCCGACCGCGCCGCCGGCGCTGCCTCGGGGGGCGCCGAGTGGCTCGGGCCCCGGCCCCCCGCCGCGCCGCAGCGGGTGGTCTCGCTCGCCCCGAGCCTCACCGACACGGTGATCGCCCTGGGGCTCGCCTCGCGCCTGGTCGGCGTGACGCGCTACGACGACGCGCCGGAGGTGGCCAGGCTCCCGCGCGTCGGCGGCTTCCTCGACCCCTCGCCCGAGGCGGTGCTGGGCCTCGAGCCGGACCTGGTGCTCTGGCTCACCGACGGCGGCGCCCTGCCGGCGGTGCGGCAGATCGCCGACCTGGGCGTCCCGGTGCGCGCCATCCCGGTGGTGAGCGTCGCCGACGCCCTCGCGGCCGCGCGCCTGGTGGGCGCGGCGCTGGGGGATGCGCCCGCCGGCGAGCGCCTCGCCGCGCGGCTGCAGGGCGCCGTCGACCGGGCGCGCGCCCGCGCCGCCGGCCTGCCACCCGT
>DATIFE010000005.1:0-58464 GCA_035455425.1 Anaeromyxobacteraceae bacterium | reverse complement strand
CCGATCAGCCATTCGTCAGCATCGTCACACCCCTCTTCAACATGGCGGCCTACCTGCCGGAGTGCATCGAGGGGGTGCTCGCCCAGACGTATGGCAACTTCGAGTGGGTCATCGTGGACAACCAGAGCACCGACGGCTCCTACGAGCTCGCCGCGCGCCACGCGGCGACGGACTCCCGCATCAGGCTGGTCCGGAATCCGAAGTTCCTCGACATGCTCTCCAACTTCAACGAGGCGCTGGCGCAAGCCAGCCCGGCGGCGAAGTACGTCAAGTACGCCCTCGCCGACGACGTCCTCTTCCCCGAGTGCGTCGCCCGGCTGGTGGAGGTGGCGGAGAAGGAGCCCACAGCCGGGATGGTCGGTTCCTACTATCTCTTCGGAGAGGAGCTCGGCGGCGCCGGAGTCCCCCGCGGCCAGCGGGTCCTGGCGGGCCGCGAGGCGTGCCGGCTCATGTTGCGCGGCGGCAAGTTCATGGTGGGATCCCCGACGTCGGTCCTCTACCGCGCCGGGGTGGTGCGGGCGCGCCGGCCCTGCTTCCGGCCGGGGCGCCTGCATGCCGACACCGAGCTCGCCTACGAGGTGCTGCTGGAGCACGACCTGGGGTTCGTCCACCAGGTGCTGAGCTTCATCCGGACCGACAACGTCTCCTTCACGACCTCGACCCAGGCCTTCCACCCGAACCTGCTCGATCGCCTCATCGTCCTGGAGCTCTACGGGGCCAAGGTCTTCGGCCCGGAGGAGTTCTCGCGCCTGCGCGCCGACGTCCGGCGTGCCTACTTCCGCTTCCTGGGCAGGGCCTCGCTGCGCCGCAAGCCCCCCCGCTTCTGGGAGTACCACCGGGCCGGGCTCGCCTCCGTGGGCATCACGCTGCGCCCGGGCGCCCTCGTGCCCTGGGCGCTGGGCGCGATGGTGCGGCTGGCGCTCGACCCGCTGACGACGGTGCCGCTCGTCGCCAGGGAGGTGCGCAAGCGACTGGCCGGCGCGTCAGGGGACCTGGGCCGCGCCGGCGGATGAGCGCCTGCTCCCGCGGAGGATGTCCGCGTAGAGGGCCTTCTGGCCCATGGCGTAGAGCAGGACCCAGCCGTGGACCGCGCACAGCAGGCACCCTCCGATGGCCAGGCGCAGCAGGGGGGATCCCACCGCGGCGAGGAAGGGGCGCGCCAGGAGCGTCGCCACCATGGCCGCCAGGCCCGCGGCCAGCGGCCGGGCGGCGGCGCCCAGGATGTCGCGCGTCGAGACCGCCGTGCCGCGGACGGACCAGACGGTGAGGGGGATCGTGAGCAGCACCATCGTCGCCGAGAACGCCAGGGCCACGCCGGTCGCGCCGTAGGGCAGGCCCGCGACGTACGCCAGGGTCATCACGGGCGCGATGACCATGGCCATCCTCAGGCTTCGCCCCGCCAGCCCGCTGGAGAGCATCAGCCAGCTCGTCGGGTTGATGATCGCGAACACCAGGATGGTCGGTGCCAGCAGCCGGAGGAGCGGCGCCACAGGGGTCCATTTCGCCCCCAGTGCGACCAGGACGATGTCGTCCGAGAGCACGGCACATCCGATGGTCATGGGGAGGGTCACCGCCAGGACCAGCCCATACCCTTTGAGAAAGTAGCTGCGGAGCCTGGCGGGGTCGCCCTGGAGCCGCGACAGGGCGGAGAACGCGACGCCGCCGATGGCGCCGTTCAGGTTCTCGACGGGGAGGTTGGCCAGCTGGTAGGCGCGCCCGTAGATTCCCAGCACGTCCGCCCCGGCGAAGCGTCCCAGGAGGACCTTGTCGAGGTTGTACGCCACGTACACCAGCAGGGAGTTCAGGGTCACGTTGCCGCCGAAGCGGAGCATCGACAGGACGCCCGCGCCCCGGCGCGGCCTGCGGGGAATCCAGTCCACGGCCAGCCAGGCGCCCGCCGAGCCGACCGCCGGCGAGACCAGCGGCCCTGCCACCAGCGCCCAGTAGCCGAATCCGCGCCAGGCCAGGAAGATGCCGACGACCGTGCTCGCCAGGAGCGCCGCGATGTCGATGGCGGCTGCCGTGGTGAACCGCATGTGCCGCTGGAGCAGCGCCGAGTGCTGGACACCCAGCCCGTTCAGGAAGAAGCCCACCCCCAGGACCGCCGTGACCCAGAAGAGCCGCGGCTCCCGATAGAAGGTCACCAGGACCGGGGCCAGCGCGACGAAGGCAATCGCCAGCGCCAGGCCCAGCAGGACGTTGATCCAGAACAGGGTCGAGAGCTGCTCCTCGGTCACGTCGTCGCGCTGGATCGTCGCCCGCGACAGGCCAGCGTCCCGGAGCAGATTGAACACGCCCGTCACCGCGCCGACCATGGCCACCAGGCCGAAGTCGCGCGGCTCCAGGAGGCGGGCCAGCACGACCATCGACCCGAGGCGGATGACCAGGGTCGCGCCCTGTGCGCCTATCCTGGCGAGGCCCCCGCGGACCACCCGTTCCTTCAGGTCCTCCATCGATCCCTCAGGCCTTCGTCTCGATGGTCCCCGGCTGGCCCGCCGGCTCGACGTCCTCCTCGCTCCCGACCCGCGTGAGCCAGGCCTCCCGCCAGTAGGGATAGATGGCGCGCGGACAGAACCACCGGCCCAGGCTGTTCTCCCCCGAGCACACCACCCCCTCGAGCATGATGCAGTCGCTCTTCAGGGGCAGGAGACGGCCATCGCGCTCGTCGATGATGCGCGTCACGCGCCTGCGAACCCTGAAGATCCTCCCGCAGAAGGCGAGCATCTCCCGATCGAACCAGAGGCCGCGGTTCCTCCCCTTCGGCGAGAGCGTCAGGCGTATCTCCTCGGGGGACTTGACCCGGACCCAGTCGCCAGCCTGCAGTCCGAGGGCCGCCTCGGCACGCTGCGCCGTCCGGGGGCCGGCGACGTGGACCTTCGGCATCCGCCCCAGCTTCCGCCACGTCTCCAGCACCACGGCTCGGGACATGACGCGGACGAACCGCCCGAGCGGCAGGCCTCCGCCCCTCAGCACCTTGAGGTACGAGCGGGGATCGATGAGCCGGAGCGGCTTCGAGGCACGGACCAGCTCCGTCGCCTGGCAGGAGTAGGCGTCCGCGGCCGGGTCCCGGCTGTGCGCTGCGGTCCGCCTCTCGAGCTCCGCGCGCGCCGCATCTGACCCGGTGGCCCCGGAGCGCCCCTGCGCGCCGGAGACCTTCCGCAGCCAGCGCGCCTTCCAGAAGATCCTGCATTCCGCCTCGCACCCGCCGTGGCCTCCGCCGTCGCAGCGCAGGTCCTCGAGAACCACCGCGTCCGGCAGCCGCATGCTGCCGCCGTAGTCGATGGTGTTGCAGATCCTGTCCCCGCGCGCGCTCACGCGAAAGCGGAGCCCGCAGTGGCGGACCATCTCGGGCATGAAGGGCAGCCCGCCGAGGCGGCCATTCGCGTCGAGCGTGGCCAGGATCTCGGCGGCGCTCCGGACCTCGACCAGGTCACCGACTCGAAGCTCCTCGTCCGTCATGCCACCTCGTGCCGGGAGCCCGCGCCGCGCGGTGCCGGGCCGGGCCGCCGGGCCCGCGTCCACTCCAGCAGCCGCCGGAGCCCCTCGGTCAGACCGACCGCGGGGCGATAGCCGAGGAGCTCCCGGGCCTTGTCGATGCTCGCCAGGGAGTGCTTGACGTCGCCGCGCCGCTCGGAATCGAAGCGCGGGGCGACGGAGCGGCCGGTGAGCCGCTCCAGCTGGGCGCAGAGCTCGAGGAGGGTCACGCGCTCGCCGCAGGCGACGTTGATCACCTCGCCCGCCGCGCCCGCCGCCTCGGCCGCCAGCAGGTTCGCCTCCACGACGTTGTCGATGTAGGTGAAGTCGCGGCTCTGCTGCCCGTCTCCGTAGATCACGGGCGGCTCCCCGTCGAGATAGGCGCGCAGGAACAGCGGGACGACCGCCGCGTACTGGGAGGTCGGGTCCTGCCGGGGCCCGAACACGTTGAAGTAGCGAAGGACCACGGTCTCGAGCCCGAAGGCGCGGTGGAACACCTGGCAGTAGTGCTCCCCGGCGAGCTTCGACACCGCATAGGGCGACAGCGGCGCGGAGGGCATGCTCTCCACCTTCGGCAGGGTCGGGGCGTTCCCGTAGGCGGAGGAGGAGCCGGCGTAGACCACCCGCCTCACCCCCGCGTCCCGCGCGGCCAGCAGCAGGTTGAGGGTCCCGGTGGCATTGTTCTCGTGACAGCCCGCCGGATCCAGGAGCGATCGGGGCACGGAGGGGAGCGCCGCCTCGTGGAACACGCAGCGCACGCCCCGGCAGGCCCGGGTCAGCGTTGCCGGATCCCGCAGGTCGCCCTCCATGAGCTCGATGCGATCGCGGATCTCCTCCAGGTTCTCGAGCTTGCCGGTGCTGAGGTTGTCCAGGACGCGCGGGCGGGCGCCCCGGTCGACCAGCGCCCGCGCCAGCGCCGACCCGATGAAGCCTGCGCCGCCCGTGACGAGGTAGGTGTCCATCGCGTCCGCCGGCCCCGGCTATGCCTTCACGATCCGCGGCCCGCCGGGGCGGCCCGCGAAGAGCGGCGCCACCAGGTTGCGGGAATCCACCACCAGGCGCACGTCGCGGTAGAGGGCCCGGTCCTTGAAGGCGTCGTGGCCGGTGGCCACGACCACGGCGTCGTAGCGGCCGAGCGCCTCGGGCGTGCAGGGGACCGAGCGGAGCCCGAGGTCGTACTTGCGCCCCTTGCGCGCCGCGGGGAAGAAGGGATCGCAGTAGTCGATGGCCGCGCCCCGCTCCCGGAGAAGCTCCAGGATCTCGTAGGAGGGAGACTCGCGGTCGTCGTCGATGTTGGCCTTGTAGGCGAGCCCCAGCACCAGCACCTTCGAGCCCTTGAGCGCCCTGGCGTCCTCGTTGAGCGCCTCCGCCACCCGGTCCACCACGTAGCGCGGCATCCGGGTGTTGATCTCCCCGGCCAGCTCGATGAAGCGGGCCCACTCGCCGTGCTCGGCCGCCTTCCAGGACAGGTAGAAGGGGTCGAGCGGGATGCAGTGGCCGCCGAGCCCCGGGCCCGGGTAGAAGGCCATGAACCCGAAGGGCTTGGTCTCGGCCGCGCGGATGACCTCCCACACGTCGATGCCCATGTGCTCGAGGAGCATCTTGAGCTCGTTCACCAGGGCGATGTTCACCGACCGGAAGACGTTCTCCAGGAGCTTGGTGGCCTCCGCCACGCGAGAGCTCGAGACGGTCACCACCTGCGCCAGGGCCGAGGCGTAGAGCGCGGCCGCGGCCTCCGCGGAGGGCGGGTTCACGCCGCCGACCACCTTGGGGATGGTCCTGGTGGTGAAGTTCTTCCGGCCCGGGTCCTCTCGCTCCGGCGAGAAGGCCAGGAAGAAGTCCTGCGGGCACCGGAGGCCCGTCGCCTCCAGGATGGGCAGCACCTCCTCGTCGGTCGTGCCCGGGTAGGTCGTCGACTCGAGCACCACCAGTTGCCCGGAGCGGAGCCGCCTCGCGATCTCGCGCGCCGTCCCGTGGATGTAGGAGTTGTCCGGCTCCCGGTGGGGGCCGAGCGGGGTCGGGACGCAGATGATGATCGCGTCGCATCCGCGCAGCCCGTCGAGGTCGCCGCTGGCACGGAAGCGGCCGCTGGCCACCGCCGCCTTCACGCGCTCCGGGCCGATGTGCTGGATGTAGCTCTCGCCGCGGTTGATGGCCGCGACCTTCGGCGGGTCGACGTCGAAGCCGATGACGTGGAATCCCGCCTCCCAGAACACCAGCCCGAGCGGGAGGCCGACGTAGCCCTGGCCGACGACGCCGACGGTGGCTTCCCGGGAGGTGATGCGAGAGAGGAGCGTGCCCATGCTGCGCCGGAGTCTAGGCGGGATGCCTCGGGTTGCGAAGGGGCCTTCCGTCACGGCCGGCCGCGTCGCATGTCCGTGTGACCCTCGCCTACCCCTCGGCCCAGCGGGCGGGCCGCGCCTCGAGCGCGACCCGCAGGCCGCGGGCGCCGAGCGACTCGCACCACGCCTGGAAGCGGCCGCGCGGGACGCCCCGCCAGCGCAGGTCCTCGAGCGACCCGGGGAGCGGCGCGTCCCTCACCAGCGTGGCGAGCCGCCGGAAGAGCAGGACCGCCTCGCGCCCGGAGGCGAGCTCACGGGCGAGACGATCGGCGCCCCGGATGCCCGTCGGCCACCGGGCCGGATCCTCCGGGACGTCCTCCAGATGGGGATACCGGGCCAGCAGCGCCGACGCGGTCTTCTCGCCGAACCCGGGAATCCCGGGGATCCCGTCGGCGTCGTCGCCCACCAGCGCCAGCCAGTCGGGGACGCTCCCGGGCCGGATGCCGCGGCGCGCGAGCAGCGCCTCCTCGTCGATCTCGCGGTTGCGGATGCGGTCCACCTGGACCACCCGCCGCCCCTCGAGGCACTGGCCCAGGTCCTTGTCGGGCGTGAGGATCCGCACCTGCTCGACCGCGTCGCGGAAGCGGGCGGCGCCGGTGGCCAGCGCGTCGTCGGCCTCGAGCTCGCGCATCGACCAGGCGGTCACCCCCAGCGCGCCGGCCGCCTCCTCGGCGGCGTCGAGCTGGGCCAGGAGCTCGGGGGGCACGCCTTCCTCGGTCTTGTACCCGGGAAAGAGGTCGTTGCGGAAGGAGCGGATGGGGTTGTCGAACGCCACCGCGACGTGGGTGACGGCCTCCTCCCCGTCGCGCAGGAGGCCCAGCAGCGAGGCGGCCAGCCCCACCGTCGCCTTGGCCTCCCATCCGCCGGGTGCGCGGTGGCCGGGCCTGCGCGCGAAGTGCGCCCGGAAGAGCTCGAACGTCCCGTCGACCAGGTGCAGCCGCATGGCGGCGAGCCCCGCTCCGGCGGCTACCGGCGCAGCGCGCGCGGCCCGCCCAGGAGGCGGCCGGGAAGGGTCAGGATGGCGCGGAGGAGCGAGAAGACTCCCTCCACCGCGACTCCGAGCAGGCGGAAGGGCAGGAGGACGATCCAGACGAGCGGGTAGAGCACCAGGGCCAGCAGCGCCAGCGGCCAGCACACGATGAAGAGCAGGAGCCAGAGCAGGAATCCGATCATCTCCTCCTCCTCACGCGGCAGCGGGCCGGATATTTCGCCCCGGGACGGGGCTGGCGGGCGGCGGCCTCACAGCCCGAGCTTCTCCCGCAGCTCTCGCGCCGTGAGGAGCTGGGTGTAGACGGGCGTGCCGACGTCGAACAGCCGGGCGCGGGCCAGCGGCCCGACGACCACCGGCTCGAAGCCCGCGTCCCGGACCAGGCGCGCCGCCACCTCGAGGGCCTGGCGGTCGTCCCCGGCGATGGGGATGGCGATGGGCTCCCCCTTGCGGTGCGCCTCGCTCCCGAGGCTCCGGAACCCGATGGCGTTGAAGGCGCGCACCAGGCGGACCCCGGGCAGGAGCTCGGCCGACGCGACCCCGGTGCCCTTCCGGCGCGCCTCGACCGCCATGTCGCCGTCGCGCTCCGGATAGGGGTTGCCCGTGTCGAGCACGATCTTGCCGGCGAGCTCCTTCGCCAGGTCGCGGCCGATCTGCGGCAGCGCCCCGTAGGGCACGGAGATCAGGACCACCTCCCCGAAGGCCGCCGCCTCCCGCGGCGTGCCGACGCGCGCCCGGGGCCCGAGCGACCGGGCGAGCCCCTCGAGCTGGGCCGGATGGCGCGACGCGAGCAGGACCTCGTGGCCGGCCCTGGCCCACAGCGAGGCCAGGGTGCCGCCGATCCGGCCCGCCCCGATGACGCCGATGCGGAGGGGACGCGCCTCGGCGCCGGTGGCGGCGCCCGGGACGGCGGCCAGGACCACCGCCGCGCATGCGAGCGCGGCGAGTCGCGACAGGCCGGAGGGAGGGCTCCGGAGGGCCTCGTGGCCGGGGTGGCTCATGTTCTCGGCTCCGCTCGGGTCGGGGCGACCCGGAGCCGGGATTCTACGCCCGGAGCCCCGCGACTACCTCACGTCGCGGCGCACCGAGCGCGGCAGCCGGTCGAGGAAGGGCAGGACGCCGAAGGCCTCCTTGTGCGGGAGCCACAGCTTCCCCTCCACCGCGGCGTCGGTGAGCGACCCGTCGGCGACCCAGCGCGTGAAGACGGCGGGGTCCTGCGTCACCATGACGAAGTCGGCCTTCTTGGGGAGGCCGGGCCCGACGCGGATGCCGCCCGCCGCGACGCGGAGCGTGAAGTTCCCTCCCCCGGTCTTGACGCCGATGGCGTGGGTCCGGCCGGCGAGGTCCTTCTGGGCGCGGGGGCTCTTCCCGACCTTCCCGGCCAGCCCCCGCATCGCCGAGAGCGCCTCCTCGAGCGCCTTGGCAGCCGCCGGGCTGCGCTCCACCGCCGGCGCCTTGGGCCTGGCGAAGTCGAGCTGGGAGGCCAGCAGCGGCTTCCGGTCCCGCAGCCGGGCCGGGACCTCGCCCATGGGCACCCAGAACACGTCCCGGATCGACCCGATGCGCTGGTCCTCGAAGACCAGCTTCAGCTCCAGGCCCTTCACGAAGATGCCGGGGCGCGGCAGCCCGGTGGTGGTGCGCAGGCGCGACGGCAGGAACGAGGCGATGGGCGCGTCGGTGGCCACGTCCACGTAGCCGCGGGCGAAGGGCGCGTCGCCGATGAAGGACGCGGAGGGGAAGATGGTGATGGGGGCGGTGGCCGCCAGGACGCCGCGGTGGGGAAGCTCGACCTCCTCCATCTCCGCGAAGTCGCAGGTGGGGCAGTGCCAGGTGGCGGCCGGCACCATCACCTGCCGGCACTTCGGGCAGCGGCTGCCGATGAGGCGCCCGTCCCGCAGGGCCAGGAAGAAGCGCGACAGCTCCCCGTAGGTCTGCTGGTAGAACGTCACCATGTGGCTGTTGAACTGCAGGTACGTCCCGGGGTCCTTGCCCCTGACCTCGCCGACCTCGCGGGGGAGGTTCCAGACGTCGCCGAGGATCATCTCTCGCTTGCTCACCGGGCACCTCCGTCCTGGAGCTCGACCACGATGGCGCCGCCGTAGACGGCGTTGATGGCCCCGGTCCCGTGGATCAGCGCCAGGGGGATCTGCCGCCGCAGCATCTCGCGCCGCGCCGACCACATGGAGAACATGTTGGAGCCGCCCACGAAGTGGCCCCCGAAGATGAGGCCGCCCGAGGGGTTGATGAGCACCTGGCCCTTTCCGGGCCGCTTGTCGTCTCCCAGCTCGCGGATGTCGGCCATGACGCCGTCGTCCACGAGCTTGCGGGTCTTGCCCAGGGGGACGAAGCCCATCTCGCCCATGGTGATCATGAACTGCGCGATGAAGGCGTCGTGCAGCTCCACCAGCTGGATGTCCGAGGGCTTCACGCCGGCCATGGCGTAGGCGCGCTCGGCGGCGACCCGGTCGGACACGATCGAGTGGAGCGGCTTGTAGGCGCCGCCGCGGCCCACCTGGTAGGACTCGTTGGCGGCCCCGATGCCCTTCACCCAGATGGGCGGCACGCCGGTGCGCTCGGAGATCTCGCGCGCCTTCCTCTCGCTGGCGAAGAGCACGCCCGCCGCGCCCTCGGTGTACATGCAGGCCTCGAGGAGCCGCAGGAAGGGCGCGATGATCCAGCGGGAGGCCAGCACCTGCTCGGCGGTCACCGTCTCGTCGCGCCGCTGGGCGTAGGGGTTCCGGTTCCCCTGGCGGCAGAGCATCTCGATGATCCGCGCGCGCAGGGCGACGTCCCCGATGTCGCCGGGGTACCGGTCGTTGTAGCCCATGCACATCTGCATGTAGGAGTCGCTGGCGGTGGCGCCGAGGGGGTACTCGAAGAACGGGTCCCACGACTTGGCGATGGTGTCGATCACCATCGGCGTCGCCGACCGGGACTGCGGATCGTGGCAGTCGGTGGCCTTCTCGCCGCCGATGCAGAGCACCAGGTCGGAGACGCCGGAGGCGACCTCCATGATGGCGGTGCGCATGGCGTAGAAGCCGGTGGCGCCGCCGCTGGTCACCCGGGTCCCCGGCTTCAGGGACATGCCGATGACCCCGGTGAGGGCGCTCTCCGGGATGGCCTGGTGCTCGAAGATGTCGTTGTAGATGCCGTAGACCACGGAGTCGACGTCGGCCGCGGCGCACTTCGCGTCCTCGAGCGTGCGCCGCGTCGCCTGCTGGAACAGGTCCCAGTAGGTGGCCTCGACCCAGCGGCCCCGGCACTCGGTGATGCCGGCGCCGACGATGGCTACACGGTTCATCGACTCCCCCCTGGCTGGTGTCGAGGGGACTCTATGCCCCCGCGTCGCCGCCGGACTTGATCGAGCGCAAGCCGGCGGCGGGGGTCAGGCGCTCCGGTACATGCCGCGCTTGACGAGGTTCAGGTCCTCGAGCAGCTGGTCGTGCTTCTTCTCGTCGTAGGCGAGGTAGGCCAGCAGGAACTGCGGCACCGGGTTGTTGGTGCCCGCCAGGGCGTCGCGTGCCGCGGCGACCAGGTCGGCCGTCTTCCGCTCCAGGTCGATGTGGGCCTGGATGGCCGCCCAGACGTGCTCCAGGTCGTCCACGCTCATGGCGATGGCCTGGTTCTCGTAGCTCTCGATGAGGAGCTGCTGCACCCGGTAGTGCATGGCGGAGTCGCGCTGGATGATCTCCATCACCATGCGGATGACCGGGTTGCGGGCCCGCTCGAAGACCCCCGCGGCCTGCAGCGCGCTCCGGTTCTCGACGCGCTGCCAGGCCTTCAACGTCTCGACCAGCCGCTCCTGCTTCGCCTTGGTTCCCATGGAAGCCCTCCCCGGATTGTCGCAGGCTGACACGGCTGGCCCCGTCGCGGGCATCGATTCTTGCGAACGGCAGCATAAAGAGATTGAACTTGCTGAGCTTCTTCCGCGGCTGTATCCGCAATCCGATCGCCACAATCGCCCATGGCCCGATTGCCCGTGGAGGAACCATGTCGAGGGGGAGACTTCGCCGTCTGGGTTGGCTGGCAGCGTCCTTCGCGCTCCTGTTCGCACCTGTGGCCCGCGGCGGGGAGGCCGACCTGGTCCTGCCGGACCTGCGCTCGGTCTCCTTCCTGGGGGTGAGCGGCTGGTCGCTGCTCCTGGTCGGCATCGCGGTGTCGCTGGCCGGCCTGGCCTTCGGCCTGCTCGTGTCCCGTCGCCTCGAGAGGCTGCCGGTTCACCGCTCCATGCGGGAGGTCTCGGAGCTCATCTACGCGACCTGCAAGACCTACCTCGCCACCCAGGGCAAGTTCATCGCGCTGCTCTGGGCGTTCATCGGGGTGGTGATCGTCGTCTATTTCGGCGTGCTGCGGCACCTGGCGGCGACCTCGGTGCTGGTCATCCTGGCCTTCAGCCTGGTGGGCATCCTCGGCTCCACCGGGGTCGCCTGGTTCGGCATCCGGGTGAACACCTTCGCCAACTCCCGCTCCGCCTTCGCGGCGCTGGCGGGAAGGCCCTTCCCCACCTACGCCATCCCGCTCCAGGCCGGCATGAGCGTGGGGACCATGCTCATCTCCACCGAGCTCATCATCATGCTCGCCATCCTCCTCTTCATCCCGGGGAGCCTGGCGGGCCCCTGCTTCATCGGCTTCGCCATCGGCGAGTCGCTGGGCGCCTCGGCGCTGCGCATCGCCGGCGGCATCTTCACCAAGATCGCCGACATCGGCTCGGACCTCATGAAGATCGTCTTCAAGATCAAGGAGGACGACGCGCGCAATCCGGGCGTCATCGCGGATTGCACCGGTGACAATGCCGGCGACTCGGTGGGCCCCTCCGCCGACGGGTTCGAGACCTACGGCGTGACCGGCGTCGCCCTCATCGCCTTCATCCTGCTGGCGGTGCCGAGCGCGGCGGTCCAGGTCCAGCTCCTGGTCTGGATCTTCGCCATGCGCATCATGATGATCGTGGCCAGCGTGCTCTCGTACTTCCTCAACGAGGCGATGGCCCGGGCGAGGTACGGCGACGCCGAGAAGATGGACTTCGAGGCGCCTCTCACGAGCCTGGTGTGGCTCACGTCTCTGGTCTCGATCGCCCTGACGTACCTGGTGTCCTGGCTGCTCATCCCGGGCCTGGGCGACGGCTCGCTGTGGTGGAAGCTCTCCACCATCATCAGCTGCGGCACGCTGGCGGGCGCGGTCATCCCCGAGGTGATCAAGGTCTTCACCTCCACCCGCTCCGGCCACGTCCGGGAGGTCGTCACCGCCTCCCGGGAGGGCGGCGCCTCGCTCAACGTCCTCTCCGGCTTCGTCGCCGGCAACTTCAGCGCCTTCTGGATGGGCATGGTCATCGTCGGCCTCATGGCGGCCGCCTACGGCGTGTCCCTGCTGGGCCTCTCCGCCATGATGCTCGCCCCGGCCGTGTTCGCCTTCGGCCTGGTGGCCTTCGGCTTCCTGGGGATGGGGCCGGTCACCATCGCCGTCGATTCCTACGGGCCGGTGACCGACAACGCCCAGTCGGTCTACGAGCTCTCGCTCATCGAGAGCGTCCCGGGCATCCGGCAGGAGGTGAAGAGGGACTTCGGCTTCGATCTCGACTTCGAGCGGGCCAAGGGGTTCCTGGAGGAGAACGACGGGGCCGGCAACACCTTCAAGGCCACCGCCAAGCCGGTGCTCATCGGCACCGCGGTGGTGGGCGCCACCACCATGGTCTTCTCCATCATCATGGTGCTCACCCACGGCCTCACCACCGGCCTGGAGCGGCTCTCCCTGCTGCACCCGCCCTTCCTGCTCGGGCTCGCCACCGGCGGCGCCGTCATCTACTGGTTCACCGGCGCGGCCACCCAGGCGGTCTCCACCGGCGCCTACCGGGCGGTCGAGTTCATCAAGGACAACATCAAGCTCGAGGGCGCCGAGAAGGCATCGGTCGAGGACTCCAAGCGCGTGGTCGCCATCTGCACCCAGTACGCGCAGAAGGGGATGCTCAACATCTTCTTCACGGTCTTCTGCGCCACCCTGGCCTTCGCCTTCGTCGGCGAGTTCTTCTTCATCGGCTACCTCATCTCCATCGCGGTGTTCGGCCTCTACCAGGCGATCTTCATGGCCAACGCCGGCGGCGCCTGGGACAACGCCAAGAAGGTGGTGGAGGTGGAGCTCAAGGCCAAGGGCACCGAGCTGCATGCCGCCTGCGTGGTCGGCGACACCGTGGGCGACCCCTTCAAGGACACCTCCTCCGTGGCCCTGAACCCGGTCATCAAGTTCACCACCCTCTTCGGCCTGCTGGCGGTGGAGCTGGCCATCGAGCTGCCGGGCGCGATGCGCCTGGCCCTCTTCGCGGCCTTCCTCCTGGTGGCGCTCTTCTTCGTGCGCCGCTCCTTCTACGGCATGCGCATCGAGCCGAGGGAGGGGAAGCGGCTGGCCCCGGCGCCGGCGGCCCTGGCGGCCGACCAGAACCCCTGAGGCCTCCGCGAGCCGCCGCGGCCGGCTCCGCGGCGGCTCGCTCAGCGGGGGCCCGGCGGAGGCGGCCGGTACACGGCGACCAGGGTCCGGTGGCGGAAGACGCCGTCGGCGGCCGCGAACACGCGGGCCAGGCGAAGGCCCCGCAGCCTGCGCTCCGCGCTCTCCGGCAGCGGGCGCTCGAGGTCGTCGCAGACGACGGCCACCGCCGCCCCGGCCTCCGGCCCGTCGGCGGCGTAGTACCGGGGATTGCGGTACTCCCAGGTGAAGCGCAGCGCCGACTCCCTGGCGCCGGGCGGCGGCGAGGGAGGATCCTCCTGCCGGTACACCAGCCTCTTGGCGGTGAAGAGGTCGAGGATGGGAACCGACACCGCGGGGTCGACCTCGGGGTCCGCCGGGGGCGGGGTGAGGACCTCGACGCGCTCCTCCTCCAGGGTGTCGAGGTACTCGCCTGCCTGCGCCAGGTTGATGGCGCTCGTTCCCCGGAGGAAGGGCAGGTAGCCGGCGAGGGCGATCACCAGCGCGGAGACCACGGCGCACGCCAGGACGAGCCGCCGCAGCTCGCGGGATCCCAGGAGCTGCAGCCCGTAGGCCCCCAGGAGCGCCAGCATGGGGAACGCGGGGACCCAGTAGCGGATCCGGTGGACCCCCAGCCCCAGGAGGAGCAGCACCGGCCAGGCGGCGATGGCGTAGCGGGGATCCCGCCGCCGGATCGCCAGCCACGCGGAGAGCACGGCCGCCGCGGTCAGGAAGGGATGGACCTGGAAGAGGAACGTCGAGGCGAGGCTCTCGCCCCAGCGCCGGAGCCCGGGTGCCTGGTACTCGAGGAGGAGGGCGATCTGCCGCGCGTAGACGTCCCGGCGCGGCAGCACGGCAGCCGCGACCAGGGCCAGCGAGGACAGGGCGACGGCGGCGCCGGTGCGCAGGGGCCTGGGGGCGCCCCGGCGCAGGACCAGCCAGGCGACGGGGAGCACCGAGAGGAGGAGCCCGGCGGAGTACTTGGAGAGGAGGGCCAGGGCCACGGCGGCCGAGGCCAGCGCGATCCTCGCCGCCCCTCCGCTCTCCAGGGCCCGGACGACCGCGAGGAGGGCCAGGGTGAGGAAGAACATGGTGGGCACGTCCACGAGCATGGCGGGCACCTGCGTGAGCAGGTAGGGAATCGCGAGCAGGAAGGCCCCGGCGGTGAACCCCACCTCCTCGTCCCACAGCGCCCGTCCCAGCCGGTGGACCAGGACCGCCGTGGCGGCGAACAGGAGCGTGTCGAGGCCCTGGATGACCGCCCGGGACTCGCCGAGCAGGCGGAAGGCGAGCCCGTAGAGGAACGGGACCAGCGGCAGGTCGGTCCAGGCCGGGATCCCCCTTCCCCACTCCGCCAGGAAGTGGCCGGGCCCGTAGAGCTCCAGGTGCTTCGCCTGGGTGAAGTAGCGCGAGGCGTCGACGATGGCCTCGGGCTCCCCCCAGAAGCAGGCGGCGGCGGCGCAGGAGGCCAGCGCCAGGACGGCGCCCGGCCTGCGCCCGGGGAGGGGCAGCGCCGCCAGCAGGTGGGCCAGGGCGATCCCCGCCGCCACCAGGGCGAAGAGGCGGGCCGGAGAGGTCCCGGCGAAGACCCACTGCCAGCTCGTCAGCCGGTTGTCGTCCAGGGATCGGAAGACGAGCGGGGCGGCGACGGCGCCCAGGGCCAGCATCGACACCAGCAGGCGCTCGGGGGTCCTGGCCATGGGCCTCCGGGTCAGAACGCGCCGCGCGCGGCGTCGCCCACCGTGGTCGGGCGCAGGGTGCCCGCGCGCCAGTCGAAGACCACCAGCGCCGCCCCGTCGCCGGCGACGGCGGCCGCCGACGCGGGCCCGGACGCAGCCCGGAGGGCCAGGGCCGCATGGCCGCGCACCGCCGGGTCGGGGTCGAGGAGCGAGGCGGCGAGCCGCGCGCCCGCCGCGTCCGCCACCGCCCCGGGGCGCGCCCCGGCGATGCGCCACAGGGCCCAGCGGACCCCGGTGCGGAAGGGCTCCTCCTCGAGGAAGCTCGCCAGGACGTCGAGGTACTCGCCGCAGAGCCCGGGCACGCTCGCCAGCACCGCCCCGAGCGCCGGGGGCCCCTGCCGGAGGAGCCCGCCGGACTCGTCGTTCATGAGCCAGAGGATGCGCCGGAGCATCTCGCGCACCCCCTCGGGATCGCGGCGGGCGCGCACGGCCGCCGTGCGGCCCAGCGCCTCGGCGGCCCGCCACGACAGGAGCTCGTCGGCCTCGCAGAGGAGCGACTGCAGGACCTGCGGGGCCTGCGGCTCGGCGGACGCCCAGCGGTCGACCGCGCCGGCGTCGAAGGCCTCGAGCAGGCGGCGGGCGGCCGCCCGGCGAGCCGCTCTGGATGTCTGCTCGATGGGCACCGGCGGCACCGCTCGCCAGCATAGCGCCGGCCGGCGGCTTCACGCCTCCCGCAGGCTCCCCTTGTGCATCTGCAGCTTCCGGCTGGCCTGCCGCGCCAGGTCCGTGTCGTGCGTCACCATGAGGAACGTCGTCCCGCTCCTCTCGTTGATGGTCCGGAAGAGCTTCATCACCCCGGCCTCGGTCTCCTCGTCCAGGTCCCCGGTGGGCTCGTCGGCCAGCACCAGCTCGGGGCGGTTCACGAAGGCCCGTGCGATGGCGACGCGCCGCTGCTGGCCTCCGGAGAGCTGGGAGGGAAGGGCGCCCGCCTTGTCGGCGAGCCCCACCAGCCCGAGCAGCTCCACGGCTGCCGCCTCCTCCTCCGCGGCGGTGCCCCGCCGGGAGCGGAACCGGCCGGGGAGCAGGAGGTTCTCCAGGGCGGTGAGGGCCGGGAGCAGGCTGGCGAACTGGAAGACGAACCCGATCCGCTCGCAGCGGTACTCCGAGAGCTGGTCGCTGCCGAGGGAGTAGACGTCGGCGCCGTCGAGGAGGACCCGCCCCGCCGTCGGGCGGGAGAGCCCCCCCAGGATGGAGAGGAGGGTGGTCTTCCCCGAGCCCGAGTGGCCGGTGATCGAGACGAACTCCCCGCGCCCGACCTCGAAGGAGACGCGGTCCACCGCCTGGATCGGCGTCCCGTTCAGGCGGAAGCTCTTGCTCACGTCCTCGACGACGAGGCGCACGCTACTCCCCCTTCAGCACCCGGAGCGGCTCGGTCCGCCCCGCCCGGCGGATGGGCGCGAGCGCGCCCAGGACGCAGATGCCGGTGCCGATGACCAGGCCCGAGGCGCCGATGCCGGCGCGCTCTAGGAAGCCCAGGCCCGCCGGCACCTTCTCCAGGATGGAGAAGCTCCGCCCCAGCGCCAGCGTCAGCGCAGTCCCGCTGGCGATGCCCAGGACGCTCCCCAGGGCCCCGATGGCGACGACCTCGAGGAGGAAGAGCCGGGTCACGTGGGACTCCTTGGCCCCGATGGCCCGCATGATGCCCACTTCCCGGGCCCGCTCGTTGGCGACGCCGGAGAAGACCGCCCAGGCGAGGCAGGCCGCCAGCACCGCGGCCAGGAGGAAGGTGAGGAGGAACATCCTGCCGATGTCGGCCAGGGAGCGGAGCACGCCCCTGCCGATGTCGCGGCGGGAGACGGCGTCGGCCTCGACGATGCCGTTCTCCACGGCCGCCGCGATCTTCTCCGGGTCCGCGCCCTCCGCGGCCCGGACGAAGGCCACCGACACCTGGCCCGGCCGGACCGCCACCTTGCCCTTCCTGCGGATGTCGTCGAGGTTGCTCTCGTCGATGAAGATCGCCGTGTCGAGGCCGGTCCCGGTCCTGTCCAGCACCCCCACCATCCGGAAGACGTTGCCGAAGAGGAAGGCGTCCACCCGGGTGAGGCCCAGGTTGATGTTGAAGGCCGACTGGCTGCCGACGAGGGCCTCGCCCTTGTGCAGCCTCCGCCCCAGCTGCCTGCCGAGCCACGGCCGGACCACGAAGTCGCTGTCCTGGTCGAACATCACCACCATGGTCTCCGGGATGTCGCAGCACTCCCCCCCGATGGTGGCGAGATACGTCTGGGTGGTCACCCGCTCGACGCCGGGGATGGCCCTGACCCGATCGGCGATGGACCGGTCCATGTAGAAGGTGCTCACCTTGTTCTCGAGGAGCACGTCCTCGGCCGCGCCCCTCGACCCGGTGGGCACCACGATCAGGTCCGCCCCCAGCCTCTCCGAGGTCCGCCGGATGCCGGCGTCCACGCGGCGGACGAACGAGAGGGCGAACACCAGCACCGACACCAGCAGCCCGATGGCGACGACCAGGATCGCCGAGCGCGACGGCTTGCGCGCCAGGTTCCTGAGGGCATGCCGGAGGGGCGTGAGAGGTCTCGCCATCGCGGGCGCGGTGCGCCCTCCGTGCGGCCGGAGCCGCACGGAGGGCCATGGGGCCTACTTCTTGAACGCCGCGGCGATGCCGCAGAGGAGGGCGTTCTTGTCGCCCTTGCCCATCTCCTTGTGGCAGCCGAAGCACACCGAGGCCGTCTTGCCCACGACCTTCCGGGCGCCGGCGTCGTAGAGGAGCAGGGCGCCGTCGGTGATCTTCTTGTCGGCCATGGGCTTGCCCTCGGTGTCGCAGGCGGTGGTGTCCGCCGTCCGCAGGGTGAGCAGGGCGTACTTGCCGTCCGGGGTGGGCTGGACGTCGTGGTTCTCGCCGTACTCCTTCCCGACCACCTTCTCGTCGATCATCTTCAGGGTGGCGGCGTCGATGACCCACATCCGGTCGCCGGCGGCCTGGAAGATGCGCTTGTCGTCCCGGGTGAAGTACTGGCGGAAGGCGATGGTCTTGCCCGGCTCGCCGGTGAGGGTGGTCCTGGCCAGCACCTTGAACTTGCCCTTCTCCAGCGCGGGAAGGTCGAGCATGACGAGGTCCTGCTTGCCGTTCATCTTCCCGTCCTCGCCCTTCATGGTCACGGTGAGGAGGAACTTCTTCATGTCGTTGGAGTTGCTCCCGTGGACGAACTGGTACGCCCCGGCCTTGTAGCCCAGGTCGCTGACGAACACCCGGTGCAGGTGCTTCAGGGTCTTCTTGTCGAAGACGTCCACGTACCCCTCGTTGCCCATGAACACCGGCATGAAGGTGGTCCGGGTCTGGCCCGAGGCGCAGTAGGCGGGCGGCTTGGCCGTCGGCGAGCGGGGATCGGGCGCGAAGGCGACGTCCTTGACCACCTGGCCGGTCTTGAGATCGGTCTTGCCCACGTGCAGCTTCCCCTGCTCGTCGAGGGCGATGGTCGACCAGAAGATGGTGCCGCGGTCCTGGGAGTCGATCCGCCCGTCGTGGAAGACGTGGCTCTTCGGCGTCCCGATGGCCACCAGCTCGAGGTTGGTCACCCGCAGGGGATTCTCGGCATCGCCCGGGGTGATGGTGACGTCCGACTTGGAGAAGTGGCCCCCCTGCCCGGCGACGTACACCGTCGCGGAGTAGCTCGGGCTCGCGCCCACGAGGGCGAGCGGCGGGCCGGCGAAAGCATATGCGGCGAATCCGCAGAGAGCTGCGGCGACCACCACCACGGCCAGTTTGTTCCTCATGCTCGACTCCCGGTCTGCGTGAGACTGCGCCTGCTGCACCTCGTCATCCGCGAATGCGAACCGACACCCGCCTTTCCCCCGACCTCTCGAAGAGGAGGCGCAGGCCGAGCTCGCGGCCCGCGCCCGCGCCCGGGGGAAGCTGGAACACCATGATGTGGGGCCCGCCCGCCCGGAGCTCCAGGCTGCCGCCGGCGGGGATGGCGAGGCGATCGCTCCGCACCATCCTCCCCTCGCGCACCTCGTGGATCTCGGCGACGGCGCCGGGGAGGTCGGCGCTCGCCCCGACCAGCGCGTCGCCGCGGTCCCCGGAATTGGCGATGCGGACGAAGACGGCGCAGACGCCGGCGAGGGACCCCGAGAGCCGCGCCTCGGGCTCGCCGATCTCGAGGCGGGGAGCCCCGGAGCACCCGGCGAGGATCCCCCCTGCGAGCAGCAGGGCCGGGACGCGGGGGAGGTGGGCGCTCAGGGCCACCGGATCGGCTCCGCGCGCGGGTCGCCCCGCGCGCACGGGTTGGTGCCAACGTGTGTGACGAATTACCGCGCGGCCGGAAAACGCAGTCAATTCGAAGTGTCTGATGCCCTCCATCAACGAATTGGATGCCGCAGGGCGTCGCGGCGGATCGCGCCGTCAGGCGGTGACCCACTCCCGCAGCACGCCGTCGAGCTCCGCCTCGGAGAGCTGGCCGCGGTCGGCGAGCTCCTTGATCCGGCCGGTCAGGGTCCGGAGCTCCTGCTCGCCGAAGGTGAGCCCCATCTCGCGCGCCCGGTAGGCGATGGCGTGCCGCCCCGTGAGGCGGCTCCCCAGGATCAGCCGCCGGGTGAGGCCGAAGGCCTCGGGCGGGACGACCTCGTAGGACCCCGGGTTCGACAGCATCGCCTTGAGGTGCATGCCCGCCTTGTGGGAGTAGGCCGTCTCGCCGGTGATGCAGTTGTTGAAGGGGATCTCCACCCCGGCGGCCCGGGCCACCAGGCGCTCGAGCTCGGGGAGCTGGCCGAGCCGGTAGCGCCCGCCCACCGCCTCCGGCTCCAGCGCGAACATGCGGGCGATGAGCGCCCCGAGCGGCGTGATGCCCACGCGCTCGCCGATGCCGAGCACCGAGACGTCGACGTGCGTGGCCCCCGCCGCCAGCGCCTCGTAGGCGTTGGCCACGGCGCAGCCGGTGTCGTTGTGGCCGTGGAACCCGATGTCGCAGCCGACGGCGCGCCGCACCTCGCGGACGAGGGCGTACACCTGCCGCGGCGTCGCGATCCCGACCGTGTCGGCGACCCCGACCCGGTGCACGCCCAGGCGCTCGGCGGCCTGGTGCACGGCGAGGACGTCCAGCACCTCGGAGCGGAAGGCGTCCTCCGCCGAGAAGCGAACCTCCAGCCCGGCGGAGAGCGCCAGCTCCAGCGGGGGCCCCATGGCGTCGACGATCTGCTGGATCGACCTCCCGTGCGAGGCCTGGCGCAGGATGCGGCTGGTGGCGAAGAAGAACCCGATGGCCCGCACGCCGGCCTCCAGGGCCGCGCGCACGTCGTCGAGGACGCAGCGCGAGTGCGTGATGATGCGGGCCCCGAGCCCGAGCTTCACGATCGCGGCCGCGTCGCGCTGCGACTGCGGCGAGGCGGCGGGAGAGGAGACCTCGATGTAGTCGACGCCGAAGGTGTCGAGGGCGCGGGCGATCTCCACCTTGTCCTCGGTGCGGAAGGCCGCCCGGGCGAACTGCTCCCCCTCGCGCAGGGTGGTGTCGATGAGCTTCCACGATGCCGGGGCCGGGGAGGTCACGGGCCCTCCAGGTCGCGGACCAGGCCGCCGGAGGTGGGATCGGTCCGGAAGCCGAAGCGGGCCAGGTACTCCGGCTGGAAGTAGCCGGTCTCGAGCCGCCTCACGCCCCGGCCGCGGAGGCGGCGGAAGAACTCGTGCATCAGCCCGTCCGCCACCCCCTCGCCGCGGTGCCTCCGCGCCACCACCAGCTTCTCCATGTGGGCCCGCTCCGGGCCCATCCGGCGGTAGAAGAGGCCGCCGATGGGAGCGTCCTGGGCGTCGAGGCACAGCAGGAACTCGTGCTCTGCGGTGAAGGCCACCTCCAGGTTGGCGTCGTGGAACATGTGCAGCAGGCGGGAGACCTCGCGCGGGGAAACCGGGCCCCGGACGGAGAAGCGGTTCCCCTCCGCGTCGGCGAGCGCGGCCACCACCTCGGTGACGTAGCGGCCGCCCCGGGGCATCGAGACCAGCGCCACGTCGTCGGTCGGGGCCAGGTAGCGGTAGGTCATGCGCGCCAGGAAGTAGTCCTCCGCCGACGTCGGGGCGAGCGCCGCGCGGAGCTCCGCCAGCTGGGCCTCCAGGTCGAGCTCGCCGGCGGGCACCGCCCGGGCGCGCGCGCCGAGCCGGTCGAGGGCGGCCCCCAGCTCCGGCCGGGCCGCCGCGAACACGGTCCGGCGGAAGAAGCGGATGCGCGTGTCGGGCCAGGTCCGCTCGACGGCGGAGAGGCCGTAGGTGCTCCACAGGTCGTCCAGCATCTTCCCCCGCGCCTCGGCGGTGGCCTCGGGGTTCACCTCCAGCCAGCGGCGGTAGCGGCGCACCGCGAACCAGGACTTCTGCGGCGTGAACCCCTGGTCGCGCACCTGCTCCAGGAAGGTCTCGATGGCCACCGCGCGCCTCGAGTCCCGGGCCACCGCGGCCAGCAGCGCGACCCCTCGCTCCGGGCCCAGCGCCTCGAAGACCGCCGAGAGCAGGAGGTCGTCGCCGGCGGCGCCGCGGAGCTCCGGGCGCGAGGCCTCGATGCGGCCCACGAACGCGGCCTGGAAGCGATCGAGGAGCTCGTCCAGGGTGGCGCAGGGGCTCCGGTCGGAGATCGAGACCAGCCGCGCCCCGGTCTGGTAGTCGTGCGAGGGCACGATGAAGGCGGCGGGGAAGGGATCCCGCAGCGCCACCCGGCGCCCGGTGCGATCCCAGAAGCGCACCAGGCCCTCGAGCGCGTTCCAGGCCAGGTAGGGCCAGAGCGACTCGAGCCTCCGGGTCTCCCCCTGGCGGACCAGGCGGGCCACCTCCTTCTCCACGGTGTCGCCGGGGATGAACTCCTCGGTGAAGATCCCCCACTCGGGGAAGCAGCCGCCGAACTGCTCCACCAGCGGCGGAGTGGCGTTGGCGGCGAGCAGCCAGGACACCTCCTGCCGGAGCTCGGCGAACCGCATCTCCTCGGCGACGTTGATGGCGACGTCGAACACCTCGTGCGCCCGGGTCCGGAGGGAGAGCCGGTAGACGCCCTTCCCGTGCTGGCGGCCGAGCAGGCTCACCCGGGCGCCGCCGGGAGGGATGTCGGCCAGCGAGAGCAGGACACCGCGCCCGAGCAGGTACACCGAGCCGCGAACCAGGGTGGACTCGTCGACGGCCTCGAGCAGCTGCCGGGCCGCGGACGGCGCCACGTTCTCGTCGAAGAGCAGCACCTCCTTCCAGCCGTAGGCGGTGCCGCTCCCGGGGTCGACGGCCAGGCGGGCGTTGGGGCCGACCCAGTTCCAGAAGCCCCGGCGGAGGCGGTCGAGCTCCTCCCCGGCCCGGGCGGCGATCTCGGCATCGCCGTGGAGCGCCAGGCGCGCCAGCGAGATCCGCACCCGGGCGAAGTGGGCCGGCTGCGAGACGGCCGTCGCCGCCAGGAGGCGCATGGCGCCCACCAGGAGGGCCCGGTCCGAGGCGCCGCGGGGCGCGGCCTGGGCCGCGTCCGAGCCCAGGTGCGAGAGGAGGGCCTGGACCTGCGCGTCCGCCAGGCCCCGGCCGCCGAGGTGCAGGTCCTCCTCGCGGAGCGCCGCCGGGCCCATGCGGTCGAGGAAGAGCCCGAGGGTCCCGGCGACGTCGCCGGGCTCCTCGCCGGGAAGGAGCGCGCGAAAGGCGCGGCGGCGCACGTCCTCGTCCGGCGCGTCGGCGGCCCGGCGCAGCAGGGCGCGGCACAGGGCGGCGTGCTCGGCCGGCCCGCCGGCCAGCCTCGCCTGGAGGTGCTGCACGGCGCGCCGCGCCTCGGGCCTCTCCGCGCGGAGCAGCTCGCCGGCGGCGTGCAGGGTGCGAAGGCCGGGCTCGACGTTCTCCACGACGTCGAGCAGGGTCCGGATCCGCTCCGGG
Source organism: Anaeromyxobacteraceae bacterium (assembly GCA_035455425.1). Lineage (GTDB taxonomy): Bacteria > Myxococcota > Myxococcia > Myxococcales > Anaeromyxobacteraceae > JACRMN01. Next base: position 35,646 of record DATIFE010000005.1, on the reverse strand, counting down.
GCCGGCGCCGGCCACCAGCGGGCGTCCAGGCGCAGCTCGCCGGACCCCTTCCGCCTGCGGAAGGCCGCGGACGAGAAGGCCTCGTCGCCGGCGAACCTGCGCAGGGCCTCGTTGCCGAGCCACAGGGCGGGGCGCGCCAGGAGCTCCCCGAGGTCCAGCGCCGCGCCCTCGGCCGCGTAGGCCAGGTCGCCCAGGCGCACCGACCCGGGGACCTCGGGCACGCCGCCCACCGCCAGGGAGCGGCTGCCGGCGCGGAGGAAGCCGCCGCCGAGGGAGACCTCGTGCCGGAGGACGCCGATCTGCCGCAGCACCCAGTTCGGGACGCGCAGGACGGCGCCCTCGACGGGGAGCGCCAGGTGCTTCTCCTGGTACATCCCATCGACCAGCGCCGCCCAGTTGCCCTCCACCACCTCGCGCCGGAAGGTCTGCTTGTGGGTGAGCTCGCCGTGCTCCTCGTCCAGCGCGCGCGGGAGCACCTGGAAGGCCACCACCCGCTCGAACGGCGCCAGGAAGCGGTTGGCGCTGGCGACCAGCGAGGAGAGGATCTCGCGCACCTGCCCGGGCGCCCTCCCCGCCACCGCGGTCGACTCCGGGTTGGGCCAGACGAGGAGCGTGTTGTACTCGCGGTGGTCGCCGACCAGGAAGGCCTGCGAGACCCCCTCGAAGTCGCGGAACAGGTTCTCGATGCGCTGGGGGGCGATCGTCTGTCCCTGGCGATTCTTGTAGATCTCCTTCTTGCGGCCGGTGATGCGGAAGTGGCCGTCCGCCCCGCGCGACACCAGGTCGCCGGTGGCGAACCAGCCCTCCGCGTCCGCGCCCTGCTCCTCGGGGCCGGGATCGAGGTAGCCGGGCGAGACGTAGGGGCCGCGCACCAGGAGCTCGCCGTCCTCGCCCACCCGGCACTCGATCCCCGGAAGCGGCTTCCCGATGGAGCCATCCACGTACTCGCCCGGCGGCGTCATGGTGATCCCGCCGGTGGCCTCGGTCATGCCGTACCCCGAGCAGAGCCGGGTGCCGGCGGCGCGGAAGGCGCGGAACACCTCGGGGTCGAGGTGGCCGGCGGCGGAGACGCCGCAGCGCAGCCGGCCGCCGGTCACGTCGCGCAGCCGGGCCAGCACCTCCTCGGGCCCGACCGGGGCCCCCTCCCAGGCCGCCGCCTCGCGAAGCTCCATCCACTTCTTCGGGACCGAGGCGAACGCGGTCGGCCTCACCTCGCGGAAGTCCTCGAGCAGCGAGGCCTGCTCCGCCGAGCGCGCGAACACGTAGGTCGCTCCCCAGAACAGGGTGCCGCAGAGCTCCAGGTACCGCCCGAACGTGTGGTACAGCGGCAGGTAGCAGAGGAGGACGTCTCCCTCGCTCACGTCCGGCAGCGCGAAGGCCCGGCAGAAGCGCTTCGAGACCACGTTCAGGTGCGTGAAGAGGATGCCCTTGGGCTTGCCGGTGGTCCCCGAGGTGTACATCACCGTCGCCACGTCGCCCGCCCGCACCGCGGCGGCGCGCGCCTCCCGCACCGCGTCGTCGAGGTCGGCGCCCTGGCTCACCATCTGCTCCAGCGAGAGCAGCTGGTTCCGCTCGGCCGCCGCCGCCGAGAGCACCACCACCTCGCGCAGGTCGGGCAGCGCCGACAGCGACGGCAGTACCTTGGCGACCTGCTCCTCGTCCGAGGCCAGCAGCACCCGCGCGCGCGAGTGGCGCAGCATGAAGGCGATCTGCTCCGGGACGGCGTTGGCCGGAAGCGGCACGTCGACGATGCCGTTCGAGAGGCAGGCGACGTCGCACAGCGCCGCGTCGAGGCAGTTCTCCGAGAGGATGGCCACCCGGGCGCCGGGATCGCCCTCGACCAGGGCCAGGAGGCCGCGGGCGATGGCGCGCGTGCGCCGGGACAGGTCGGCGACGGTGAGCTCGCAGGCCCCCGCCCCCAGCACCCGCGCGGCCACCGTCCGGGGGTCGGTCTCCTCGCGCGAGCGAAGCATGTCGCCGAAGCCGTAGTCCGCCTCGCGGACCAGGCGCACCACCAGCTGCACCCAGGGATCCACCGCCTCCGGCCCGAGCTGCGACGTGAAGGAGTGGCGCCGCACCCGGTCGAGCAGGGCGAAGAGCGCGCGGCGCGCCGGGGCGCGCCGGGCGGGATCGCCGAGGTGCACCCGGAGCGCGTCGACGAGCGGCGCCACCTCGAGGAGGTCGCCCGGGCGGACGCCGCGGAGCGCCTCGCACGTCGCCTCGGGGACCCCGGCCCCGGGCGTTCCCGGCGCCGACCAGGCCGCCGCGAGCGCCGGGAGGCCTTCCCGCCCTGGAGGAGGCGGAGGCGGGAGCCTCGCCGGCTCGGGACCGCCCGTCTGGAAGGACGGCACGGGGCCCCTACCACCAGCAGATCACTCTGTCGGCCTGGAAGATGTCCTGGACCAGCCGGTCGTAGTCCACCGGGCCCTGGTAGAGCGGCACTTCCTGGCTGCTGCGCCCCCGCGACATCCCCTGGATGAAGCGCCGGACCAGCTCGGTCGGCTCGGATCGCAGGATGTGAAGGATCTTCATCGTCCATCCCCCCTCAGAAGGCGATCACCAGCTCGCTCTCGGCGAGCTTCCCGGACACGTCGTCCAGCGTCACCGGGCGGAACCCGTGCTTCTCCACGTTGGCGGGGACGTTGCTGTACCGGCCCCCTCCCATCTCGTCGATGAAGCCCATGTTGTCCGAGTACTCCTCGGTCATCTCCACCTCGTGGTCGAGGACGAACATGCTGACCAGGTGCTTCTCGAGGAGCAGGCCCAGGCTGGATCGCAGCCCCTCGTACTGCCGGTCCTTGTCCTTGATGAGGACGGCCACCGTCTTGCCCATGTCCCGTTCCCTCCCTTAGAGGACGACGTAGCGCTGGCACTCCTCCACCATCTCGGCGTTTCGACCCTGGGTGACGAAGTCCTTGTCCCCCAGGTTGGCCGCCGGCTTCCCCTTGAGGCCGTTGGCCAGGTAGCTCACCTCGCAGACCGTCACCTGGCCGCGCGACTGCGCGGAGCCGGCCCGGGCCACCTGGACCAGCTCGGCGAAGAGCGGATCCTGCGTCAGCTGGACCCCCTCCCCCGTCAGGAAGACCTTCACCTCCTTGCCCGCGGTCCTCGCCGCCTTGACGAGGCCCAGCACGTGCGCCATCCGGCTGTTGGTGGCCACGCAGATCCCCAGGGTTTCCGTCATCGCATCCTCCTCCTGCCTCGACTTCCGGCCGTCGGTTGCTCGCTCGCCATCAGGACCTCGCGCACTCCCAGAGAAGCTTCGGCTGCATCGCCGGGTTGAAGAGGATGTTGGTGAGCAGGTTGCACTCGTGAGAGCAGTGGCATCCGCCGGCCGCGATGTCGCCGCGGATCCGCTCCGCCCACCCTGTCCGCAGCAGGCGCCCCATGTCGTACCCGGCGTCCCGCACGTTGCCGAAGGACTCCCCGGGCCGCTCCTCGCAGGCGCGGACGTCGCCGCCCTCGGAGAGCACCAGGCTGAGCCTCCCGGCGTAGCAGGGCGCCACCCGCCGGTGCTCCGACAGGGTCCGGTGGATGAGGCGCTTCTGGAGGCGGTCCTGCGCCGCCTTGAGCCGGGCGCCGCCGAAGCGGGGCCGGCGGTGCGCCCCGGACCGCCAGCGGCTCTCGAGGTGGCGGATCGCCTCCCGGTAGCCGCAGAGGTCGACCCTCCCGTACCGCGCCTCGCGGAGGTTCCCGCGGACCATGGTCAGGGTGTGGGAGCGGACCCCGCCGAGGCCGTGGACGAACTCGATGATCTCGTCCATCCGGCCCTGGTTCTCGGAGCAGAAGAGCGTGTTGACGCCCAGCTCGAGCCGGGGGTGCCGCTCCGCCAGGGCCGCCAGCCGCTCGCAGGTCCGCATCGCCTTCTCGAAGGCGCCGGGAGCGCGCCGGATGGCGTCGTGGGCCTGGCCGACCCCGTCGAGCGAGAGCTTCACCACCACCACGCTGTTCCGGCACCGATCCAGGATCTCCTGCGTCCGCTCCGCCACCACCTCGGTGAGGAGGCCGTTGGTCGGCAGGGTGAAGAAGGCGACGCGGTTGGCGTCGTGGAAGATCCCGGCGAGCTCGGCGAGGTCGTCCCGGAGGAAGGGCTCGCCGCCGGAGAAGGCCACCCACAGCAGCCGGCCCAGGGACGCGGCCACCCGCCGGACCTCCTCCGCCGAGAGCTCGGGCGCGTCGCCGGGCGCGTCCCGGGCCTCCTGGTAGAAGCAGAAGGGACACCGGAGGTTGCACCTCCGGGTCACGAAGAAGGTCAGGTGGACGGGTCTCGTCTTCAGGAAGAGAGACCGCGCGTGCCAGAGCGCACTGTGCACGACCGTTGCCCCCGGAGCGCCGGGGCGCTCCACAGGAATTCCGCCGTTCCGGCGGCGGCCCCGATGCCGACCGCCGCCGCGTAGAGGGTGAGGTAGTAGAGCGTGGCCTTGGCGCCGAAGAGCGGGCCCCGGTGCCGGAACCAGGCGGCGATCAGCCCCCGGCTCAAAGCCAGGTCGAGCGCCAGGAGCGGGAGGGCCGCGAGCAGGGGCCATCCCGACCCGAGGGCGGCCGACGCCGAGAGCAGGCAGGCCGCGAGGGCCGCCGCCAGGACGTTGGCCTTGAGCGCCAGGGATGCGGTGCCGGAGTCCGCCAGCACGTCCCGGTTGGCGAGGGAGTACCGGGTCCAGTGCCGGGCCTTGCGGATGGCGTTGCCCAGGGATCTCCGCAACGAGAAGCGGAAGACGTGCCGGACGCGGAGCCTCGGCTCCACGGCCAGCCGGCACCCCGCCCGGCGGAGCCGGTGGCTGAGCTCCACGTCCTCCACGCTGGGCGCGAGGCCCATGAACCGGTCCTGGCGGAAGCCTCCCGATAGCCGGAAGAGCTCGGCGTCGACGACCATGGCGTGGGTGGCGACGTAGTCGGGCTCGGCCGCGCGGGTCTCGAAGTGGTGGATGAAGACGGACTGGAAGGCGCTGAAGAAGTCGGTGTCGAAGGGCAGCGGGGTGTAGGTTCCGCCGAGGACCAGGTCCCTCCTCCCGCCGTGGGCCGCGTTGGCGATGGACAGGGCATCGCGCTCCAGCAGGCAGTCGGCGTCGGTGAAGAAGAGCAGCTCCCCGGAGCTGGCCTCGGCCCCGGCGTTGCGCGCCCTCGACACCCCCCCGCGCCGGTCCAGCCGCACGCTCTTGCAGGGGTGGGAGCGGATGATCCCGGCGGAGGCGTCCTCGGAGGCGTCGTCCACCACCACCACCTCGTACCTCCCGTAGTCTGCGGCGAACGCGGCCCGGAGGCAGAGGTCGAGCGTCGCCGCGGCGTTGCGGGCGGGTATCACCACGGAGATGAAGCGTTCCTCGGGCATCCGACTCGCGCCGGGAGGGGTCATCCCCCGGCGATCCCCCTCCGCGCAGCGGCCGACACGTCGAACAGGTCCTTCTTCGCCCACAGCCAGAACAGCCCCTTGGCGCTCCCCAGGGCCACCTCCAGGTCGTGCCGGGTCCGGAGCCCCCACAGCCTCCTCAGGAGGAACGCCGGCCGCGAGTAGAAGGTCCGGTAGGCGCGCTGGCGCAGCTCGCGGATCTGCTCGCGGGTCATGGTGTGGGGCACGAAGGCGGCCCCCTGGTAGGTGAAGTCCGCCAGGTCCTCGGACAGGGTCCCGAGCTCGGCGGCGCGATCGTGGAGCTCGGTCCCCGGGAAGGGGACGATGGCGTGGAAGCTCGCGATGTCGGGCGCCAGCTCGCAGGCGAAGTCGATCGTCCGGAGCGCCTCGGCGTAGGTCTCCCCCGGGATGCCGAACAGGAAGGTGGTCTGCACCCGGATGCCGGCCTGGCGGGCCCAGCGGACCGCGTTCCGGGCCTGGGCCAGGGTGATGCCCTTGCGGAGGGTGCGGAGGTTCTTCTCCACGCCGCTCTCGACCCCGAAGAGCATGGCCCAGCACCCCGCCTCCCGGAACGCGGCCAGGAGCTCCGGATCCACCTGGTTCACGCAGGCGGAGGCGAACCAGGTGAAGTCGAGGCGCCTCCTCCGGATCTCGCGGGCCAGCCGCAGGGCTCGATCGCGGTCCTCGGCCAGGGTGTCGTCGATGAACTTGATCTCGCGGAAGCCCTGCCGCAGGCAGGACTCGATCTCCTCGACGACGTTCTCGACGCTGCGGTAGCGGATGCCGCTCCGCCGCGTCCGGTCCATCTGGAAGCAGAAGACGCAGCGGCGGTTGCACCCCCGCGACGTCTGCACCACCGCCACCGGCCTTCGCCGGTAGGCGGCGGGAGGCGGCAGGTAGCGACTGGCGTCGCCGAGCAGCGTCCGGTCCGGGAAGGGGAGCTCGTCGAGGTTCGCCAGGAGCGGGCGGGGCTGGTTGGCCTCGATCCGGCCTCCCTCGCGGAAGACCACGCCCCGGACGCCGCGGAGGCTCCGGCGGCTCTCGAGCCTCTCGACCATCTCCACCACCGTGTGCTCTCCCTCGCCCGTGACCGCGCCGTCGAAGCCGGCGCCCTGGGCCAGGCAGGCGGCCTGCGAGGCGATGGGATGGGGCCCGCCGGCGCAGAGGAAGGCCTCCGGATGCCGGGCCTTCAGGTCCGCGGCCGTCCGCATGGCGCGGGGCCAGCCGAACGCCGTGGCGTAGACGCCGATCCAGCCCGGCGCGAAGCGGGCCACCTCGTCGAGGATGGCCTGGTGGGAGAGGAAGGCCCCGTCGATGAACCGGACCTCGTGCCCGGCCCGGAGGAGGCTCGACGCCACGTAGAGCGTTCCCAGGGGCTGCCAGTAGTTGAGCTGGGATCCGGCGGTCCGGGCGGGGAAGATGTCCCCCGGGAGCCAGGAGGGGATGACGAGGGCGCACCTCATGCGATCCGCCTCTCCGCCCGCGCGCCCGCATCCCGGGCTCTCCGCGCGCCGAGGCCGAGAACGCTCCTCGCCGCCTCCATACCCGCGGCCATGGCGTGGTCCATGTTGAGGTAGCGGAAGGTCCCGCCCCTCCCGGCCGGGAACAGGTTGCCGAAGCGGGAGAGGTAGGCGCCTATCGTCCGGCAGTGCTCCTGGTACCCGACCTCGAAGAGCGGGTAGGCCTTGGGGACCCTCACCACGGCGCTGCCCAGGACCTCTCCCGGGGAGACGATCCCCAGCCGGTGCAGGTGGCGGACGGTGTCCTCCACCAGCTCCCCGTCGCCCGCCGTCCAGGTCCGGTCGCCGCGGAAGCAGAACTGCTCGGCCACGAGGAGCGTCTTGCCCTCGGGAGCCATCCGGGCGCTCCAGTTGGTGGGCTCGTGGATCCTGCCGAAGGGGACCTTCCTCTCCGGGAAGTAGAGCCAGGTCTGATCGGTGGCCCGGGCGCGGTCCAGCATCACCGCGACCAGCACCAGGTCCCTGAACCGGAGGCTCCCGGCCGCCCGGAGCACCTCCCGCGGGGGCGCCGGGTCGAGCATCCGGACCAGGTCGGTCAGCGGCACGGTGGAGACGACCGCCCCGGCCTCCAGGGCGTGGGCCCCGGCGCCGCCGCCCACCGCCACGCTCTCGACCCGGAAGTCCCGGTGATGGACCCGGCTCACCTCGACCCCGCAGCGAACCTCGCCCCGCCTCTCGACCTCCTCGCGGAGCCGCTCGGCGATGGTGCCGATCCCCTCGGCCGGGTAGAGAAAGGCGTCGGCCAGCGTCCGGATGTCGCCCCCGCCCCGCGGGAGGAAGGCGTTCTTCAGGGCGGCGCCCAGGGAGAGCCCCTGGATGCGCTGGGCCACCCAGTCCGCGCTGATGCGCTGGCAGTCGATGCCCCAGACCTTCTCGCTGTACTCCTGGAAGTACAGCTCGAAGAGGGTGCGGCCGAAGTGGCCCACGACCCAGTCCTCGAGCGAGACCGCCGGCCGGGAGCCGGCGCGCGCCCGGATCCCGTCCGCCACGCGGTCGAGCACGATCCGCAGGGCCGTGGGAGCGCCCAGGCCCGACAGGGCGTTGAGCGGCCGCAGCGGATAGTCGATGTACCGGTCGCGCAGGAAGATCTGGCTCCGGCGCGAGACCGCCACGCACTCCGGGCCCAGCAGGCCCCGCACCAGCCCGTCGACCGCCGCGTCCCGGGTGAAGAACCGATGGCCGCCCAGGTCGAAGCGGAACGGCCCGCGCGACACGGTCCTCGCCAGCCCGCCCACGGTCCGCTGCTGCTCGAGGACCTTCACGGCGACCCCGGCCCGCGCGAGCGCGTGCCCGGCCGCGAGCCCCGTGAGGCCGGCGCCCAGGATCAGCACCTCGTCCCTGCTGCGTCCCATGGCGTGCCTTCCGGCCGGCGGGAGAGGGGCTCCGGCGCTTCCCGGGCTCCCGCGGTGCTGCGCCGCCCGCCTCAGTACCCCGCCGTCGAGGTGGCGGGCTTGGCCGGGGCCTTGGGGCTGGCCGCCTTCTCCGCAGCGCCGGGCGCCGCGCCCGGCTGGCCCGCGTGCACGGCCGCGGCCGCCCGCGTACCCGTGGACGCCGAGACGCTGTAGCCCATCAGGAAGCCCACCAGGGCCGACACCACGGCGATGATGCTCCAGAGACTGTTCTTCATTGCGGTCCGGTCCTCGCGTCAGCCTGGGCGGCCGGCGCTCATGACTTCCTGATGGTCCAGGTGAAGGAGCCGCTGCTGGTGAGCTGCTCCAGGATCTCGTCCCCCTCCTTGTCGCACATCGAGGCGATGGACTCCCCCGAGGACGCGTTGTCGAAGAGGAGCGTCAGGGTGTCCCCGGGCTTCATCTTCGACAGCGCGCTCTTCGTATAGAGCTGGGGGTGCGGGCAAACGTAGCCCTTCACGTCCAGCGCATACGAACCCTCCCCCTTCTTCTCGAACTTCATGGCCATGGCGGACGCCTCCTGGCGGCTAGAGTTGCACTTCGGGTACCGCGGCCATCTGCCGGGCCATCTTCCGCTCCGTCCACCAGCTGAAGAACTTCACGCCCACGTATGCGCCCCCGAACATCCCCAGGCCGAACAGCCAGCCCGAGGCGTCCCCGTTGGCCGTGCGCACGAAGAACGCCCCGACGTTGCAGCCGAGCCCGAGCCTCGCCCCCAGGCCCATCAGCGAGCCGCCGATGACGGCCCAGCCCGCGAGCTCCAGGGTGGGCTTCTTGAGCTTGAACTCGTTGCTCAGGAGGGCCATCACCGCCGCCCCGCCGATGAGGGAGATCGACATCCAGCCGGCGAGGTTGAACAGCGGGTTGGGGATGCCGTTCTCGAGCCCGAAGAAGATGTTGTGGGTGTTGTCCCAGCCCAGCTTGTTGAACACCCAGCCGAACCACTGGGCCTCCTGGGTCGTCACGTACCAGTACCCCGGGTCGTAGACGGTGCCCACGGCCGAGATGCCGAAGTCGTGCCCGGTGGCGGTCAGGATCTGGGCCGCGTTCTCGATGCCGAACTTGAGCCGCAGCCCCTTCATGACGAACATGTGCAGCCCGGCGGCGATGCCGATGATCAGCCCGGCCAGGGCGGTGCGCTTCGAGGACGCCACCATGGCCCAGAAGCCCGCCAGGTCGGCGCGGAGGCCTTCCGGCTTGCCCTCGCGCCGCCACTTCTTCAGGAAGCTCTTCCGCCCCCAGAAGACGTAGACGAACACCAGCAGCGCCGCGGCCGGCAGCACCACGCCCAGGAGGAAGTTCCCGACGAAGGCGCCCACCACGGACTCGTTGGCGTACCCGATGAGGCCTGCGAACGTCGCCTTGGGGTGGCTCCAGACGTAGCCGGCGAGGTACTGGTCCATCCAGCCCTCCCCCGGCGTCACCGACGCCGGCAGGCCCCGGGCCAGGGCCGCGCGGTGCCAGGACTCGGGCACCAGCCTGTCGAGCCAGCCGCCCAGGTCCACCAGCGACGCCTGGGCCACGCTGATCGACACCAGCACGATCAGCGAGACGCCGTTGCCCTCCCCGGTCTTGTAGAGGGAGCTGGAGGCGCAGCCCCCGGCGAAGACCATCCCCACGCCGAAGACGAAGCCCGCCACCACGCTGTGGATGCCGAAGGGCGCGGAGTGGAAGGCGCTCATGCCCGAGGCCGTCACCACCGAGGAGGTCAGGCCGAAGAGCACGGTGGCGATCATGATCCCCACCACCATGCGGGGAACGCCCACGGCGAACAGGTCCCGGAACGCCGAGGAGAAGCAGAACCTGCCGTACTGCAGGCACATCCCGTAGATGAAGCCGAACCAGAGGTAGGCGCTGAGATAGACGTACAGCTCGTTGACGAAGTAGCTGGCGACGCTGATGGCCAGGAAGCCCGCCACCACGGCGAAGGCCCACGCCCGGTTTCTCGCTGCCGCGCCCTCGCTCGCCAAAGCGGCCTCCTCGGGCAGCTGCGCCCCATTGCCAAGGATTGGTGCGCCATGTTGCGCCCGTCCCCGGGTGAAGTGTCAATACGGAAGCCCTGAATTGCGCCGATAAAGCGCCTTGATGCCGCGGCCCGGGCCGGGCGCGGATCCCCCTGGAATCGCGCACCTGCGCGGCGGGAGATGACGCAGGTCAAGCGCCGGGCCGATCCGGAGGCCGGCGCCGGGCTCCGCGGGCGGCGGCCACCGCCCGGGCCATCAGCCGGCTTTATCGGCGCAATCCAAAGCCTCGTTTTGACGGTCCTGGTGCAATCGTGCACGGTCGAATTTGCCGGCGAGGCCGGCCGAGGGGGAGCCATTTGACCAGTCCCGCACTCCGCAGTCGGGCCGAGCCGCCCTTCTCCCCCGCGCCCTTGCCGGCGGAGGGCTGATGGACTTCTCGGTCTTCCTCCCGGTGGCCAACAACGCCGTCAACGTCTTCGTGCTCCTCGGGCTGGGCGGAGGGGTGGGATTCCTCTCGGGGCTCTTCGGGGTGGGCGGCGGCTTCCTGATGACGCCCCTGCTGATCATGATCGGCGTCCCGCCGACGGTGGCCGCGGCCTCCGACTCCAACCAGATCGTCGCCGCCTCGACGTCGGGGACCTTCATCCACGCGCGCGCCCGGTGCGTCGACTTCAAGATGGGCACCCTCCTGTTCCTGGGCGGGATCGTCGGCGGCACCATCGGCGTGTACCTCATCAAGGTCCTGCGCGAGGTGGGCGAGGCGGACTTCCTCATCAACGTCACCTACGTGCTGATGCTGGGCGGCATCGGGTCCTACATGTTCCTGGAGAGCCTGGAGGGGCTCCGCGGGCGCCGCCGCACCGCCGCTCCCCCGGAGAAGCCGTCGATCTACTCCCGGATGGCCCGCGCCCTGCCCTGGAGGATGGAGTTCCCGCGGTCGGGGATCACGCTCTCGCCGGTGACGCCGCTGGCGCTGGGGACGCTGGTGGGCATCCTGGCCGCGATCATGGGGGTGGGGGGCGGCTTCATCATGGTCCCGGTGATGGTCTACCTGCTCCGCATGCCGATGCACGTGGTCGTGGGCACCAGCCTCTTCCAGGTCCTCTTCACCTGCGTCCACGTCACCATCCTCCAGTCGGCGCTGAACCAGACGGTGGACGTGGTCCTGGCGCTGCTCCTGCTCCTGGGCTCGGTGATCGGGGTGCAGGCCGGGGCCCGGATGAGCCGGAGGCTCAACGCCGACCAGCTGAAGATCCTGATGGCGGTGGTGGTCCTGGCGGTGATGGCCAAGATGCTCCTCGGCCTCCTCGTCACTCCCTCGGCGCTGGTCTCCTACGGCGGAGGTCACGGCTAGGCATGCGCCTCGCGCTCGCCCTCGGCTCCACCGCGGCGGTCCTGGCGGCGTTCCCGGTCCCGGTCCGGGCCGGGGGCGCGCCGCCGCCCGGGCCTCCGCCGGCCGCGATCCGGGTCGAGCCCCGGTCGGTCGAGCTGGGCATGCTCTACCGCGGCATCAAGGTGCGGGTGGAGGGCACCGCACCCGCGGGCTACCGGCTCGCCCTGGTGTGCGTCGGCAAGGAGGGCCGGGTCGAGCTGAAGCGGAAGGGAAAGGTCTGGAACCTGCTGTGGAGGAACGTGGGCACCCTGGCCTTCGAGCGCGTGCCCTCGCTGTACCACGCCTCCGCGGACCTCGACGGGGCCGGCCTGGACCACCGGAGCGTCCCGGCCGCGGTGCGCCTCGGCCTGGGCTACGACGGGATCGAGGCCCACGTCCTGCCCGCCCACGCCGACGAGAGCACGCGGCACCTCTTCCGCGAGCTCGTCCGGCTCAAGGTGCAGGAGCGGCTCTACTCGTTCGCCAGGCTCCGCCCGGACACCGCGCCGGAGGAGGGCCAGGACGCGCCCGGGCTCCTCCGGGCCCGCCTGGGGCGGGAGGTGCGGCCGACCCGCGTCTCGGCCGAGTTCTCCCTGCCCGCCAGCATCCCGCCCGGCGTCTACGAGATCCGGATGATCGGGTACCGGGACGGCACGGGCGAGGTCCTGGCCTCGGACACGCTCACCGCCGAGCGGGTGGGGGTGGCGCGCCTCATCTCGTCGATGGCGGAGCGCCACGGGCTGCTCCACGGCATCCTCGCGGTCCTGCTGGCCGTCGCGGCCGGGTTCCTGAGCGGGGTGATCTTCACCGGGCCGAAGAAGGGCCACTAGCGGTGCGCCCCAGGCGATTCGACCCGGGGGCTCCGGCGCAGGGGTCTCGCCTTCGGGCGCTGTCCTCGCCCGCGACCTCGGACCGCGACCCGCGCGAACCCGCGGTGCGGGGGCTCCTCGCTGACGGCGGTCGCGCAAGCCACCGGATGCGCCGGACGGCGGCGCTCCTCGCCGGCAGCTCGTCGCGGGCGAGGAGCAGGGCCGCGCGCTCGAAGTGGCACCCGGCGGGCTGCGGAGGCGCCCGCCGGCGAGACCCTGCGCCGTCACCGCGTGCCAGGGCGCCCACGGGCCCGAGCCCGCGCGGGACGCGGTCCGGCGGGACGCATTTGCGGAGCGAGCCTCCGGCAAGCGCGTTCGCGCGGGGAGGGAGCCTCGTCGCGGCGAACTGCCTGCGAGGAGCGCCAACCCCCCGCGGCTGCCGCGGCTTGCGCGACCGCAGTCAGTGAGCCGCCAGGCGTCAAGTGCCTGCGCGCGGCACGGGCACCGCGGCGGCGAGCGGAGCTCTGCGGACCGACGGACCGGCGTCCCGCGCGGGCGGAGTGATCACCTCGCCCGGGTCGCGGCACTGGCGGGCTAGGCGGCGACCGCCTCGGCCTCGGCCCGGGCGAACGCCTCGGCGTAGCGCTTCACGTGGTCCCGCTCCGTCATCCACATGTCGAGTCGGGACAGGTAGCGGATCAGGTGGCCGATCATCGCCAGCTTCTCCGCCCCCGCGGCGCTGTCGAGCCCCCGCACCCAGCCGGTGAGGAGGTCGCCCCGCACGCTCACGGAGAAGTGGTTTCGCCGCAGGATCTCGGCCGCCAGCTCCGCGCGCAGGCCCCGCTGCCGCGGCGCCGCCCCGCCGCCCCGCAGGCGCATGCTGACGTGGTTGTTGTTGGGGTCCTCGGAGAGGAAGCTGTCGACGACCGTGAAGTGGTAGGCCTGGCGGGAGCTCAGGTTCAGGTAGCTGTCGGTGATGCAGGCGTAGTTGGGCGCGCCCAGCTCCCGCGATCCCGACGTGACCATGGTGGTGGTGAGCACCGAGCCGAAGGGCCCCGGGCGCTCGGAGCGCTGGGGCTCGAAGCGCGGATCGGAGAGCCCGCGCCAGAGCCCCTGGAACGGGGTCGAGACCACCTCCTCGGCCGCCACGCTCTCCTTCGAGGCCGCCCCGGGGCGAAGCCCGCCGCCCAGGTCCACCACGTGGACGTACAGCGGCGGCGGGCAGTCGAGCCTCTTCACGCCGCCGATCCGCGAGTCCAGGAGGCGGTCCCCGATCTCGAACATCGACTGGATGGCCATCTCGTGGGCGAAGCGGATGACGTCGTGCAGCGACTGGCACGCCCAGGTGCCCATGAAGGCGTTGGCGCTCAGCTTGGTCAGCTTTCCCGCCAGCAGGTCCGGCAGCCCCGTCGAGCGGTCGCCGGCCAGGGCGGCCGGCAGGCGCCCCTGCAGCTCGGGCCACAGGGCGCCGGCGTAGACGCCGTGGCCGGCGGCGTCCAGGCTCGCCATCTCCCCGGGGGCCAGCGCCTCGAGCGCCCCGGCCACCCCGAACAGGCTCGGGATCCGGAACTCGCGCACCAGGGAGGCCGCGTGCCCGGTGACGGTCCCCCGCTCGACCACGATCCCGCACACCCTCGGCAGCAGGCGGACGCAGTCGGGGAGGAGCCGGGGCACGACCAGCAGCGCCCCCTCCGGCGTCCGCTCCTCCTCCTCGGGAGTCCGCGCCACGTGGACCGGGCCCACCGCCCGCCCCGGCCAGACCACCTCCCCGCCGCGCGCCAGGAGGCGCGCCTGGCGCGGCACCTCGCCCTCGGGTGCCTCGGCCTGCTCGGTGCGAAGCGGCCGGGCCTGCAGGATGAAGAGCTGCCCCTCGGCGTCGAAGGCCCACTCGACGTCCTGCGGCTCCCCGAAGTAGCGCTCGATGGCCAGGGCCGCGGCGGCGAGCTGCGCCACCTCGCCGTCGCCCAGGGAGGCCTGGACCTGCTCCTCGGCGCGGAGCGCCCGGTGCTCGAGGCCGCCCGCCTCCGCGCCCACCAGGTGCTCCGGCTTGCGGGCGATGTGCCGCTCGAGGATGCGGTGGGGCGGGCTGCGCGACACGACCAGCTCGTCGGCGCGGGCGGTCCCGGCCGACGCCTCGGGCCCCAGCCCGCGGACGGCCGTGATCAGGAGCGCGGACCCGCGGGGCTCGCCGGGCCGCCGGCTGAAGAGCACGCCCGAGGACCGGGCCCGGACCATCCGCTGCACCAGGACGGCCATGGCGGTGTCCACCTCCGCCAGCCCCGCCGCCCGCCGGTAGAAGACGGCGCGCGGGGAGAAGCGGCTGGCCACGACGTCCTTCCACGCCTGCACCAGGCGGGAGGCGGGCACGTTGAGGTAGGTCTCGAACTGCCCGGCGAAGGACAGGGCGCTGCCCTCGCCCGCGGCGCTCGATCGGACCGCCAGCCCCTCGCCCGCCGGGAGGCTGCAGGCGCGGCGCACCTGCTCGATGGCCTCGGCCACCGAGGGAGGGACCGGGGCCTCCCGGACCAGCCGCTGCGCCTGCTCGCAGCGCCGGCGCAGGTCCTCCGGCGCATCCAGGCGCGCCGGGGCCAGGAGGCCCCGCAGCTGGCTCGCGAGCCCCCCGGTCTCCAGCAGCTCGCGGTAGGCCTCGATGGTCACGGCGAAGGACTCGGGGATGCGCAGCCCGAGGTCGCACTCGACGCGGGCCAGGTTCACCGCCTTGTCGCCCACCTGGCCGGCGGTCTCCGACTTGACCTCCCGCAGGGGGAGCGCGAGCTGCGACGGCTCCCGCTCCGATTCCCGGGCCAGGAGCTTGAACACGTCGGCCCGCAGGCTGGCGACCACGTTGGCCAGGTCGAAGTAGCGGTGCCCGGTGAGCGTGTTCAGGACCCCGACCATGTCGGCGGCCCCGTCGAAGAGCGCGCGGATGCCCATGCGCACCCGGGGGTGGCGGTACGGGGTCCAGGAGGATTCCTCCTCCAGGTCCGCCAGGACCTCCAGCAGCTCGCTGTTCAGCGCCAGCAGGGTGCGGAAGAGCCGGTACTTCGCGTGCATGCGCCCGACTTCCTCGGGCGACCGGGGCCGGTGGCGCGAGCTCAGGAGGGCGTCGTCCACGCCGCGGGCCAGCCCCATCAGCATCACCACGGCCGGGTGCATGCGGCGCCGGGCCCGCCCGCTCCCCAGGACGTCGACGCCCACGCCGGCGACCAGGAGGAGGAAGACCGCCAGGAGCCCGAAGAGCGCGCCCTGCTCGTGCGCCAGGCGGAAGAGCGCGGCGGGCATTCCCACCCGCACCAGCCTCACGCGCGCCAGGTCCTCGCCCACCAGGGCGCCGTCGGCGAGCTCCAGGACGGCCACCTCGATGTCCCCCGGCGTGGCGATGGCCGGCACGGGAACCGCCATCTCGAACGGCCGCCGGCCCGGCGGGCCGTCCCCGAGCCGGACGGCGCCCGGCGCCAGCCGGTACAGGCCCTCGCCCTCCTTGAGGCGCACCAGCTGCTCGATCATCTCCCCCTTGTCGGCCCCCTTCCCCTCGACCTCGATGTGCGCTGCCAGCGTCTCGTAGCCCAGGAGGAGCTGCTGGCGCAGCGCCTGCTGCCCCAGGGCGCCGAGCGCGGCGGAGGTGTACACGGCATACAGGCTGGGCGCGTGGTGGAAGGTGACGTGCTCGATCCCGCCCCAGATGACGCCGGCGATCCTTCCCCGGCGGTTGAAGGCGTGGTGCTCGCGCGGCCCGGTCACGCGGATGGCCACCTGCGACCGCTCGCCGATGGTCCCGCGCACGCGCAGGGTGGCGCCGTCGTAGAAGCTCCCCGCCTCGACCAGCGTGGGCTCGACCGAGGAGAAGGCGCCGGACGCGGCGGCCGGGGCCAGGGCGCAGGCCAGCGCCACCCCGATGCCCGGGTGTCGCCGCCTGCCGGGCTCGCGCCGCGCGTCCCGCATCGCCCCTCACTCCCCGGCCACGTGCGACAGGAGCACGCTCGGCGTCCGCAGGGTGTCCACGGTCACCTTGACGGCCACCCCCAGCACGATCAGGGCCAGGAGGATCTTGAGCTGGTCGGCCCGCAGGCGCCGCCCCCAGCGCGTGCCGATGACCGCGCCGGCCGTCGAGCCGGTCGCGAGCAGCAGGGCCAGCACGCAGTCCACGGTGTGGTTCTGGGCCGCCTGCAGCACGGTGACCAGCCCGCTGGTGAAGAGGATCTGGAACAGGCTCGTCCCCACCACCACGTGCATCCGCATCCGCAGCACGTAGAGCATCAGCGGGACCATGACGAACCCGCCGCCCACCCCCATCAGCGCGGCCAGGACGCCCCCCAGGACGCCCATGGCGACCGGGAGGAGGAACGAGACCTCGATCTCGGACTTGGGGAACCGCACCGCCCCGGGGAGGGCCTCGGTCCAGCTGCGCCTCGGCAGGGGCTGGAACCGGCGCTCGGACATGTAGATCCCGCGGCGCCAGGTGCGGATGGACTCGACCAGCATCAGGGTGCCGATGGTCCCCAGCATGACCACGTAGAGGACGCGGATGACGCTGTTGGCCGGGCCGAAGCGGTTCAGCCAGTGGAGCAGCTCCACGCCTGCGACGCTGCCGATGGCCCCTCCGGCGAAGAGGGTGAAGCCCAGCTTGAAGTCCACCGTGCTGGCGCGGGAGTGCTCGAGCGTGCCGGTCGTCGCCGCCGCCAGGATGGCCGCCGAGCCCGAGGCCGCCGCCACCACCGGCGAGATCCCCATGAACATCAGCAGCGGGGTGAGGAGGAAGCCGCCTCCCACGCCGAACAGGCCGGAGAGGAGGCCCACCATCCCGCCGGCGGCCACCATCAGCGGGATGCTCACGCTGGCCTGGGCGATGGGGAGGAAGAGGCTCATCTCCTCGCCTCCGCGCCCGGCCCCGGACGATCGGGTATCATCCCCTGGCAATCTCCCGGCGGACGGCGGTGCCCAGGAGGACGGCGATGGACGCGCTCTGGCTGCTCGAGGGTCCGCACGCGGCTCCGGGATGGGGACCGCTCGAGGGGGATGCGCGGGAGAAGAGGATCGACGTCCTGGTCTTCGACCGCGCCGCCTGGGCCCTGGTGCGCTCGCCCCAGGCGCCCGCGCAGTACCCGGGGCTGGTCCCGACGTCGCCGCGCGACGGCCTGTACCTGGACCCCCAGGGGCGCGGCGTCTACGTGGCCGGCGGCCGGATGGTGGAGGGGCCGCTCGAGGTCCTCGCGGCGCTCGGGCCGCAGGCGCAGGAGCTGCTCGGGAAGATCGGCGACCCCGACACGGTGCTGGAGCGCCTGGGCCTCGTCTACTAGCGCCCCGTCCCCGAGCCGGACCGGGGCGCCCGGGGGCCGCGGCTCTGTCCCGGGGCCCCTCATGCCTCGCGAGCGCTCCCGAGGGAACGCGAGACGCAACCGGCGATGGCGGCGGCGATCTCGTCGGCCCCCGCTCCCTCGCCCAGCTCCACCACCCGGCGCCAGCCGAGCGCGCGCGCCCGCCCCGCCGCGGCCGGCCCCAGGCACAGGGCGCGAAGCTCCGCGGCGTCGGCGATCCCGGGCTCCCCGGCGAGCGCCTCCACCTCGTCGGCGCTCCGCAGGAGCCAGCCGGTGAGCGGCGCGGCCCCGATCGCCACGCGGGCGGCCGCCGTGAGCCGCAGCGGCACCTCCACCAGCTCGGCGCCGGCGACGTCCAGCCCCGGGCCCAGCCCTCCCGCGGGGGCGAACATCCCCAGCCGCTCGCCGGAGAGCGGGCGGCTGGCGAACCAGTCCAGGGCCGGCGCGTGGCGCACGGTCGGGCCGATGACGAAGATCGCCGGCGGCCGGATCCCCGCCGCCACCCCGGCGGCGTGGAGGCCGCCGAGGGTGCTCACCACGGTTCGCTGGCGGGCCGTGGTCCCCTGGGCCACCAGCGCCGCGGGGGTGGTGGCCGGCATCCCGGCGGCCACCAGCCGGGCCGCGACGTCGGGGAGGGTCGAGACGCCCATGTACCCCACCAGCGTCGCATGGGGGTCCTGCGCCAGCAGGTCCCAGCGCACCTGTGGGCCGCTCCCCTTCCGGCTCTCGTGCGCCGTGACCAGGGTGACGCGCACCGACTCGCCGCGGTGGGTGACCGGGATGCCGGCAGCGGCGGTGGCGCCGATCCCGGCCGTCACCCCGGGGACGACCTCGTACGGCACCCCGGCGCGCCGCAGGGCGTCCGCCTCCTCGCTGCCGCGCCCGAAGACGAAGGGGTCCCCGCCCTTGAGCCGCACGGTGCGCTTCCCGGCGAGCGCCAGCCGCACCAGCAGGGCGTCGATCTCCCCCTGCGGGACCGGGTGGTTCCCGGCCTCCTTGCCGACGCAGTGCAGCTCCACCCCCGCCGGCAGGTCGCCCGGCAGCGCCGGGGCCGCCAGCCGATCGTAGACCACGGCCTGCGCCGCCAGCAGCCGCTGGCGCGCCCGCACCGTGAGCAGGGCGGGATCGCCCGGCCCCGCGCCGACCAGGGACACCAGCGCCGGCCGGGGGCCGGCCCGGGCGGCGAGGGGGAGGAACGCCACGGCCGCGCTCCCCGGCGGCCGCGCCTTCCGTCCCGCGGCCGGCCCGCCGCGGGGCGCCAGGAGCGCGCCGAGCTCGTCGGCCCCGGGAACGCGGGCCCGGAGCCGGTCCACGTCCACGCTGGCGGCGAAGAAGGCGTCGTGGCGCCGCTCCGCCTCCGCCCGCGGCAGCCCCAGGGCGCGCACCGCCTCCCGGACCCTCGCGGCCGCCTCCATCCACTCGCCCCATTCCGGGCCGAAGCAGCGCTCCAGCACCTGGCGCAGCCGGCGGGCCGCGAAGGGCGCCGCCCCGTCCGTGGCCACGGCGATCTGCAGGCTGCCGCGCCGGACCCGGGCGGGCAGGTGGAAGCTGCACAGCTCGGGGTCGTCGGCGACGTTGACGAAGAGGCCGGCGCGGCCCGCCTCGGCGGACACGCGGGCGTTGACCCGGCGGTCGGCGGTGGCGGCGAAGACCAGCGCGAAGCCGGCGAGGTCTCCGCGGCGGTGGCGCCGCCTGCGGAGCTCGACGGCGCCCTGCCCCACCAGCGCCTCGAGGGCCGGGGCCAGCTCGGGCGCGATCACCGTGACCCGCGCGCCCTCGGCGAGGAGGCCCTCGACCTTCCGGAGCGCCACCTCGCCGCCTCCGACCACCACCACCGGGCGGCCGCGCAGGCTCATCATCACCGGGTACACGCGACCTCCTCCTCGGGCGCGGCGCTCATGCGACCTTCAGCTGGCGGCGCGGCGCCCTGCCGCCCTCCGGCTTCCCGGGCGCGGCCTCGGTCCCCATCTCCTCCCGCACGCTCACGGCGATCTTGTAGAGGACCGTGAGCACCAGGCCGCCGAGCGCGTAGATCCCGAGCGCGATGAGCGCCTCCTGCCCCGTGGGCCAGTACTCGCTGACGTGGCCGAGCGGCGACGGCACGAACCCCGTCACCACCATGCCCAGGCCCTTCTCGATCCAGAGCGATCCCACCACGGCGACGCTCGCCACCGCCAGGACGCTCCGCTGGCGCCGGAGCGAGGGGACGAGCAAGAGGACCAGGGACACCGCCGCCAGCGCCACCGAGACCCACATCCACGGCGCGAGCACGCCGTGCCCGTGGAGGCCCAGGTACAGGTAGGTGAAGTGCTCGACGTGCTCGGGGACGTCGCTGTAGAGGGCGGTGAACAGCTCCAGCCCCACGAAGAACGCGTTCAGCACCATGGCGTAGGTGACGATCTCCCCGAGCTTGGCGATGGCCTCCTCGCCGGGGTCGAACCGGCTCACGCGCCGCACCAGGAGCGCCAGCAGGATGAGCAGCGCCGGCCCGGCGGCGAAGGCGGAGGCCAGGAAGCGCGGAGCCAGGATGGCGGTGAGCCAGAAGGGCCGCGCCGCCAGTCCGGCGTAGAGGAAGGCCGTCACCGTGTGGATGCTGACCGCCCAGGGGATGGAGAGGTAGACCACGGGCTTCACCCACCGCGGCGGGGGGGTCCCGGCCCGCTCGGCGCGGAACGTCGCCCGCGAGATGACCACGTTGAGGACGAGGTAGCCGTTCAGGACGACCATGTCCCAGAACAGGACCGAGCGCGGCGTCGGGTAGAGGAGCATGTTGAGCGCGCGCCGCGGCTGCCCGATGTCGACGAAGACGAACAGCAGGCACATCAGCACCGCGGAGATGGCCAGGAACTCGCCCAGGATCGCCAGCCGGCCGAACGCCTTGTAGTGGTGGACGTAGTAGGGGAGCACCACCATCACCGCCGACGCCGCCACGCCGACGAGGAAGGTGAGCTGCGCGATGTAGAGCCCCCAGGGCACGTCGCGCGAGAGCCCGGTGATGCCGAGGCCGAGCGAGAGCTGGCGCAGGTAGGTGGCGAACCCGACGGCGACCAGGCCGGCGAGCACCAGCACCAGCGCCCAGTAGCGACGGCTGCCTGTCAGTGCCTTCTCGAGCATGGCGCGCCCTCAGAGGAGGTAGAACACGTGCGGCGAGGTCCCGAGCTCCGGCTTCCGGCGGGCGACGTCGTTCTGGCGCAGGATCGACGAGACCGCCGAGCCCGGGTCGCCCGCGTCGCCGAAGACCAGGGCGCCGCAGCCGATGCCCTCGCAGGCCTCGACGCAGAGCGGCCGCTGCCCCGCCGCGAGGCGCTCGGCGCAGAAGGTGCACTTCTCCACCACGCCCTTGGTCCGCGTCGGGTAGTCGGTGGGCTCTCCCGCCAGGTGGGGGCGCGGGTCCTCGAAGTTGAAGCTGCGCGACCCGTAGGGGCAGGCCACCACGCAGTAGCGGCAGCCGATGCAGCGGTGCATGTCCATCATCACCAGCCCGTCGGCCCGCTTCCAGGTCGCCTGCGTCGGGCAGACCCGGACGCACGGGGGGTTGTCGCAGTGGTTGCACAGCACCATCGTCGGCCGCTCGCTCGCCGCGGCCGGCAGGTAGGGCGTGACGCGCTCGGGGAAGACGTTCCGGAACGGCTCCTTCCACACCCACTTCACCTCGTGCCGCGGGTCCGGCATGGCCGGCACGTTGTGGGCCCGGTGGCAGGCCTGGATGCAGGCCTGGCACCCCTCCCGGCCGAGGCACTTCTTCTCGTCCACCACCATCGCCCAGCGCTTGCCCTGGAGGGCGCCCGGCGCGGGCTCGGCGCGGGCCGCGCGCGAGAGCGCCTGGGCCACCGGCCCGCCGGCGGCCCCGGCGACCCCGAGCCCGGCGAGCTTGAGGAAGCTGCGTCGTCTCATGGTCAGCCCCTCTTCCTCTGCTGGTGGCAGTCCCAGCAGAAGACCTGGACCCCGGCGTACTGGTGGCAGCGATCGCAGAACTTGTCCGGCTCGGCGTGGCAGCCGAGGCAGGTGCCGGTGAGGCTCATGTCGTGGTGCCGGCCGTTCCCGGCGACGTACACGCGCTCGTTCCGGCGCACCACGGCGTCGCGCCAGGAGTCGAGCAGCTCCATGTGCCGGGCTCGCATGAAGGCGGTGGGCTCGATGCACTCCCGGGCGTCCCGGGGCCGCTGCAGCTCCGGGGGCTCGCCCTTGCCGCCGGCGGCCGCGCGGTACCAGACCGGGCCGGTGACCAGCCCGGCGAACACGCCCAGGCCGAGGAGGATCCTGCCGGCGTCATACATGGCCCGCCTCCGGCCCGCCGCGCATCGGCTCCTTGCGGAAGTTGAGGGTGCGCTCGTTCTCGCCCTTCATCACCAGGGCGTTGGCCACCAGCTCGGTGACGCCGGTCACCTTCACCTGCGGGGCCCAGAACTCGCACACCGTCGAGAGCGTGGCCCGGTCGATGGCGCACATGGCCGCCAGCTGGTTCACCCCGTGCTTCTCCTGCACGTGGCGGACGGCGTTGCCGCGGGGGAGCCCGCCGCGGAGGCGGACCTCCATGTTCTCCTCGGTCCCCAGGCCGGCCCCCCCGCCGCAGCAGAAGGTCATCTCGCGGATGGTGTTGGCCGGCATCTCGAAGAAGTCGTTGCAGACGTGATTCAGCACGTAGCGGGGCTCCTCCAGCATGCCCATGGCGCGGGCCGGGTTGCACGAGTCGTGGAAGGTGACGCGGCGGCCGTCGTTCCGGCTCGGGTCGAGCTTCAGCTTCCCGTGGCGGATGAGGTCCGCCGTGAACTCCATGACGTGGACGGCCTTGGTGGAGCGGGCGTGCTCGAAGCGGGTGCCGGTGACGGGCGAGACCGGCACCTCGAGGTGGTCGGCGGGCCCGTTCATGGTGTCCATGTACTGGTGCAGGACGCGCCACATGTGCCCGCACTCGCCCCCCAGGATCCACTTCACCCCGAGTCGTTTGGCCTCCGCGTAGATCTTGGCGTTGAGGCGCTTCATCATCTCGGCCGAGGTGAAGAGGCCGAAGTTGCCGCCCTCGGAGGCGTAGGTGCTGAAGGTGTAGTCGAGCCCGATCTCGTGGAAGAGCGCCATGTACCCCATGCAGGTGTAGACGCCGGGGTCGGCGAGGAAGTCGCCCGAGGGCGTGACGAAGAGGACCTCGGCTCCCTTCTTGTTGATGGGCACCGCGACCCGGACGCCGGTGACCTCCTCGATGTCGTCGGCGAAGAACTCGAGCGTGTCCTTGAGGCCGTGCGGCTGGATGCCCAGGTGGTTCCCGGTGCGGTAGCAGTCGGCGACCGGCTGGATGATCCAGTTCACGTTGACGCCGAGCAGGTTGAGCAGCTCCCGCGCCATCATGGTGATCTCGGCGGTGTCGATGCCGAACGGGCAGAACACCGAGCAGCGCCGGCACTCGGTGCACTGGTAGAAGTAGAGGAACCACTCCTTGACGACCTCGGGGGTGAGCGGGCGGGCGCCCGCCAGGCGCCCCAGGATCCGGCCGGCGGCGGTGAAGTCGTTGCGGTAGACCGAGCGCAGCAGCTCGGCGCGCAGCACCGGCATGTTCCTCGGGTCCCCGCTGCCGATGTAGAAGTGGCACTTGTCCGCGCACGCGCCGCAGCGCACGCAGCTGTCCATGAAGACCTTGAAGGAGCGGTACTTCTCCAGGCGCTCGCGCATGCCCTGGAAGACGATCTCCTTCCAGTTCGGGGGGAGCTTCCAGTCCGGGTCGAGCGGCGACCACTCGCGCGCGTTGGGGAAGCCGATGTACTCCAGCTTCTGCGGCTTGGCGGGGTAGATGAAGTTGCCGGGGCGGATGTCGGCCGGCTCGTCCATCCAGTCGCCGGCGGGGGTGCGCCGGTAGTCGACCCGGGAGAGCTGCTCCGGGTCGTAGTACTCGATCTGGTCGGGCTTGGGGGCGTGCTTGGGGGCGCCGGACATGGCTCACGCCTCCTTCTCGAGCGGCAGGCCTGCCTCGCGCATGCGCTGGCGGAACTCGTCCTCGTACTCCTCGTAGGTGTGGACCGCGACCGCGGGGTTCCAGGGGTTCACGTGGCGCACCTCGCGGCTGTTGGCGGTGAGGTTGCGGGTGGGCGAGAGGAAGATGCCCCCCATGTGCACCAGCTTGCTGAACGGGAAGTAGGCCAGCAGGACGCTGACCAGGAAGAGGTGGGCGTAGAAGGCCGCGCCCAGGGCCGCGCTGGGCCGGGGCGAGAAGCTCAGCAGGCCCATGACCATGGCCTTCGCCGCCGGCAGGTCGATCTTGGAGACGTGCCGCATCCAGGCCCCCGAGAGCCCGATGGCGACGAGGAGGAGGAGCGGGAAGTAGTCGCCGGCCAGCGACAGGTAGCGCAGCGGCGGCGACAGCACCCGCCGCAGGAAGAGGAAGGCGGCCGCCGCCAGGAAGAGCACCGTGGTGACCTGGACGGCCGGCAGCCCGACCTGGAAGAAGCCGTCGAGCGACTCCACGCCGAGCACGAGCCGGGGCACCGGCTCCAGGAAGAGGCGCAGGTGCCGGACCAGGATGACCAGGAGCGAGTAGTGGAAGGCGAGGCCGGCCGCCCACAGCCACTTGGTGGAGAGGAAGGAGAGCCGGCCGTCGCGGAGCTCGGCCCGGGTGTTGCGGAACAGCGAGCGGAAGCACAGGACCTCGAGGGCCACCCGGGCCATCACGCCGGCCGCCGTCGAGGGGTTCTCGACCTTCGCCTGGCGGATCCAGGGCAGCGACTTCTGCTGCCCGCAGGTGGTGGGGATGCGGAAGGGGACGGGGGACCGGGCCCAGGAGAGGACCCGGGCCACCGCCCCGACCGCGAACACCGCGGCCGCGGCGTAGGGGAGGACGACGCCGAAGAGCCAGCGCCAGCCGAGGGCCTCGACGCCGACGATCGGCGCCAGCAGGAGGGCGATCACCGCCAGCAGGGGCACGAGGATCCGCATCGTCACCTCCGGGCGCCGGGGTCGGCCGGCCGGGCCAGCTGCACCAGGTCCGGATTGGGCCCGGGGAGATCGGCGCCGTGCCAGCGCCGCAGGAGCGAGGCGACGCTCCGCTTGAGCTCCTCCTGGCGCAGCTGGAAGATCCGCTCGCGGCAGCGCGCGTAGACGTCGAAGGCCGTCAGCGCCAGCCGCTCCACCCGGAGATCGACTGCCGCCAGCTCCTCGCCATGGGCCCCGCCGGCGAGCTCGGCCGCCAGCTCCCGGCGGACGACGTCGCGCAGCAGGTAGACGAACCGCACCGCGCGCGACGGGGTCAGGTCCTGCACGCAGCGGATGCGGACGACGTCCTCGAGCGCCGCCAGGGCCTCGGGGGCCGGCTCGCCGTCGCCGGCGACCGCCTCGAGGAGCCTGGGCAGCGAGGTCCCGAGCACGTGCCCGATGGGGTTCGCGAAGGGGTCGCGCTCGCGCCGCCAGCGCGCCGCCGTCTGGCTCCCGTACTCGGCCAGGACGGCATCCAGCCACCGCTCGGAGAGCACGGCCCGCCGCTCGATCAGGATCTCGCGTAGCGTCATGTTCCCATCCGATCCCCCCGGTGCCCCGGGGCAGGCGGGACCTCGCCCTGCCGGCGCGCCCTAGACGCAGCCGGTGGGCTTCGGCAGCCCCGCGACCTTGCAGGCGCCCTTGGCCGGGCCGGACGGGAAGAGCTCGTAGATCTCGGTGAGCTTCATCTCGTTGTCCTTGCAGACCTTGCGGATCATCGGGGCCACGCCGAACTTCTGGTAGTACTCGCGGAGGTAGTAGACCAGCTTCCAGTGCTTCTCGTTGAGCTCGGTCACCCCCTCGGTCTCGGCGAGCGCGAGCGCCACGTCCTTGTCCCACCTCTCCGGCTGCTGGATGAACCCGTCCTCGTCGAGGTCGAGCATGAGGTCACCGACCTTGAGCTGTGCCATGTCGTTCTCCTTGGGCGCTTCCTGTGGGTGAAGCTTCCTGCCGTGAAGCCCCGGGCTCCGGGGCCCCCATCGCCGTCGCCGCGGCGCGCTCGAGCGCCTCGGCCGACGCCGGGCCGGGGCGGTACCCCAGCTCGCCGGCGTAGGCCACGCAGAGCCGGGCCTCGGCCGACCGCCCCAGCGGGTGCAGGGCGATGCCGAGGTGGTAGAAGGCGGCGCCGTTGCGGGGCTCCAGCTCGATCGCCCGGGCCAGGGCGTCGACCGCCCTGCCGGGCTCCCCGAGGTGGAGGTGTCCGATGGCCTGGTTGAAGTGGGCCAGCGCCAGCCGGGGATCCGCGGCCGCGGCCCTGCGGTTCGCCTCGACGGCGGCGCCGAACTCCCAGCGGGACAGCAGGATGCCGCCCAGGTTCACCCAGGCCGCGGCGCACCCCGGGTCGAGGTCGATGGCCTTGCGCAGCTCGCGCTCGGCCTGGCGCACGGCCCCGGCCCCGAGGAGGGCGGTCCCGAGCCGCGCGTGCGCCTCGGCCGTAGGCGGCCCCTCGGCCAGGGCGCGGCGCAGCTCGGGAATGGAGGCGCGGCTCATGGGGCGCCCTCGGCCCGGGCGGGGGCGGAGCGCCTCGAGCCGCGCCGGCGCCGCAGCGCGGCCCGGACCAGGCCCGGGGCCCAGCCCGGGGTCCCCAGGGCGTGGAGATGCGCGTAGGTCGCGACCACGCTGGCCGTCGTCAGGCCGTCCCGGCCCCCGCCCAGCCCCGTGCCGCGCTCCATCGCCAGGGCGGTCGGGCAGCCGGGCGAGCCGGCGAGCCGGGAGTAGTGGAACTCGTGGCCCAGCAGGCGCGCGCCCACCGGGAAGAAGGGGTTCGGGCGGTCGACCGTGGCGGCCGTGTACCCGTGGCCCTGCGGGCGCGGCGTGTGCTCGACGACCACCGGCAACGCGCCGACCATGGGGTACTCGCGCCCGTCGCGCACCAGGGCGCGGGCCAGGTACATGAGGCCCCCGCACTCCGCCCAGGTCGGCAGCCCGGAGTCGATGGCCGCGGCCAGCGCGGCGCGCAGGCCCTGGTTGGCGGACAGGGCGGCGGCGTGCTCCTCGGGGAACCCCCCGCCGGCGGAGAGCGCGTCGATGGGCGGGAGCCGGGGGTCGGCGAGCGGGGAGATCTCCACGACCTCGGCGCCGGCCGCCTCCAGCGCCTCGAGGTTCTCCGGGTAGTAGAAGGAGAAGGCGGCGTCCCGCAGCACCCCGACCCGGACGCGCCGGCCCGCGGGGCCGGCCGGCCCGGCCTCGGCCGCGGCGGGCAGGGCCGGGGCCCGCGAGGCGCAGGCTCGCACCGCCTCCAGGTCGACGTGCCGGGCGACGGCGTCGGCCAGGGCCTCCAGGGCCGCCTCGCGCTCCGGGTGCTCGGCGGCGCACACCAGGCCCAGGTGCCGCCCCGGCAGCAGCTGCGCCTCGAGCCGCGGGATGGCCCCCAGGACCGGGACCCCGGCGTCGTCGGCCAGCGCCCGGCGCATCAGGTCCTCCTGCCGGCGGGTGCCGAGCCGGTTCAGGACCACCCCGGCGATGGGGAGCTCCGGGTCGAGCGCCCTGCACCCCAGCACCAGGGCGGACGCGGTGCGGGTCATCTTGGCCGCGTTCACCACCAGGAGCACCGGCGCGCCGATGAGCCGGGCGAGCTGGGCGGTGGAGTGGGACCCGCGGGCGTCGGCGCCGTCGAAGAGGCCGCGATTCCCCTCCACCAGCGCCAGGTCCGCCCCCCGGGCGGCCCGCCGCAGGGAGGAGGCGATGGCCCCGGGCGACATGAGCCAGGTGTCGAGGTTGCGGCCGGGGGCGCGGGCCGCGGCGCCGAGCCAGGCGGCGTCGATGAAGTCGGGCCCCTTCTTGAAGGGCGCCACGCGCCACCCGGCCCGGGTGAAGGCGCGGGCCAGGCCCGCGGCCACCAGCGTCTTGCCGGCGTCGCCGGCCATGCCGGCGACGACCATCCTGGCGAGACCTGGCGACATGGGCGGCGCTCCCTACGTCATTTCCAGGAAGCCACAGGGACACTCGTCCGCGCACTTCCTGCAGCCGTCGCAGGTGTCCAGCTTGATCTGGTAGTAGCTTCCCGGCGCGCGCTCGGTCACCTTGGTGAAGCACGAGGGCGTGCAGTACATCCAGCAGCGCTCGCACCCGAAGCAGAGGCCGCAGGACATGCAGCGCGCCGCCTCCTCGAGCGCCTGCTCCCGGCTGATGCCCCGGTCGATCTCGGCGTGGGGGTCGGCGAGGCGCGCCGCCGGCTCGAGCCCGGCCCGCACGGCCCGCGCCCGGGGCTCGTAGAAGTCGATCTTGAGCCGGGACGGCGCGATGGCAGCGCCGTTGGCGGGCGCCCGGGGCTCCTCCCCTCGCAGCGCCGCGTGGATGCCCTCCGCCGCCCGGCGCCCGTGGCCGATGGCGGTGGTGGCCAGCGCCAGCCCGACGTCGTCGCCGCCGGTCCAGACCTTGGCCAGCGTGGTCTTGCCCCACGGGTCGGCCTCGAGCCAGCGGACCCCGTGCAGCGAGCCGCCCAGGGCCTCGAAGTCGGGCTCCTGGCTCACCGCCGTGATGACGGTGTCGCACGGGTGGTCGACCAGCTCGCCGGTGGGCACCGGGGCGCGCCGGCCCGAGGCGTCGGGGTCGCCGAGCACCATGCGCTCGACGATCAGCTTGGCCACCTTCCCCGAGCCGTCGCGCTCGATCCGGGCGGGGGCGGCCAGGAACTCCAGCTTGACGCTCTCCTCCAGGGCGCCGACCACCTCCTCCTCGATGGCCGGCATCTCCGTGCGGGTGCGCCGGTAGAAGAGCGTCACGTCGGCGCCGAGCCGGCTCGCCGCGCCGGCCGCGTCCACCGGCAGGCGCAGGCAGACCCGGGCCGCATCGACGGCGGTGTCGCCGCCGCCGATGACCGCCACCCGGCCGCCGATGGGCGGCGGCGTCCCCAGGGCCACCTGCCGCAGGAAGGCGGTGCCGGTGTAGACCCCCGGCCCCTCCTCGCCTTCCACCCGGATCTTCTTGCCCAGGTGCGCGCCGATGGCGACGAAGACGGCGTCGAAGTCCGCCCGGAGCGCGTCCAGGCCCACGTCCTCGCCCACCTTGGTGCCGCACCGCAGCTCGACGCCGAGGGCGGCGATGCGCCGCACCTCGGCATCGAGCACCCCCCGCGGCAGCCGGTAGTCGGGGATGCCGTACCGGAGCATTCCCCCGGGCTCCGGCAGGCTCTCGAAGACGGTGACCCGGTAGCCGCGCCGCGCCAGGTGATAGGCGCAGGAGAGGCCCGCCGGCCCGGCGCCGATCACCGCGACCTTCTCGGGATGGCTTCCGGGGGCCGCCAGGGTCGGCAGGGGGAGCCCGCGCTCGATGGCCCAGTCGCCCAGGAACCGCTCCACCGAG
This sequence comes from Anaeromyxobacteraceae bacterium, assembly GCA_035455425.1. Classification (GTDB taxonomy): domain Bacteria; phylum Myxococcota; class Myxococcia; order Myxococcales; family Anaeromyxobacteraceae; genus JACRMN01. The sequence goes on along the minus strand of DATIFE010000005.1, from coordinate 6,648 downwards.
TTGATGCCCACGGAGCCGTCCTTGTCCTTGCGGTTGCAGTCGCCCTCGCAGGGGTGGGGGCACACCCGCCCCAGCACCGCCGGGAGGGGATTGGTCGCCGCCAGCATCCCGAAGGCCGCGTCCAGCGCCTCGTCGAGCGACTTCCCCATCTTGGTGCGCTGCGCGATGGCGTTGAGCCATCCCCGGACGTCGTTTCCCGCGGGGCACTCCGCCATGCAGGGCGCCCGCTTCTCCACCTGGCGGGGCCGCAGGGCGGACACCGCGCCCCCGCCTCCGCCGCGGCCCAGGGTCTTGAGCGGCTTCGCCTTGTCCGTCTTCTTGAGCAGGGACATGTGCGGTGCGCTCCGCGGGAGCCGGGCGGGCTCAGCCCCCGGCGTAGTTGGGGTTCAGGACGACGTAGCTGCCGCCGACGTACGAGTAGGTGGTCCGGTCGCTCTCCATGAGGATGCGGATGGCGTCCTTGCACAGCTGCTTGTCGCACTCGTCGCCGAACTTCTCGATCATGGCCTTGGTGAGATCGGTGGCCTTGAGGTTCTTCTTCCCGGCGTAGTCCTTGAGCACCGCGTACATCGCGTCGGCTACGGCTTCCGCAGTGGCGGCCATGGCTATCCCTCCGGCGACTGCCGGATGTGCGTGGAGCGCCGGAAGCTCTCTCCCGCGTGCCGGAAGTCGTCGATGTGGTACTTGGTGAACTCGATCCCGGTCAGCTTGAAGAACCTCGACCAGCCGATGCGCTCGATCCACTCCCCCATGCGCTCGAAGGGGCGGGCGTTCCGGGCGTAGACGTCGACCAGGTTGCCGACCGCCCCCACCACCTCGGGCCAGCGCGGCGGGTTGTTGGGCAGGTAGGGGATCGCCAGCTTGGAGAACATGGGCTCGTGGCGCGCGTTCGACACCTTGCCGCCCACCCAGATCGAGATGCCGTCGTTCTCGGGGTCGGCCATGGTCATCGAGGGGCAGACCGTGAAGCAGTTGCCGCAGAACATGCACTGCTCCTCGATGACCGAGACCGACTGCTTGCCCTCCACCATCGCCGGCCGGACGGCGCCGGTCGGGCAGGCGGCCACGGTGCTGGGGATCTCGCAGGTCTTGGGAACCCGCCCGTGGTCGATCTTGGGCGGCTTGCGGTGCACCGCCAGGACCGCGATGTCGGAGCAGTGCACCGCCCCGCACATGTTCAGGCAGCAGGCGAAGGCGACGCGCACCTTGGCCGGAAGGTCCATCCTCTCGAAGTGGGGGAAGAGCGCGTCCATCAGGGACTTCACCACGCCGGAGGCGTCGGAGGCCGCCGAGTGGCAGTGCACCCAGCCCTGGGTGTGGACGATGTTGGTGATGCCCGGGCCGGTCCCTCCGACCGGATAGCCCTCCTTCCGGAGCCGGGCCACCAGGCCCTCGACCTTGTCCCCGTCGGAGAGGAGGAACTCGACGTTGTTGCGGCTGGTGAAGCGGAGGTAGCCGCCGCTGAACTCGTCCGCGAGCGAGGCGAAGAGCCGGAGCGTCTCGATGCTCATGAGCCGCGGCGTGGCGGCCCGCACCGAGAAGAGGCGGGCGCCGGACTCCGAGACGTGGACCAGCACTCCCGGCCTCGGCGTCTCGTGGTACTTCCACTTCCCGTAGTTCTCGCGGATCACGGGCGGCAGGAACTTCTCGTAGTGCGGCGGCCCGATGTCGGTCCTGCGCTTGGCTACCTGGGCGGGAGGAGTGGCCATCTCGGCTCCGGAGGGCTGGCGGGCGACGGAAGCCCGTGCGCTAGTTGAGGTCGTAGTAGATGTAGGGATTGGTTCGGGGCTGGGTCACCATCTCCGGCACCGGGTCGAGCCCGATCTGCTCCAGGAAGTTGCCCAGGCCGATGCGCTGGATGAACTCCCCGATGCGCTCGCGGTTCTTGCCGTGCTCCGACCAGAGCTCCCAGATGGCGTTGAGGAGCTCCTTGATGTCGTCGTACGGCGCCTCCATCTTGACGAAGGGCACCAGCACCGAGGACAGGAGCGCGCCCTCGATGATGGGGGCCTTGGCCCCGACGAGGATGGTGGCGCCGCGGTCCAGGCCGGGAGACAGCGCCTTGGGCATGGCGTTGATGCAGTGCATGCACTTGACGCAGTTCGGGTCGTCGACGGTGAGCGTGCTGCCGTCGTACTCGATGCACCGGGTGGGGCAGCGGGCGGCCACGTCGCGCTGGATGTCGAGCTTCCCCTCCCGCGCGTACTCGCGCACCGCCGCCTGGTCGATCCGGATCCCGTCGCGCCAGGTGCCGATGACCGACATGTCGGCGCGGGCCACCGAGGCCACGCAGTCGTTGGGACAGCCGGAGGCCTTGATCTTGAACTTGTAGGGGAAGGCCGGCCGGTGCAGCTCGTCCTGGAACGACTGGGTGATGTCGTAGACGAAGGCCAGCGTGTCGTAGCAGGCCCACTCGCAGCGCGACGGCCCGGCGCAGCAGCTGGGCGTGCGCAGGTCGGAGCCCGAGCCTCCCAGGTCGAAGCCGGCCTCGGTCAGCTTGGAGAAGATGGGCTCCAGCTCGGTGGTCTTGGTGCCGAGGAAGACGATGTCGCCGGTCGAGCCGTGCATGTTGGTGAGGCCCGAGCCGTGCTGCTCCCAGATGTCGCACAGGGTGCGGAGCGCCTCCGAGGTGTAGAACCAGCCGGAGGGCTGGTTGACCCGCACGGTGTGGAACTCGGCGACGTCGGGGAACTCCTCCGGGAGGTCGTTGTAGCGGCCGATGACCCCGCCCCCGTATCCCTTCACGCCCACCAGCCCGCCGTGCTTCCAGTGCCCCCTCTTCTCCGCGTACGAGCGCTCCAGGACGCCGAGGAGATCCCGCGCCATCGGGCTCTTGGCGCTCTTCTTGATCTCCCTCACGAAGCTCGGCCAGGGGCCCGTCTCCAGCTCGTCGAGCAGCGGCGTCTTCCGTTCGCTCATGGATTGCCCCCGTGAAGCCCGGCTCGGCCCAATTCGAGGTGTATTGCTTGGGCGCCATGTTGCGCCCATTGGGCCAAGGGGTGTCAATCCACAAGCTTTGGAAGGGTCCGATAAAGCGCGTTGATGCCCGGGAAACGCCGTCGGTTCGGGGGGGGGGACTGGTCAAGGGGCGAGGGGAGGCTGGTAGAATGGCGTCGCCGGCTCGGCGAGGGGCACGGCGCGCGGGAGCCCGCGGTGGAGCTACACCAGCTGCAGTGCTTCATCGCCGTCCTCGAGGAGGGCGGCTTCAAGCGTGCCACGGCGCGCCTGGGGATCACGCAGCCCGCGCTCTCCTACCAGATCAAGCGGCTGGAGGAGGAGCTCGGGGTCCAGGTGTTCCACCGCGGCAAGGGCGGCATCGGGCCCACCGAGGCGGGCCGGGCCCTGCTGGCGCACGCCCAGGAGGTGATCTCGGCCGTGCGCGAGGCGCACCGCGCGGTGCGAGAGCTCTCCGGCGGGGCCTCCGGCGAGATCCGCATCGGCACCATCAAGTGCATCGGGACCTACTTCCTGCCGCGGGTGCTCTGGGAGATCCGCTCCCGGCACCCCATGGTCCGGCCGAGGCTGGTCTACCGGAACTCCGACGAGCTCCTGGCGTCCCTCGTCGCCAACGAGCTCGACGTGGCCCTGGTGAACGACCCGCCTCCCGACCCGCGCCTGGCCCAGGAGCTGATCCTGGAGGAGCGGATCTCGCTGGTGTCGAGCCAGGGCCACGCCTTCCACGGGCGCCCCACCGTCGACGTGTCCGACCTCGTGGACGCGCCCTTCGTGGCCCTGTCGCCGCGGACGTCGACCGGGGCGCTGATCCAGCGCTACATCGACCAGCTGGGCCTCTCCATCGTCCCGGCGTTCTCGGCGGACGACGTCGAGACCGTGAAGATGATGGTCGAGGAGGGCATGGGCGTCGCCTTCCTGCCCGACATGGTGACGAGCGACGCCGACACCGCCCTGTGGCGGAGCGCGGTCGAGCCCCCGCTCACCATCCGGCTGTCCGTCGTCACCCCGCGCGAGGCGCCCTCGTCGCTCGCGGTCGAGGCCCTCCTGGCCGAGGTGCGCCGCCTCGCCGGAGGCCGCGCCAAGGCGCCGGCCCGCCGCTCGGCGGGACCGGCCTGAGCTCGCGGTTCAATCTTCTTTATTGACGCCCATCAACGCCGCACCCCCATTCCTGGTCAGGAAAGTGAGGTCTTTTCACCTATTGGGGTGTGGCGGAGGCTACCGCGCGCGGGTCTACACTTGCCGCCGGAAACCACCAGACCAGGGAGCGCGATCATGCGCGTCGTTCCCGTAACAGCCCAGGTCGCGCGGCGCGCGCCGCCGCCGGCGAGCGATGAGCTGCCCTGCAGGACCGGCTTCACCAACTTGAATCGGCTGCACTGCTTCGAGGTGGTCGTCGAGGAGGCCGGCTTCAAGCGCGCCACCTCCCGCCTCCACATCACGCAGCCGGCGCTCTCCTACCAGATGAAGCACCTCGAGGAGGAGCTGGGCGTGCAGCTCTTCGTCCGGCGGCCCGGCGGCGTCAGCCTCACCGACGCCGGCCGCCTGCTCTTCTCGCACGTACAGCGCGTCAGCGCCGCGGTCCGCAGGGCCGAGAGCGCGGTCAAGGACCTCCCCGCCGTCGGCGAGGTCCGGATCGGGACCGTGAACAGCATCGGGACCTACTTCCTGCCCCACGTCCTCTTCGCGATGCGCGAGCGCCACGCGGCGGCGCGCCCGACCCTGTACCGCGCCCGCTCCGACGAGTTCATCGAGGCGCTGCTGGCCCACCAGGTCGACCTGGCCATCCTGGCCGATCCGCGCGTCGACCGGAGGCTGCGCTACGAGACGCTCTTCGAGGAGCGGGTGTCGCTGGTCGCCGGGCGCTCCCACCCCTTCTTCGGCACCCCCGCCGTCCGCCGGGAGCAGCTGGCCCGCACGCAGCTCGTGTCCCTCTCGCAGCAGACGCCCACCGGCTCGCTGATCCAGCGGTACCTCGACCGCCTCGGCGTCGAGGTCGAGCCGGTCCTGTCCACCGAGGACGTCGAGACGGTGAAGCGCATGGTCGAGATGGGCCTGGGCGTCGCCTTCCTCCCCGACATGGTGACCGAGCGCGATGTGGCCAGCCGGGCGAACCCCGGCGGCCGCCTCGGCCGCATCCGGCTCGACCCGCCGCTCACCCGCCGCATCGTGCTGGTGACCTGGAACGAGGTCCCGGAGTCGCGCGCGGTGGCCGCCTTCGTCGACGAGGTCCGGCGGCTCAGCAGCACCTGGCCCGGCGTCAAGTCGGGCATTTGACGGCGCCGGCGGCGCCATCAACCTCCTTTATCTCCACAATTGAAATTCTCGGGTTTGACGCCCGATGAGCGCTCATGCACCGTGGCGTCAGTATTCCTGCGCACGCGGATAACACATTGCACGGGCCGCCGGGCCCCCGGAGGAGATAGATGCCCAGCTTCGTGAACCCGGAGAAATGCGACGGGTGCAAGGCGCTCGACAAGACCGCCTGCCAGTACATCTGCCCCAACGACCTCATGGTGCTCGACAAGGAGAAGATGAAGGCCTTCAACCGCGAGCCCGAGATGTGCTGGGAGTGCTACAACTGCGTCAAGATCTGCCCCCAGCAGGCGGTCGACGTCCGCGGGTACGCCGACTTCGTGCCCATGGGCGGGTCGGTCGTGCCGCTGCGCTCGACGGACTCCATCATGTGGACCGTCAAGTTCCGCAACGGGACGGTGAAGCGCTTCAAGTTCCCCATCCGCACCACTCCCGAGGGCAAGGCCGATCCGTCGGGCGGCTTCACGGGCGATCCCCAGCTCGACAGCCCGGCCCTGTTCACCGAGCCCTCGTCCCTCGGCCTCCCCGCGGTCTGGACGAAGTCGTAGAGGAGAGCGCGCAATGACGAACTACGAGACCGTCACCGTCGAGACCGACCTCCTCATCCTGGGCGGCGGCATGGCCGCCTGCGGCGCCGCCATCGAGGCCTCCTACTGGGGCAAGAAGGACGGGATCAAGATCACCCTGGTCGACAAGGCGGCCATGGACCGCTCCGGCGCCGTCGCCATGGGCCTCTCCGCCATCAACATGTACGTGGGGCTGAAGGACGGCCAGAACACCGTCAACGACTACGTGTCGTACGTCCGCAACGACCTGATGGGCATCGCCCGCGACGACCTGGTCGCCAACATCGCCCGCCACGTCGACGGCACGGTGCACCTCTTCGAGAAGTGGGGCCTGCCCATCTGGAAGGACGAGAAGGGCGGCTACGTCCACGAGGGCCGCTGGCAGCTCATGATCAGCGGCGAGAGCTACAAGACCATCGTGGCCGAGGCGGCCAAGACGGCGCTCGGGAAGGAGAACATCTACGAGCGGGTCTTCATCGTCGGCCCCATCATGGACGGCGACCGCTGCGCCGGCGCCGTGGGCTTCTCGGTCCGCGAGAACAAGTTCTACGTGTTCCGGGCCAAGGCCACCCTGCTCACCCTGGGCGGCGCCGTGCACGTGTTCAAGCCCCGCTCCATGGGCGAGGGCATGGGCCGCGCCTGGTATCCGCCCTGGAACGCCGGCAGCTCGACGTACTTCACCCTCAAGGCCGGCGCCGAGCTCACCTCCCAGGAGGTGCGCTTCGTCCCGGTGCGCTTCAAGGACGCCTACGGCCCGGTGGGCGCGTGGTTCCTGCTCTTCAAGAGCCGCGCCACCAACGCCTTCGGCGGCGAG
>DATIFE010000004.1:0-2138 GCA_035455425.1 Anaeromyxobacteraceae bacterium | reverse complement strand
GAGGTGCCCGGGCCCTCGAACACCGGGGCGTCGGCGAAGCGCTTCCCGGCGGCGTCCTTGGCCGACACCGCGGGCGCGCCGGCGGCCAGGGGCCAGGCGACGGCCAGGTCGGGATCGTCCCACCGGATGCAGCGCTCGTGCTCCGGGTGCCAGTAGTCGGTGGTCTTGTAGAGGAACTCCGCCGCCTCGGACAGCACCAGGAACCCGTGGGCGAACCCCTCCGGGATCCACAGCTGCCGCCGGTTCTCGGCCGAGAGCACCTCCGCCGCCCACCGGCCGAAGGTGGGGGAGCCGCGGCGCAGGTCCACCGCCACGTCGTAGACCTCGCCCCGGATCACCCGCACCAGCTTCCCCTGGGGGCGCGGCAGCTGGTAGTGGAGGCCGCGCAGCACGTTCCGGGCGGAGAGGCTGTGGTTGTCCTGGACGAACTCCAGCGGCCGCCCCAGCGCGGCCTCCATCTCCCGCCGGTTGAAGCTCTCGAAGAAGAAGCCGCGCGCGTCGCCGAAGACGCGAGGCTCGAGGACCCGGACGTCGGGGATGGCCGTGGGCCGGACGTCCATCAGAAGACCCGGCTCTCCAGCAGGCTCCGGAGGTACTGCCCGTAGCTCGACTTCCCCAGGTCTCTCGCCTGCCGCTCCAGCTGGGCGTCGTCGATCCAGCCCTGCCGCCAGGCCACCTCCTCGGGACAGGCGACCTTGAGCCCCTGGCGCCGCTCGATGGTGGCGATGAACTGCCCCGCGTCGAGCAACGACTCGTGCGTCCCGGTGTCGAGCCAGGCGTGGCCCCGGCCCAGGATCTCCACCGCCAGCCGGCCCTTCTCCAGATAGAGCCGGTTCAGGTCGGTGATCTCCAGCTCGCCCCGGGCCGACGGCCGGATGGTCCGGGCCAGGTCCACGACCTGCTCGTCGTAGAAGTACAGCCCGGTCACGGCGTAGCGGGACTTGGGTCGCGCCGGCTTCTCCTCGATGCTCAGGGCCCGCCGGCCGGCGTCGAACTCGACGACGCCGTATCGCTCGGGGTCGGTCACCGCGTAGGCGAAGACGGTGGCGCCCTCGCTCCGCTCGCCGGCGGCCCGCAGCATCTGCTGGAAGTCGTGGCCGTAGAAGATGTTGTCCCCGAGCACCAGCGCCGAGGGGCCGCCGCGCACGAAGTCGGCGCCGAGGACGAAGGCCTGCGCCAGCCCGTCGGGGCTGGGCTGCACCGTGTACTGGAGCCGGATCCCCCAGCGCTCGCCGCCGCCGAGGAGCTGGGCGAAGCGCGGCGTGTCCTGGGGCGTGGAGATGACCAGGATCTCCCGGATCCCCGCCAGCATCAGGGTGGTGAGCGGGTAGTAGATCATCGGCTTGTCGTACACCGGCAGGAGCTGCTTCGAGACCGACAGCGTCGCCGGATAGAGCCGGGTGCCCGACCCGCCTGCCAGGATGATCCCCTTGCGGCTGCGCGCCATGACGGGCCCCGAGTATCACGGCCCTCGGCCCGAAGTCCAAGGTGGGGTGCGGCGCGGCCTCACGCCAGCCGCCGCAGCGCCAGCGCGCCGGCCGCCAGGAACAGGGCGTCGGCCAGCCAGGCCGCGGCCGCCGGCGGGAGGCGCCCGGAGAGCCCCAGCGAGAAGCAGAGGCCGTGCGCCAGCCAGAAGGCCAGAGAGACGGCCACCGACTCGACCAGCGCCGCCGTGAAGTGGCCCCGCCGGTCGCGGCGCAGCGCCAGCGCCAGCGCCAGCAGGCCGGCCGGCACCCCCGCCGCCGGCCAGGCCCAGCGGTTGTGCCACTCGAGCTGGTAGGCGGCCGACGGCAGCCCCAGCTGCCGGCGAAGCGCGACCTGGCGCGCCAGCAGGCCGGCCCGCATCTGGTCCGGGCGACCGGGCAGCACGCCGAAGGCCTCGGGCCCGTCGCCGAAGGCGTAGGAGCGCCGCTCGAAGGGGTCGGCCACCACGCCACCCGGCCCGAAGCGTCGCTCCCAGCCCGAGGTGAGGAGCCACTCGCCGGGCGCGCCCCCGGGCTCCATCCGCTCCGCGTCGATGCGGCGCTCCAGGCGGAAGGAGCCGGAGAGGTCGAGGACCGTGACGCGCTCGAAGGCGCCGCCGCCGGCCTCGTGCCGCAGGCGGTAGAACCGGCGGCCGCCCCGGCCGCGGAACCAGC
>DATIFE010000003.1:0-2938 GCA_035455425.1 Anaeromyxobacteraceae bacterium | reverse complement strand
CCGGCGGCAGCGGCGTTGGCGGCCGCCGGACGCGCCCGCTCCAGCACCGGGGGCGTGGCCGGCGGCGGCCTGGGCGGGGGCGGGGCGACGCCCCACTTGCGCATCGCCTCCAGCGTCTCGGCGTCGTCCGGCCGCGCCTGGGCTGCCCGGCGCAGCGCCGCCTCACCGGCCTCCTTCTCCCCGAGCTTCAGCTGGAGGATCCCGGCCATGCGGTTGGCCGGCACGTCGTCGGGGTGGCCCTTGAGCGCCTCGGAGAGCTCCTCGAGCGCCTTGCGGTCCTTGCCCTGGGCGGCGTAGACGCCGGCGAGCAGGACCCGGGCCGAGGGGTCGTCGGGGCGGGCCTTCACGCCCTTCTTGCAGACGACCATCGCCTCCATGAAGCGGCCCACCGAGACGTAGGCCTCGGTGAGCTGCCGCCAGGCGTTGGAGCTCGGGTCCGACGAGAAGGCGTGCTCCAGCGCGGCGATCTCGGACGGCGAGACGGGCTTTGCGGGCGTCTGCATTCGGTCCGCTCCGTTTTACGGTCTCGGGCCCCCAGGGTCAACGCATCCCTTTGACATTTCGGCCCTCTGGCGATAACCAAGTGTCCCCCTGACCTCGGGGAAGCACCTTCGTGGGGCTGTAGCTCAGCTGGGAGAGCGCTAGAATCGCACTCTAGAGGTCGTCGGTTCGATCCCGATCAGCTCCACCATTCACGGGGGCCCGGTCCTTCTCGGGACCGGGCCCTCCTCTTCCGGCCCCCGGACGGGCGCCTGCTCGCCCGCGCCCCCGTAGATCTCGGCGATGAGCGGCCCGAACTTCCTGTAGATGGTCTTGCGCCGCACCTTCATGGTGGCGGTCACCTCGTCGTCGTCGTGGTCGAGCTCCTTGTCGAGGAGCCGGAAGGCGCGGACCTGCTCCACCGGGGCCAGCCCCTCGTTGGCCCGGTCGATCTCGGCGGCCACGAGATCCCTCACCTCGGGCAGGTGGGTGAGGCTCTTGAAGGTGGTGTAGGGAAGCCGGCGCTCGGTGGCCCACTGGCCCACGTTCTCGAAGTCGATCTGGACCAGCGCCGCCAGGAACTTCTCCCCGTCGCCGACGACCACCGCCTCCTTGACGTAGGGCGACACCTTGAGCGCGTTCTCCACCAGCGACGGCGAGACGTTCTTGCCGCCGGCGGTGACGAAGATGGCCTTCTTGCGGTCCACGATGCGCAGCTGCCCGTCGGGGTCGAGCTCCGCGACGTCGCCGGTGTGCAGCCAGCCCTCCCGGATGGTCTCGGCGGTGGCCTCGGGGTTGCGGTAGTAGCCGAGGAACACCATCTCGCCGCGCTTCAGGAGCTCGCCGTCGCCCGCCAGGCGGAACTCGAGGCCGGGGATGGCGCGCCCCACCGTGCCCAGCCGGACCTCCCCCTGGCGCTGGACGAAGGAGAAGCCGGTGCACTCGGTCATCCCGTAGCCCTCGCGCACCGGGATGCCGAGGGCGTGGAAGAAGCGGAGCACCTCGGGCGAGATGGCGGCGGCGGCGGTGAAGGTGAGCCGCGCCCTGCGGAGCCCGACGAAGTTCTGCAGGGCGCGGAGGACCAGCAGGTGGGCGGCGAGCCGCAGGGCCCGGTCGGCCGGCCCGAGGGACCCGCGCTCCAGGAGCCGGTCGGCGGCGCGCCTCCCCTGCCGGAGCGCCCAGCGGAAGAGCGCCTGGCGCCAGCGCGGCGCCTCCTGGATCTTCACCAGGATGGAGGCCTGCAGCTTCTCCCAGATGCGCGGCACGCCCAAGAAGACGCTGGGCGCGATCTCCCGCAGGTCCTCCTGGATGGTGCGGACGCTCTCGGCGAAGCTCACCTCCATGCCGAGCTGGAGCGGCAGGTAGACCGAGAAGATCTGCTCGGCCACGTGGCACAGCGGGAGGTAGCTCACCACCGAGTCGCCCGGCCGGATGCCGGTGGCCTCGGCCGCGCTCCTCGCCTGGGCCAGCACGTTCCGGTGGCTGATCATCGCCCCCTTGGGGAACCCGGTGGTGCCCGAGGTGTAGATGAGGAAGGCGACGCCGTCGGGCTCGGTGGCGTCCACCAGCCGGTCGAAGAGCTCCGGGTGGGCGCGCCCGTGCTCCTCCCCGAGCCGCTCCACCTCCTCGAAGGACACCAGGCGCGGGTCGCGGTAGTGGCGCAGGCCCCGCATGTCGCAGACCACGATCCTCCTCAGCAGGGGCAGCTCCACCTCCAGGATCTTGTCCACCTGCTCCTGGTCCTCGCAGACCACGAACGAGGACTCGGAGTGCTCGACCACGTACTTCACCTCGGGGGCCGGGCTGGTGGGGTAGACGCCCACGCCCACCGCCGAGGCGCTCATGGCCCCGAGCTCGGCGTAGAGCCACTCGCGCTGGTTCTCGGAGAGGATGGCGACCTTGTCGCCCCTGCCGAGCCCCAGGGAGACGAGCCCCAGGCAGAAGCGGCGCGCGTGGCCCAGGTACTCCTCCCAGGAGACGCGCTGCCAGATGCCGAAGTCCTTCTCCCGCAGCGCCACGTCCCCGGGCGCCAGGCGGGCCCGCTCGCGCAGCAGCTTCGGCAGGGTGTCGCCTACGAGAGCCACCGCTTCCTCCGCTTGTAGTGCTTCACGTCCCGGTAGCTCTTCCGGTGGCCGCCGCGCCGGCCCAGGTAGAACTCCTGCACGTCCCGGTCCTGCCGGATCCGCTCCACCGGGCCGTCGAGCACGACCTTGCCGCCCTCCATGACGTAGCCGTGGCTCGCGACCTCGAGCGCCATGTGCGCGTTCTGCTCCACCAGGAGGATGGTCGTGCCCTCCTCGCGGTTGATCTGCCGGACGATGTCGAAGATCTCCGCGACCAGGAGCGGCGAGAGCCCGAGCGAGGGCTCGTCGAGCAGCATCAGGTCGGGCCGGGCCACCAGCGCCCGGCCGATGGCCAGCATCTGCTGCTCGCCGCCGGAGAGGTAGCCGCCGAGCTG
>DATIFE010000002.1:0-2218 GCA_035455425.1 Anaeromyxobacteraceae bacterium | reverse complement strand
GGTCGAGCCCGGGGAGCGGAGGTCCCACCGCGCCCGGCGTCCGGGGCCCGTCGGCGCGCGCCGCGCACAGGATCAGCGTCTCGGTGAGGCCGTAGCGCTCCACCACCCGCTGGCCGAAGAGGCGCGCCAGGCGCTCGTTCTCCCGCACCGGCAGGCCCGCAGAGCCGGAGACGAGCAGCCGCGCCCCGGCCAGGCGCCGCGCGTCGGCGGGGTCCGCCTCGCAGTGCTCGGCGATGCGGTGGTACATCGTCGGGACCGCGAAGAGCATCGTCCCCCCCGCCGCCATCGCGGCGCAGACCGCGTCGGGCGCGAAGCGCGGCAGGAGGTCGAGGGAGGCCCCCACCCGGAAGGTCCCGAAGATCCCCAGGACCAGGCCGTGGACGTGGAAGAGCGGCAGGGCGTGGACCAGCCGGTCGCCCTCGGTCCAGGCCCAGGCCTCCGCCAGCGCGTCGAGGTCGAAGGCGGCGTTGCGGTGAGTGATGACCGCGCCCTTCGGCGCCCCGGTGGTCCCGGAGGTGTAGAGCACCAGCAGCGGATCGCCGGGGGCGGGCGGCGCCGGGGCGATCCGCGGGCCGTCGAGCGCGATCCCCCGGGTGGCGGGGGCCCGCGGGGCGAAGGCCTCCGGCCGGGCCGCCAGGAGCAGGCGGGGGGCCGCGTCCCCGAGGACGTGCGCCAGCTCCCTCTCGCCGACGGCCGGGTTGAGCGGCACCGTCACCAGGCCCAGGAGCGCGTTGCCGACCACGGCGGCGATGGTCTCGACGTCGGGCGTGGCCCACACCGCCACGCGGTCCCCGGGCCGGAGCCCCTCCGCCTCCATGCGCCCGGCGTGGGCCCGCGCGGCGCGGTCGAGGTCGGCGTAGGTCAGCTCGGCCGGGCCCAGCCGCAGGGCGGCGCGCGAGCCGAGCGCCCCCAGGCGAGGCAGGAGCGGGTGCATGAAGGGGGCAGTCTAGGACGGGGCCGGCGTTTTCGGAAACCGCGGGGCCCATCGCGGGCTGACGCAGCGCTTCATCCTGGGAAGGGGCGTGGCGGCCCGTGCGGGTCTTTGACAGCGTTCCCGTGGCTGCGTATTCGGGAGCATCCCGTCGCCCGCGTCCCGCGGCCCTCGAACCCGGAGGCTCCGATGCCCCTGCGCCGTGTCGCACCGCTCCTGCTCGCCTCGCTGTTCGCCTGCAAGTCGGGCTCCGGAGGATCGGCGCCCGCGAAGATCTCCATCGGCGCCACCCTGCCGCTCACCGGCTCGGAGGCCCGCATCGGCGGCTTCTTCAAGCAGGGCTACGAGCTGGCCATCGAGCAGGCGAACAAGGGGGGCGGGCTCGAGGTGGGCGGGAAGCGGATCCCGGTGGCGCTGACCCTGCTCGACGACACCACCACGCAGGCGACGGCGGTGAGCCTCGCCGACCGGCTCATCAACGTGGACAAGGTGGACTTCCTCCTCGGCACCTACGCCACGCACCTGGTGGAGGCGCAGAGCACGGTGGCGGAGCAGAACAAGGTCCCCTACGTCAACGGAGGCGGCGCCGCCACCGCCATCTACAAGCGCGGCTACAAGTACCTCTTCGGCCTCCTGGCCCCGGTGGAGCTGCTGGGGAAGACGCTGATGGAGTGGATCGACGTGCAGCAGAAGGCCGGCAAGCTGCCGCGCCCGGCCAGGATCGCGCTGCTGTGGGAGAACACCGCCCACGGGAAGGACTTCCGCAAGGGGGTCTCCGACTTCGCGGCCCAGAGCGGCGGCGGCTACGAGATCGCGGTGGACGAGTCCTTCCCCCTCGACGGCAAGGACTTCAGCGCGCTGCTCGGCAAGGTGAAGGCCGCCAAGGTGGACCTGTTCCTCGCCGACGCCCACCTCCCCGACTACATCACCATGCACCGCCAGTACGTCTCGGCAGGGCTGTGCAACAAGGTGGTGAGCTACGGCGCCCGCGGCTCCGAGAAGGGCGCGGTCGAGGCGCTGGGGCGCGAGAACGTGGACTACGTGGTCTCGGGCGTCTGGTGGAACGCCCAGCTGGCGGACAAGCCCGGCCCGGCCAAGGACTTCGCCGACGCCTTCCAGGCCAAGTACGGCAAGGCGCCGGAGTGGTTCCAGGCCCTGGGCTACGAGACGGCCCGGGTGCTGCTGCTCGCCATCCAGCAGGCCGGCAAGGTGGACCGGGAGGCGGTGCGGCAGAAGCTGGCCGAGATGAAGGCCGACTCGCTCCTGCCCGGGGGCAAGATCGAGTTC
>DATIFE010000001.1:0-3355 GCA_035455425.1 Anaeromyxobacteraceae bacterium | reverse complement strand
GGCCGTCCCGTCGATCGCCGTGCTGCCCTTCGCCAGCCTCTCGGCCTCGCGGGACGACGCCTACGTCGCCGACGGCATCCAGGGCGAGCTCATCACCCAGCTCGCCGGCCTGGGCGGCCTGAAGGTGATCGGGCGGACCTCCGTGCTCCGGTACCGCGACACCAGCCTGAGCGTGCGCGAGATCGGCCGGGAGCTGGGCATCGGGGCGCTGGTCGAGGGCACGGTGCAGAAGGCGGGCTACCGGGTCCGGGTCACGGCCCGGCTGGTGGACGCGCGCACCGAGCACCAGCTGTGGGCCGAGGCCTACGACCGGGACGCCTCCGACCTGCTCGCCATCCAGACCGAGGTGGCGCGGGAGATCGTCCGGGCCCTCGGCGCCCGCCTCTCGGGCGCGGCCCGGAGCCGGCTCGACAAGAGGCCCACCCGCGACCCGGAGGCCTACGACCTGTACCTGCGCGGCATGTACCTCACCGGCCGCGCCGTGCGCGTGGCCGAGGACCAGCGCCTGGCGGTGGCGGCGCTGGAGCAGGCCCTGGCGCGCGACCCCTCCTTCACCCTGGCGCGGGCGGCGCTGGCCGGGTCGCTCTCCGAGCTCGCCGACTTCGAGGACACCGAGGCCATCCAGGCCACCGCCCGGGCCGAGGCGGAGCGGGCCCTGGCGGAGGAGCCCGACCGGGCGGAGACCCAGCTGGCCCTGGGCCACGTCCTCTTCGCCCAGGGCGACTACGCCAGCGCGGTGCGGATCGCCGAGAAGGTGCTGCGCAGCGCGCCGGACCACGACACCGCGCTCTTCCTGCTGGGGGTGGCGGAGCGGCGGCTGGGGCGCCAGGAGGAGGCGGCCGTCCACCTGGAGCGCGCCGCGGCCCTGTCCCCCTTCGACTCCCTCCGGGTGGGCACGCTCGTGGGCCAGCTCCTGCAGATCCGGCGCTACCGCGAGGCCGAGCGCGCCTGCGAGCGCCTCCTGCTCCTCGGCTCCTCCGACGAGAACTCGAACATCCTCTGCTCCTACCTGCCGGCGCTCGCCCGCGGCGACCTGGCGCCGCTGCGGCGGTACCTGGCCGCCAAGCCTCCGCGCTTCCCGCTGTCCGGCCCGCCGGCGACCTCCCTGGCCCAGTTCCTCACCGTGGTGCCCGACCGCGGGCGCGAGGTGCTGGAGGCGCCGGGGGACGACGCCCTCTCGCTGCGGCCCTTCCTCTCCCGGGCGGTGATCCTGGCCCGGGCCCACGCCGCGCTGGGGAACGTGGCGCGGGCCCGCAGGCTCGCGTCCTCGGCGCTGCCGGCCCTGCGGCGCGAGGTCGCCGGCCGGGAGGAGGACGCCTTCCGCCGGGTGGCGCTGGCCGAGGCGCTGGCGCTCTCGGGGCGGGGCGAGGAGGGCCTGCGCGAGGGGCGCCGGGCCCTGGCCCTGCTCCCGGTGGAGACCAAGCCCTTCGAGGGCGCGAGCCTGCTGGAGGTGTTCTCGGTGGTGGCCATGGAGGCCGGGGCGCGCGGCGAGGCCCTCGACGCCCTCGAGCGCCTGCTGGCCATGCCGAGCCCCGTCTCGGCGCCGCTGCTGCGCGTCGACCCGCGCTTCGCCCCGCTGCGGGGCGACCCGCGCTTCGAGGCGCTGCTGGCCAAGTACGGGGGCCCGGGGAGCGGCGGCTAGGCCCTCACACCAGGCCCAGCGTCACCGCCGCCAGGATCCAGATGGGCGTCCCGGCGAGGAGCAGCGCCACCCACAGGGCCTGGTAGAGCCGGCGCCGGCGCGGGTCGGCCTGGCGCAGGGAGAGGGCGCGCAGCCCGCCCGCGGCCGAGCCGATGAGGAACAGGGGGACGACGAGCCAGAGGAGCTGGGAGAGCGACTCGATCCGCACCGGTCAGACCGTCATCACTTCCTTCTCCTTGGCGGCCACCATCTCGTCGATCCTCTTCACGCCGTCGTCGGTGGCCTTCTGGATCTTCTCCAGCGTCTTCTTGGCCTCGTCGGCCGCCACCTCGCCGTCCTTCTCCCCCTCCTCGACGAGCGCCTTGGCGTCGCGGCGCTCGTTGCGGATGGCCAGCTTCTCCTCCTCGCCCTTGTGCTTCACCTGCTTCACGATCTCCTTGCGCCGCTCCTCGGTGAGGGCCGGCACGGGGACGCGGACGATCTCCTTGTCCGACTGGGGGTTGAGGCCGAGGTTGGCGTCGCGGATGGCCTTGTCGATCACCGGGACCAGGTTCTTCTCCCAGGGCTTCACGGTGATGAGGCGGGCGTCGGCCACCGCCAGCGTCGCCACCTGGCTGAGCGGCGCGGAGGTGCCGTAGTAGTCGATCCGCACGGCGTCGAGCATGTGCAGGCTGGCGCGCCCGGTGCGCACGGCCGTCATCTCGTGGCGGAAGTGCTCCAGCGTCTTCGCGATCCGCTCCTGCAGGTCGGCCAGCACGTCGTCGGCGAGCCCCATGGCGTCCTCCTCACTGGCTGGCGGCGCGGTGGGTCTGCTGCTTCCCCACCGTGGTCCCGATCTCCTCGCCCACCACCACCCGCCGGACGTTCCCGCGCGCCGTCAGGTCGAAGACCACGATGGGCAGCTCGTTGTCCATGCACAGGCTGATGGCGGTCGAGTCCATCACCTTGAGGTTCTTCTTGAGCACGTCGATGTAGGAGAGGGTCCGGAACTTGGTGGCGCCCGGGTTCTTCTTGGGGTCGTCGCTGTAGACGCCGTCCACCTTGGTGGCCTTGAGCAGCACGTCGGCGTGGATCTCCATGGCGCGCAGGGAGGCGGCGGTGTCGGTGGTGAAGTAGGGGTTGCCGGTGCCGGCGGCGAAGATCACCACCCGGCCCTTCTCGAGGTGCCGGATGGCGCGCCGGCGGATGTAGGGCTCGGCCACCTGGTGCATCTCGATGGCCGACTGGATCCGCGTCTGGACGCCGATCTTCTCCAGCGCGTCCTGGAGCGCCATCGAGTTGATCACCGTGGCCAGCATGCCCATGTAGTCGGCGCTGGACCGGTCCATCCCCTCGGTGGCGCCGGAGACGCCGCGGAAGATGTTGCCGCCGCCGATGGTGAGGGCCACCTCCACCTGGAGGTCCACCACGTCCTTCACGTCCTGCGCGATGGCGGCCAGCGTCCGGGGGGAGATGCCGTACTTCCCGTCCCCCATGAGCGCCTCCCCCGAGAGCTTGAGGAGGATGCGCTTGTAGATGGGCTTGGCCTTCTCGGCTCTCGGGCTCGCCATGGCGGGCGTGTCTATCCGTTCGGGCGCGGGGTGGTCAAGGCGCGCCCCCGGGGATTGTACCCGATGGCCGCGGGCCGCTGCCGGCCGTTCGCCGGGGGGACGGCCCGCCCGTCCCCGGGCGCTCAGGCGGAGCTGGCCGGCACGGTGGTGGTCGGCGTGGCGT